>NZ_JBDZDK010000008.1:0-174633 GCF_040049155.1 Sphingomonas silueang
ACATCCGTTCACGAACAGGCGGTTATCCGCGCCTGTCCGGCCGGGATCAGCCGTCTTGCCCGGAACCAGCGATGCAATCCGCAACCATTGCGCCTCGCTCAGCTCGTACCGCTTGATCCCCATTATCCGCTCCGCGTCTCGACACGGGCGCCTATGAATCAGCCTTCACGTCGTTTGGGAATCCTGAATGTCGATCCGACCTAGTGGCGCGACATATGGATGAGGACGAAAGTATCGCACTCTTCCGCGAGCGGTATTTCGATGGCGTGCTGCTCCCTCTCGACGATACTCAAGCGGGCCGCGTGCGCGTGCTACGATGGGCCATGGAAGATTGAAATCAGTCCATCTTACTGGAAAGCTGTGTCGTCCGGCAGGATGATCAGCGCGCAGATCGAGCGGCAAGTGCCTCCCGCACGCGTGTTAAAGCCGCCGCCTCCGGCGCTGCTTCGCCCATCAAAGCCCACGCGCCGCTGATCGCGAAGGCGCAGTGACCGTGCACCGTCGCGATTAGCGATCGCGCGAGGGTGGCGAGGTCGTCGTCGGCCTCGCAGTCGACAGCATGTGCTATCTCCTCGACGACGATACGGGTCAGCAGGCTGCGGCCTGTTTCGTCGGCCTCTGTCAGTCCGCTGTCGGGGGGCAGGCGGTGGTCGAAGATCGCGGTCCAGAGATGCGGATGTTCACGCGCGAACCCAAAATAGCCGTCGACCAGCGCCGCGATCCGGTCGCCATCGGGTCCGGTGGCGTCCAGTCGTTCACGCAGCGATCCTGCCCAGGCGGCGAAGCTGCGCGTGTTGATCGCAGCGATCAGTCTGTCGGCTGTGCCGAAGACGTTGTGGATCGTGCCGATCGAGTAACCGATCCGTCGCGCGACCTCGCGCGCGGAGAATCCGCCCAATCCCGCCTCGGCGATCAGCGCCGACCCTGTCGATATGATCAACTCCTCGAGCTCGGCGCGGCTGTGGTCGGATCGACGTCCCATGGAAGGGCGATAGGTCAATAATTGAGCATTGTCTAATTTTAATATTGAGCACTGCTTTATTCGTGGTAGCGTGGCGGCGAATCGAGGAGGTTGGCGATGTCGCTGCTGTTGTTGATCGTGGGGTGCGTGGCTATCGGGCTGCTGTGGCAGGAGGTCCGGCGGCTGCGCGACCGCGTCGCAACGTTGGAAGACTGGTTCACGGCGTCGGCGGCCCCGGTAGCGGCGGCGGCTTCGCGATCTGTATACATCCCACCTGAGCCGTTCCCCGATCTGGATGATGTCGAATATCGCCCGGCGAAGCCGATCGCCGAACCGGAGGTCTTGACCCCGGCGCCGATCATCGAACTCCCGCAGCAGGTATATGTGGCGGCGTCGGCAGCGATCGAGATTTCGCCGCCCTCGTCACGCTTCGAGGATATGTTCGGGCGGCGGCTGCCGATCTGGGCGGGCGGGCTGACGCTGGCGGTCGCGGGTGTGCTGGTCGTCCGCTACTCGATCGAGGCGGGCCTTCTCTCGCCTTGGGTGCGGGTGATGTTCGGGCTGATTTTCGGCGCTGGCCTGATCGGTGGCGCGGAAGTGGCGATGCGGCGCGAGGCCGTGGTGCGCGATCCGCGGGTGCGCCAGTCGCTGGCGGGCGCCGGCATTGCCACGCTCTATGCGGTGACGCTGGCGGCGGCGCATCTTTACGATCTGATCGGGCCGGGCACGGCCTTTGTCGCGATGGCACTGGTGACAGGACTGGCCTGTGCGTTGGCGTTGCGCTTCGGCGCGCCGAGTGCGCTGCTCGGGCTGATGGGTGGTCTGGCGGCGCCGGCGCTGGTCGGCGCCGGTGAGCCGAACGTGCCGTTGCTGACGCTGTATCTGGCGCTGACCGTCGGTGGGCTGTGCGCGCTGGGACGGCAGCAGCGTTGGTGGTGGCTTGGCGCGTTGGCGCTGGCCGGGGGCTTCGGCTGGGGGGCGCTGCTGATCCTGGGCGGTGCGCTCGATCTGGCGGCGGCGCTGTCGGTCGGCCTCTACACGCTGGCGCTCTCCATCGCGTTGCCGCTGCTGCTGGCCGGTGACCGTGCCGCGCTTCTGCGCCTCGCGGCAGCCGTGCTCGGCTGTGCGCAGCTGGCCGCGCTGGTTGCGCTGGGTGGGTTCGCGCTGCTCGACTGGGGATTGTTCGGGTTGATCTCGCTGGCGATCCTTTGGCTGTCGCGACGAGAGCCACTGTTCGCAGACCTTCCGGCGCTGGCGCTGGGCGTGGCGATCTTGCTCGGCGTCGCCTGGCCAGCGCCGACCGTCGCGGGGATGGGAGCGCTTCTGGCGGCGCTGGTTGCCATTCACGCGGTTCCCGCCGCCCTGCGCGTGTGGGGGGAAGAGGCCCGGCCGGTCGATGCCCCGATGGTGGCGGCCGTCGCGGTGGCCATCGGCGTGCTGCCAGCCTTGCGTTTCGATCATGTCGGCTTCGTGGCTTTGGTCGGCGCCGTACTGGCGGCAGGCGTGGCCGCGCGCGGATGGCGGGTGGCCGGACGAGCTGACGATACGCGCGTTGCGACACTGGCGATCACGGCGGCGGGCTTGCTGGCGCTGGCCGCGGCACAGATGTTGCCCTTCGCAGGGTGGGCGTCGGCGGCGGCGCTGCTGTGCGCCGCGATGATGACGCTCGCCGGCCTGGCGGATGATCGGCGTATCGAGCGCGCGGGCTGGGTCTTCGGCATGGCGACGATGGCTTTGCTGGGCGTCGGCGAAGGCATGGGCCGGCTGTTCGGCGAGGCGGCGAGGGGGCAGGTCGCCGCGTGGATCGTGCCCGCCATGGCGGGGCTGGGTCTGGCGATCCGCTCGACGGGCACGCGCGCAGCGGTGATGCAGCCGGCGGCGGTGTTGATCGGCTATGGCGCGATGGCGCAGCTCGTATCGGAAAGCATGGTGCCGCTCGTACCCGTCGTCATGCTGTGCGCGCTCGCCGTTTCGCGTCGTGCGATCGTTCTGCCAGCCGCGCTGGCGGCCGGTGCCATTGCCACGGGCTGGACGATCGTTCCGCTGGTGGCCTGGGCGGGCTCGGCTTTGGTCGCCGCTAAGGGTGCCGTGGTGCTCGTTGACGCCTGGCCTAGTCTGGGTAACACTTTCGTACGGATCGCGCTGCCGGGTGGGGCGCTGCTGGTGGCGCTGCGGCTCCTGCCCTTTCCGTACGCAATCCGGCGCGGTGCCGCCATCGGTGCGGGTGTGCTGCTGGTGGTGGCGGCGCATGTCGCGCTGGTGCGCGTGGTCGGGATCGACAGTCATGCCGCGTTTCTCGCTCGGTCGATGGTGGAGCGGATGCTTTGGGAGGGGATGCTGGCGATCGCCGCGGTCGCCGCGTGGAGATGGCGGCGCGACGATGCCGCCCTCGCGTTCGGCGCTGCGGCGGTCGGCCATGGCGTGTGGTTCACGGGGATCGTCCTCAATCCGCTGTTCGAGCCGCAGCAGGCGGGACCGTGGCTGGCGCTGTCCTATGCGATCATGGGCGGGCTGCTGTGGCAGGCGCCGCGCGTGCTGCCCGCTGCCGCCCGCCAGCGTGATGGCGCGCTCATGCTGCTGATCGTCGTTGCCGCCTTCACAATCCTCAGGCAGATCAGCCACACGCCGATGCCGCTTTGGACCGGCACCGGGGCGGGCGAGCAGATCGCGCGGTCTATCCTAGCGCTGGTGCTCGCGGGGGCGTTCCTGTGCATCGGGATCGTCCGTCGCGCCCGCGACTGGCGCCTTGCCAGCCTAGCGCTGATGCTGGTCGCGGTGGTGAAGGTGTTCCTGTTCGATGCGGCGGGCCTTGATGGCCTTGCACGCATCGCGTCCTTTGCCGCGCTGGGCTTCAGCCTGATCGGCGTCGGCTGGCTCTACAGCCGCTACCTGCCCGACGAGACCCGTTAAGCTTTCATCGCTATCGCCCGAAACAAAGGGAGCCCGGTCCATGTCCGCACCAGATCTGTCGCTGCTCGGCAAGCGCCGTTTCGCACCGTTGTTCGTCGTCCAGTTTCTGGGGGCGTTCAACGACAATCTGCTCAAGTTCGCGATGCTGTTCCTCGCCAACTTCACGCTTTACGCCGCAGCGCCGGCGAAGGCAGAATTACTGGCCACGATCGCCACCGGGCTTTTCATCCTGCCCTATTTCCTGTTGTCGGGCCTTGCCGGTCAACTTGCCGACAAATGGGACAAGGCAGTGCTGGTACGTGCGGTAAAGGCCGCCGAAATCGGCATTATGGTGCTGGCATTGGGCGGCTTCTGGTTCCAGTCGGTACCCGTGTTGCTCGCGTGCCTGTTCCTGATGGGCGTGCACTCGACGATCTTTGGACCGGTCAAATATTCGATCCTGCCGCAGCATCTCGGTCGGCACGAGCTTATGGGCGGCACCGGGCTGATCGAAGCGGGGACGTTTCTGGCGATCCTGGCTGGGCAGTTGCTCGGCGGCCTCATCCCGGCGTGGGAAGCCGGATTGGCGGCAGTGGCGGTAGCAGCGGTCGGCTTCGTCGCCAGCCTGGCGGTGCCGAGTGCGCCGGCGGCGGCACCGGGGCTTGTCATCGAGCGCAACGTGTGGCGCAGCACGGTCGAGATTCTGTCGGTGGCGCGGGCCGGTCGCGGCGTATGGCTGGCGATCCTTGGCATCAGCTGGTTCTTCTCCGTCGGCGCGATCCTGTTGTCGGAGTTCGCGCCGCTGGTCAGCGGGACGCTGGGCGCGGGCGCAGGTGTGGTGACGCTGTTCCTGCTCGTCTTTTCCTTGGCGGTCGCCGGCGGATCGCTAGTCGTGAACAAGCTGCTCGGCGGCGAAGTGTCCGCGCGCTACGTGCCCGTCGCCGCTCTGGGCATGGCTGCGTGCCTCATCGAGCTGTGGATCGCGACACGCAGCTTCACCATCACCGCGCCGGGCGCCGATGTGTCGGCGTTCCTGGCGAGTTCGGGTAGCTGGCCGATCTTGGCGGGGCTGGTCGGTCTCGCCTTCTCGGGCGGCGTGTTCATCGTGCCGCTCTATGCGATCCTGCAGGTGCACACTGACCCGGCGGAACGGTCGCGGGTGATCGCGGCCAATAACATCGTCAACGCCTTCGTCACCGTCCTCATGGTGGTGGTCGTGACGGTATTGTTGGCATCAGGCGCCGGCGTTCCGGGGATCATCGGCGCGCTGGGGTTCGCGACGCTCGCGATCGCGCTGATCTCGTGCTGGCTGTTGCCGGAGACGGTGTTCAAGGCGTTGGTGCGGTCACTACTGGTGCTGTTCTATCGCGTCGACGTGCACGGTGCGGAGAACATGCCGCAGCCGGGCGAGCGTGCGGTGGTCGTCGTCAACCACGTCTCGTTCCTCGACGGACTGCTGCTCGCCGCGTTCTTGCCGGGCAAGCCGACCTTCGCGGTCGCCACGCATATCGCGCGGGCCTGGTGGGTGAAGCCGTTCCTCGGCATGTTCGACGCCTTTCCGGTCGACCCCACCAATCCGATGGCGGCGAAGGCCATGGTCAAGGCGGTGCGGGAGGGGCGCACGCTGGTGATCTTCCCGGAAGGGCGTATCACCGTGACCGGCGCGCTGATGAAGGTGTTCGACGGTCCCGGCATGGTCGCCGACAAGGCCGACGCGCCCATCATCCCGGTGCGGATCGCGGGTGCGCAGTTCACGCGCTTTTCGCGCCTGAAGGGCAAGGTACGGCTGCGTGCCTTTCCGAAGATCGACCTCACCATCTTGCCGCCGCGCCGGTTCCAGGTCGAAGGCGACACCGCGCGCCAGCGCCGGGCCGCGGCAGGAGCGAAGCTGTACGACGTGATGAGCGACATGATCTTCGCGACGTCGGATACCGATCGGACGCTGTATCAGGCGTTGATCGACGCCAAGGATGTGCACGGCGGCGATCGCGCGATCGTCGAGGACGTGAAGCGCGAACCCCTGACCTACGCGCGCCTGCTCACCGGGACCATCGCCCTGGGGCGACCGTTTGCAGGTTTGACCCGGCCGGGGGAGGCGGTTGGCTTGTTGCTGCCCAACGTCAACGCCGTGGCCGCGAGCTTCTTCGCATTGCAGGGCATCGGCCGGGTGCCCGCGATGCTCAATTATACCGCGGGCCTTGCCAACCTGAAGGCGGCCTGCACCGCCGCCGAAGTGCGCACGGTCATTACCGCGCGCGCCTTTGTAGAGCAGGCGAAGCTGAGCGATGTGCTCGCCGGGCTGGAAGAGGCAGGGCTTGCCATCGTCTACCTGGAGGATGTCGGAGCGCGCATCGGCGCCCTCGCCAAGCTGCGGGCGCTGGTCGCGACGCATTGGGCAGGGCGGCTTCATCGCCGTCACGGCGTCTCGCCCGATGCGCCGGCGGTCATCCTGTTCACCAGCGGGTCGGAAGGTCTGCCGAAGGGCGTGGTGCTGACACACCGCAACCTCCTGTCCAATTGCCTCCAGCTATCCGCCCGGATCGACTTCAACTCGGCCGACGTGGTGCTGAACGCGCTGCCGGTGTTTCACAGCTTCGGGCTGACCGGCGGTACGCTGCTGCCGATCCTGTCAGGCGTGAAGACGCTGCTCTATCCCAGTCCGCTGCATTACCGGATCGTCCCGGCACTGGCCTATGACGCCAATGCAACGATCCTGTTCGGGACCGACACCTTCCTGTCGGGCTATGCGCGCATGGCGCACGGATATGACTTCTACTCGCTCCGCTACATCTTCGCCGGCGCCGAGCGGGTCCGCGACGAGACACGCCGGACCTATGCGGCGAAGTTCGGCCTGCGCATCCTTGAAGGCTATGGCGCGACCGAAGCGGCGCCGGTGATCGCGGTCAATACGCCGATGCACTTCAAGGCGGGCAGCGTCGGACGGCTGCTGCCAGGCATCGAGGCTACAATCGAACCGGTGCCGGGGATCGAGGAGGGCGGGCGACTGTCGATCCGCGGACCGAACATCATGGCCGGCTACCTGAAGGCCGATGCGCCCGGCGTGCTTCAGCCGCCCGAGGGCGGATGGCACGACAGCGGCGACATCGTCACCATCGATGACACTGGTTTCGTGACGATCAAGGGGCGCGCCAAGCGCTTCGCCAAGATCGGCGGCGAGATGGTCTCGCTGCCCGCGGTCGAGGGTTATGCCGCCAAGCTGTGGCCGGGTGCCGAACATGCCGTGGTGACGCGCCCCGACGCGCGGAAGGGGGAGCAGTTGGTGCTGTTTACCACCCGGGCGGGGGCGACCGCAGGAGCGCTTCAGCAATGGGCGCGCGGCAACGGCATCACCGAACTCGCGATCCCCAAGGACGTGCGGGTGGTCGACGCGCTGCCGGTGCTGGGCACGGGCAAGCTCGACTATGTCACGATGACCGAGCGTGCGGCGGAAACGACGAGGTCTGTGGCTGAAGAAGAGGACGCCTAACCCGCGACGTTCCCCCAGCTGAGATCAAACCGCGCAAGATATTTGCGCAGGCGATCGGCGTCGTTGGTGGACGTGCGCTGGCGGCGCGAGGCGGCGAATAGGGTGCGGCCGGCGTCGGACAGCGAACGGCTGGCGCGGCAGGTCTCGACGACGTGGGCCAGCTGGACACGATCGAAGGGATCGAGCGCGTCGAGTTGCTCGGCGGTCATCAGGGTCACCAGCGCGTCCGCTTCCGGCGTTCCGCCTCGCCACAGCCTTTGCAGGCGCGCGATCTCGGCCGTGACGCAGTCGAGATTGATCCGCCCGGCCGGACTGAATGTCGCCATCCGCGTCACGCTGGCGGCGAGGTCGCGGAAATTGCCCGGCCAGCGCGCTTCCGCGCTGGTCGCGAAGGTAAGATATCGGTCGCGTGCCTCCTTGTTGAAGGTGATGCGGTCGCCCTCGCGCTCAGCATGGCGATCGAGTTCATAGTCGAGATTGGGCGCGATATCCTCCCGCCGCTCGGCAAGGCCGGGGAGGGCGAAGGTCCATAGGTTGAGACGCGCATAGAGGTCGTCGCGGAACGTGCCTTCCGCCACACAGGCGGCCAGGTCGCGATTGGTCCCCGCGATCAGCTGGAAGTCGCTCTCGACCTCCCGATCGGCGCCGACCGGCAGGAATCGCTTGTCCTCGATCGCGCGCAGGATCATCGCCTGCTCGTCGAGGCCGAGTTCGCCGATCTCGTCGAGGAACAGGACACCGGAATCGGCGGTACGCAGCAGGCCCGCACGATCGGCGGCGGCGCCGGTGAACGCGCCCTTGCGATGCCCGAACAGTGCCGACATCGCGCCATCGCCCTTCAGCGTGGCGCAATTTACTTCGACCAGCGGCCCCTTCACCTGCCGCTTCAGTCGTTTCAGTTCGTAGATGCGCCGCGCAAGCTGACTCTTACCCGCGCCGGTCGGTCCCATCAGCAGGAGCGGCGCGCGACTGCGGATCGCGACCTGTTCGATCTCGTCGATCATCGCGTTGAAAGGTGCGTTGCGGGTGTCGATGCCCGATTTGAGAAAGCTGGTGCTTTCTGCGCTGTCCGCGGCGAAGCGCGTGGCGATGCTGTCGTATCGCGAAAGGTCGAGGTCAATCGCAGTCCAGTGTCCCGCCGCGCTGCCGCCGCTCCGGCTGGGCTGCGTCTGAAGCAGACGACCGGGAAGATAATGCGCCTCGCTGAGGAGGAAGAGGCAGATTTGCGCGACATGCGTCCCGGTCGTGATGTGGACGAGGTAATCCTCGGCTTCCGGGTCGAAGGGATAGCCCCGCGCGAAGTCAAGCAACCTGCCGTACACCTCCTCGAAGTCCCACGGGTCGGCGAAATCGAGAATGTGCGGCTCGACCTGCGTCTCCGGCGACACCGAGGCGATGTCTTCTGCCACGTAGTGAGCCAGCCGCCGATGCTGGGTGCCGTGCAGCAGGACCAGCCGGTCGACGCGCAGGTCCTCGTGCATCGTCAGGCCGACCGTCGGTCGCCACTTGGACCATCGCGACGGGCCGAACTTGCTCGCATCGAGGGTAGAGCCGAGAAAACCAACTACGACGGTAGGACGCATGACGATACATTAGGATAAATTACGATCCATGTCGATCGCCCAAAACAAAAATGAGCATGATGCCTCCGCATCGATACTTTATCGTGTTGATCGCCGAACGAGCGGTAATTGCGTGACTTTACGATCCTCTGATCTTCGCCACATCAAACTGGCACGGCTTTCGCAAGGCTGATGGCATCGGATCACATGGTATCGAGTGACCCGATGCGCGGCAGGGGCGGTCGGAATGGGCCGACCGCCCCGAAAGCAAACAGGGCGTAGCTCAGGCTGCGTAGAGCGCCTGCTTTGGGAGCAGGATGTCGCAGGTTCGAATCCTGTCGCCCTGACCAGTTTTCGAAGGGAGTTGGACGATGGCCAACAAGGGATTGTTCGCAAGCGCCGTGGCGAGGCTGCTTCCGCGTGTCGACGCGGTAAACCGGGAGGGCGCGGCGGCCTATGCCTACGGCCCGGAAGCCAAGCTTGCGCAGCTCGCCGTCACGGGCACGCTGGCTGACAGTTTCTATGCCGGCGCCGACCAACATCTTGACGAGGCGCTGGCGGCAGCGCGGGCTTGTGATCCGACGTTCGTCGCGAGGGCCGCGGTCTACGCCCGGCGATCGGGAGCAATGAAGGATATGCCGGCGCTTCTCGCCGCTTATCTGACGGTTGCCGACCCGGATTTGGCCGTGCCGGTTTTCGGCCGCGTCATCGACACCGGTCGGATGCTGCGCAGCTATGTGCAGATCCTGCGTTCGGGGCAGGTAGGGCGGACCTCGCTGGGCTCGCGGCCGAAGCGGCTGGTGACGCAGTGGCTGGAGCGCGCATCGATGCGCGATCTGATGGCAGCGGCGACGGGTAAAGCCCCGAGCCTCGCCGACATCGTCCGCATGGTTCACCCCAAGCCGGCCGACGCGACACGACGCGGCTTCTACGGTTGGCTGATCGGCAAGCCGTACGACATTGCCGCTCTGCCGGTCGAGGTCGCCGCCTTCGAGGCGTGGAAGCGTGACACGTCGCTGCCGCTGCCACCCGTGCCGTTCGAGTGGCTCACCGCCTTTCCGCTGACCGCGGTGCAATGGGGTGAGCTAGCGACGCGGATGGGGTGGCAGGCGCTCAGGATCAACCTCAACACGCTGGCGCGCAACGGCGCGTTCGGTGTGGCGGGGTTGACCGAGGCGGTCGCGGCGCGGCTTGCTGAGCCGGCACCAGGCGTCCTGCCCTATCAACTGCTGGTCGCGTTGCGATCGGTTGGGGACGGGGTGCCGCTCGCGGTGCAGGCGGCGCTGGAGATGGCGCTCGAAGCCTCGTTGGCCAAAGTGGCAGTGGTCGCGGGCAATGTGGTTGTCTGTCCGGACGTCTCGGGCTCGATGCAGTCGCCGGTCACGGGTTACCGCAAGGGCGCGACGACCACGGTGCGGTGCGTCGATGTGGCGGCGCTGGTCGCCTCGGCGATGCTGCGCACCAACCGTCGGACGCGGGTGATGCCGTTCGAGGTCGACGTCATCGACCTCGCGCTCGATCCCCATGCACGTCTCGCCGTCAATGCGGCGCGGCTGGCGGCGGTGGGTGGGGGCGGCACCACGGTGTCGGCCCCGCTCGCCCGGCTCAACCGTGAGCGGGCGAGCGTCGATCTGGTCGTCATCGTCTCCGACAATGAGTCCTGGGTCGATGCGACACGTCACGGTGCGACGGCGACGATGCGCGAGTGGGAGCAGCTGAAACGCCGCAACCCGAACGCTCGGCTTGTCTGCGTCGACATCCAGCCGCACGGCACCACCCAGGCGACCGGGCGGCCGGAGATATTGAATGTCGGAGGGTTCTCCGACGCCGTCTTCGACACGATCGCACGCTTCGCTCTGGGGCAGACGCGCGACTGGGTCGAAATGGTCAACGAAACGGAGGTTTGAAGGAAAGCCGTGGCGAATGCCGGCGGGACTACATCCCAGGACAGACCGAAGAGTAGAGCGCCCGGGCAACCGGGAGATGCGGGCTCAAATCCCGCCATGGGAGTGTAGCTCAAGGTCGCTCAACGTCTCGCCACTTCTCGTCGCCACGGCCCAATTCAAAACGGCGAATGCCGATGGGACTACATTGTCGGGGGTTCGAATCCCTCCCCGCCTTCTGGGGCGGGTAGCTCAGCGGGTAGAGCATGCAATGTCTCATCAATCCTCGTCGCCGTGACTCAACAAGCTGGCGAATGCCGGCGGGACTACATCGGGACAGGCGGTTCGACCCCGCCCCAGGGCAACCTGGACGTCTCGCCAACCCTCGTCGCCAGCACCCTATTCGAAGGAGGTCATCATGACCGCAACGACGTATGAATACAGCGAAGTCCCCGGCGGGGTGCCGATCAAGGCATGGACGCCCGGCGTGCCCGTCGACGACAAGGCGCGCGAGCAACTGGCGAAGGCGGCGCAGATGCCGTTCATCTTCCGGCACGTGGCGGCAATGCCCGACGTCCATGTCGGCATCGGCGCGACGGTGGGGTCGGTCATCCCGACCAAGGGCGCGGTGATCCCGGCGGCGGTCGGCGTCGACATCGGCTGCGGCATGATGGCAGCGCGGACCTCGCTGACGGCGAGCGATCTGCCCGATCATCTCGAGGGCGTCCGCTCGGCGATCGAGCAGGCGGTGCCGCACGGGCGCAGCGTCGGGCGCAGCAAGCGGGACAACGGCAGCTGGGGTTCGCCCCCGCCCGCGATCGTCGCGGCGTGGAGCACGCTGGTCCAGCGCTTCGACCGGATCTGCGAGAAGCATCCGCGGCTGAAGAACACGAACAACCTCGTGCATCTCGGCACGCTCGGCACCGGCAACCACTTCATCGAACTGTGCCTCGACGAGGGCGGCGCGGTGTGGGTGATGCTGCACTCGGGGTCGCGTGGCGTCGGCAATGCGATCGGCACCTTCTTCATCGAGCTGGCCAAGCAGGACATGCGCAAATGGCACCTGAACCTGCCCGATGAGGATCTCGCCTATTTTCCGGAGGGGACCGACCATTTCGACGATTATGTCGAGGCGGTCGGCTGGGCGCAGGATTATGCGGCGCTCAACCGGCGGATGATGATGACCAACGTCATCGCCGCATTGCGCCGGGTCATCGCCAAGCCGTTCGAGGCGGAGCTGGAGGCGGTCAACTGCCACCACAATTACGTCACGCGCGAAAACCATTTCGGCGAGAATGTGCTGGTGACGCGCAAGGGCGCGGTGCGCGCGGCGAAGGGCGTCATGGGCATCATCCCCGGATCGATGGGCGCCAAGTCGTTCATCGTCCGGGGGCTGGGCAACCCGGAGTCCTTCGACAGCTGCAGCCACGGCGCGGGCCGGGTGATGAGCCGGACGCAGGCGAAGAAGCTGGTGACGCTCGACGAGCACATCGCCGACACGGCGGGCGTCGAATGCCGCAAGGACGAGGGCGTGATCGACGAGACGCCCAAGGCCTACAAGCCGATCGAAGCCGTGATGGCCGCGCAGGCCGATCTGGTGGAGATCGTCCATACGTTGAAACAGGTGGTGTGCGTCAAAGGGTGAGGTGGCCGAAGCGTCGCCTCGTCCCTCGCGCCGCCGCTCGAGGAATTTCTGATGACTATCCTCCACAAGGACGCGATCGCCCCGGCGATCCGTAGCGACATCGAGAGCCGACTGGCCGCCGTCGAGGCGAAGGAGGGCGTGCGCCTGCTGCTCACGGTCGAGTCCGGTTCGCGGGCGTGGGGTTTTCCCTCGCCCGACAGCGATTACGATGTTCGCTTCATCTATGTCCGGCCGCGCGACTGGTATCTGTCACTGACGCCCGGCCGCGATGTGATCGAGGCGCCGATCGTCGATGACATTGATCTGAGCGGCTGGGACATCCGCAAGGCGCTGGGCTTGTTGCTGAGGTCGAACGCCGTGGTCAGCGAGTGGATCGAAAGCCCGATCCGCTATCGGTCCGACGACGAGATCGTCAGCGATCTCTCGGCCTTGGCCGATAGCGTGATTGATGCCCGATCGCTGGCCTATCATTACGCCAGTCTAGGGCGGAACGCGGCCGATCGGTGGCTGGACGGTGATGGCGCAGTGCCGGTGAAGAAGTATTTCTACGCGCTGCGTCCGGCGCTCGCGATCCGCTGGTTGCGGCGTGAGGGGAAACGCCGCCCGCCGATGGATCTGCAATCGCTGGTCGATGCCGTGGACCTGTCGAACGGCCTGATGGACGACATCACCGCGCTGGTGGCTGCGAAGGGGCGGAGCAACGAGCGGAGCAATACCGCGCGCATCCCTGCGCTCGACGCGCTGATCCGCGATGAGCTGACTCGCGCCGACGAGGTGCGGGGCGGCCCCGTCGGTCCGCGCTCACGCGAGCGGGCCGAGGCGCTATTCCTGCATCTGGTGAACACATGATCGAGATTGATGGAGCGGAAGGAGAGGGCGGGGGACAGGTCGTACGCAATGCGTGCGCGCTGTCGCTCGTCACCGGGGAGCCGGTCCGCATCACCAACGTCCGCGCCAAGCGGTCGAAGCCGGGGTTGATGCGTCAGCATATCACCGCGGTCGAGGCGGCGTGTGCGATCGGCAGTGCCACGTGCGAGGGGCTGATCGTCGGGTCATCCGAGCTGACATTTCGTCCCGGCCGCGTGACGGCCGGCGACTATCGCTTTTCGGTCGGAACGGCGGGATCGACGGGACTGGTGTTGCAGACGGTGCTGATGCCGTTGCTGCTCGCTGACGGTCTGTCGCGGCTGGTGCTGGAGGGCGGCACCCACAACATGCTCGCTCCGCCGTTCGAGTTCGTCGAGCGCTGCTTCCTGCCCATCGTCCGGCGGATGGGCGGGCAGGTCGAGACGCGGCTGGTCCGGCACGGTTTCCACCCACGTGGCGGCGGGCGGATCGAGGTGGATATGACCCCCGGCCCGCTCCAGCCTATCGAATGCCTGGCCCGCGGCGAAGCGGTGGGCGTGTCGGCCTGCGCTTTGCTTGCCGGGTTGCCCATGTCGATCGCCGAACGCGAGATCGCACTGATTCGCAAGGCGTTCAACTGGTCGGAGCGCGAATGCTTCATGCGCGAACTGCCTGTCGACCAGGGGCCGGGCAACATCCTGTTGCTGGAGGCACAGTTCGAGCATGTCACCGAGATCGTCAGTGGTTTCGCGCAACTGGGCGTGACCGCGGAGCGGGTCGCGAAGAAGGCGGTGGGGCGGATGCGCGGCTATCTGGCGTGCGAGGCTTTTGCCGGACCGTATCTCGCCGACCAGTTGCCGTTGCCGATGGCCTTGGCGGGCGGGGGCGTATTCACCACTGTCGAGCCGAGCGAGCATGCCCGCACAGCGGCGACGGTGATCGAGCGCCTTACAGGGCGACGCACCCGATTCGAGCAACAGGCGGGAGGGGCGCATGCGGTGACGATTGGCTGACGGATTGCGAGCGTAACGACTTTCTGCTATCTACCCTGCGAGCCCGCACCAACCGGCGGGCCATACGGAGACATGCTGTGTTCGACCTTGCCGCCTATTGCGGTGCACGGGTCGGCGGTCTCCGGCCTTTCGCGTAAACGTCCCACGACGTTCGCGGCGGGCCGGCATCCGCCCCCGCCGCACCTCACCCTTTCGAAAGGAATGACGTCGACGCGCGCGCTTGCGCCGTCGGCCTGAGAGACGCGTGGATACGACATGGACGAACTGGATATCGTTCGGGGCCTGATGCTCCGGACGGCGGGCGCGTTGCCAGCCACGGCACCGCTCGCCAAAGCGCTGCTGGAATGGGCGGAGCCTCATCGGCCCTGGCTGCTGCCCGACATGGAAGGCGAATGGAACTGGGAAACCCTGCTCGCCTGTCTCACTGCTCCGCGCGGGGGACCGGTGCGGGCGGAGGCGCTCGAACTGGCGGGCACGCTGGCGCGGTTGCTGGGATTGTCGTCGATCGATGCGGGGCTGCTGCGCCTGATGGTCGCGTGCGACCGACTGCCGCGCGTCGGTGCCCTGGCGCGATTGCTCAGCCGTCACGGGCATGACCTGCCGCAACTCCTCGGCGAGATGGCCGGGGCGGGTGCGGAGGACGCGGACCGCGCGGCGCGGCGGGGTGCGGTCACGCGGCTGGGCCTGGCCAGCTTCACGGCAACCCGTGAGGGTGAGGCGGATGTCGAGATCCGCTGGACCTTGCAACGTCTGCTCGACCGGGCTCCGGCGAGCGAAGAGGCGATGCTCGATACGCTGGTCGGTCGGCGGGAGGCGGCCACGCTGGGGCTCGACGCCTTTGCGCATGTCGAACCGATCGACTTCCTCGTCCGCCTGCTGCGCGGTGCGCTGGGCGAGGCGGCGGCGGGGGTCAACATCCTGATCTACGGCCCGCCGGGCACCGGCAAGACCGAACTCGCGCGTACGCTGGCGGCGGCAGCAGGCGCGGTGTTGCACGGTGTGGGTGAGGCGGACGAGGACGGCGAGGAACCCCGCCGTTGGGAACGCGTCGCGGCGCTGGCATTGGCGCAGCGTCTGCTCGGCGGACGGAAGCCGGCGGTGCTGCTGTTCGACGAGATGGAGGACCTGATCGGCGATGCCAGTCCGTCCGCGGGCGGCGACTGGTTCAGTCGGCGCGAGGGAAGCAAGGTCTTCGTCAACCGGCTGCTGGAGGCCAACCCGGTGCCGGTGATCTGGACAACCAACGCGATCGGCAATGTCGATGCGGCGATCCTGCGGCGGATGAGCTTCGTGCTGCGGCTCGACCTGCCATCGCGGGCGGCGGCAGCGGCGATGCTCGACCGGGTGGCGCGGGAGGAGCGGGTGTCGCCCGGCCCTGCCTTCGCCACGTTGCTCGACGCCGCACCAGAGGCAGCGACGGTTCTGCGGATGGCGGCGCGTGCGGGTAAACTGGCCGGTGAAGAAGATGGCGGCACCGTCGCAGCCGAGGCGCTGGTGCGGGCACTGCGGGGTGGTACGCTGCCACCGCCCGGCCCGGCGGCGTTCGACCTCGACCTGTTTGAAACCGATCGGCCGGTCGATCGCCTATTCGCGGCCATGGCAGATGGCGGGGCAAGCGACGTGTCGCTGCTACTGACGGGTCCGCCGGGCACCGGCAAGACCGCCTTCGCGCACCATCTGGCACGGGCGCTCGACCGGCCGCTGCTGGTCAAGCGTGCGTCCGACCTGCTGTCCAAATGGGTAGGCGAGACCGAGGCGCAGATCGCCGATGCCTTTGCCGAGGCGCGGCGGCGTGAGGCGGTGCTGCTGTTCGACGAGGCGGATTCGCTGCTGTTCGACCGCAGTACGGCGCGGACCAGTTGGGAGGTGGGGCAGGTCAACGAACTGCTGACGTGGCTCGATCTGCATCCGTTGCCGGTGGTCGCTGCGACGAACCATGAGGCGGGGCTGGACCCGGCGACATTGCGGCGGTTCGTCTTCAAGCTGCGGCTGAAACCGCTACGGGCCGAGCGTGTCGCCGCCGCCTTCCAGCGGTTCTTCGGCGAGCCTGCGCCGGACTGCCTCCGGACCGTGGAAGGGCTGACGCCAGGCGACTTCGCGGTCGTCGCGCGGCAGTTGCGGCACTGGCCTGCCGTCGACGCGGCGGACCTTGTAGCGCGATTGAGGGCGGAGGTGGCAGTGCGGCCCGGCATGTCGATCCGGCTGGGCTTTTGATCGGTCGACGCGTGGCCGCCGCCGGCGGCCACAGATTTTTTTAATGCTGCCTTTCCATGCGACGAGTGCATGGCTATAAAGTTAAAGAGCCTCAGATGATCTGACGTGAAAACACGCACATAGATGGTTAAAACCTTGGCGTGACGGTCCTGCCGCCCCAGCCAATTCGCATCCGCAGCCTTCACCCCCGGTACAGCGGGTTGAACAGCAGCTTGTAGGTGCCGTGGCTCTGGGCGCGCCACTGCGGCTTGAAGCCGTAGAGGTAGATCGTTCCCTTGCCGTAGCGGACCTCCATCGCGGCGGCCTTGCCCTGGATGGCTTCCGGGTGGAGGAGCACGCCGCTGCGCAAGGGGTTGCCGGTCTTCGGATAGGCGGCGAGGATGCGGCCCTCGAACCCCGGCTTGGGTGCGAAGGCGGGGCCGCGCTCGAACATCACGATCGGGTCGGCGGGCATCCCCGCCGTCGCGCGCGTGCCCGGCGTCATCTCGACCGCGAGCAGCGCGCCCGAGCAGAAGAAGGTGTCGCTCGACGCATTCTTGAGCACGTTCGTCACCGGCAGGTCGAACAGGTCGATCACCGCGTCGGACGCATTGTTGAGCGCCACCAGCGTACCGCCGTCGCGCACGAAGCGCTTGAGCTGTTCGGCGCCGTCGTCGCCGATCCCGCCCGCATAGGGTGCCGGATAGTCCTTCGCGTTCAGCCCGTTGAGCAGCGACACGACCGATCCGCTGCGCGGCGGCGTCCCGGGCGGCACCGCGTCGGTCGTCGCGGCGGCGGGGGCGCGCTGCGGCGCGATGTCGGGCAGGACGATGGTGTCGAAGCGCGACAGGCCGCCCTTCTTCACGTCCGCATTGTAGAGGCTGGTCGGCGCGAAATCATATTGTTCGAGCAGCCAGCGCGTCCAGCCCTCGTCGATGTTCGAGCCCCATGGGCGATAGAGCGCCACGCGGCCCTTCTGCACCGCCCCGGCCCCGGCGGGCGGTGCGGATGCCGCGACGAGGGTGACGCGGTTGTCGGCGGCGAGCTTCGTCGCCTGCGCCGGGGTCAGTCCGCTGAGCGCGACCCTATCGTCCGCCGCGACCCGCGCCTTCGCGCCCAGTGCCAGCGCCTGGTTGAGCGTGCGGTAGGCGGCGTTGACCCGGCGGTCGAGCAGGAAGGTGTTGCCCGTGCCGACGACCGTTCCGGCCGGTGCCTCCGCCTTCGCGACCTTTACCGCCACCGCAGGGTCGAACGGCGCGGTGATGCGATCGACGCGCACGCCCATCTGCATCGGCAGCGTCCATCCGGTGACGTCATAGGGCAGGTCGACCGGCTTGCCGGTGCCGTCGAGGATCGCGTCCGGGTATTTCTGCGGCTCGAGCAGCTCGGTGGTCAGCCCGGCGAAGGGCTGGGCGGTCGGGATCACGAACGAACCCGCGGCATAGCCGGTGCCGCCGATCGTCGCGGGCGCGCGCAACTGATGCACGTCGAGCCCGTGGTCGATCATCAGCTGCGCGAGGCTCGCGGCTTCGGTCATGTCCGTCTGTCCCGCCGGGATGACATAGGCGGACGGCCCGTCGGCGGCGTAGCGGCGGATCGTGTCGCGACCGGCCTGATAGCGGTTGTAGAGCAGTTCCTCGCGATATTTCTGCGCGGTATCCAGCACCGACATCGATGCCGTGACCATATAGTCGACCGAGTCCTTCAGGTGCCATTCGCCGCCGCGCCACGGATTGGGGTACATGATCTGCGCCTTCAGGTCGCGCATCGGCTTGGGGAAATCGGCGAGGGCATAGGTCTTGGGCGTGGCGCTGTCATGCGCCGTCTCGGTGAAGAACGAGATCGTGTTGCGGAAGACGTGGATGTAATCGAGGAACCCCGGATACCAGTTGTCGAACCGCGCCTGCGCGATCGCGCCGGGCTTCTGCTCCTTCTCGAAGCGGGTCATCATGTTGGTGCCGATGGCGTTGGTCCAGATCCGCATATAGGGGCTGATGTTCGACGACACCGGATCGGCGAAGGGCGGAACCCAGATGCGCGCGGGGAAGGGTGCCGTCTGGTGCTGCGAATACCAGATGACCGGCGAATAGGTCTGTTCCTCGCGGTTCACGACCCGGCTCTCGATCATGTTGAGCATATAGCCGTCGCGGTTGTTGTCGTGCCCGACATATTCCTGGTACAGCCACGGCATCCGGCTGGTCTCGTACGGCGTGCCGACATGGTCGCGGTACCATTTGACCACCATGTCCTGCCCGTCCGGGTTGAGCGTCGGCCAGAGCACGAGGATCACGTCGTTCAGGATGCGATCGACCTCCGCATCGTCCTTCGCCGACAGCAGCTTGTAGGCGAGCGCGAGCGGCAGCTGGTGGTCGGCCACCTCGGACGCATGCATCCCGCCGTCGATATGGACGATGATCTTGGAGTCGGCGGCGAGCTGCTTCGCCTGCGCATCGGTCAGCCCGCGCGGGTCGCCGAGCCTGCGCGAGATATCGGCATAGCGCTGGAAATTGCGGACGTTTTCGGGCGAGGAGATGATCGCATAGGTGAAGGTGCGCCCCTCGGTCGTCTTGCCCGACGTGACCAGCTTGATCCGGTCCGACGCCTTGGCCAGCGCCTCGAAATAGCGGATCGAATCCTCGTAATTCGCCAGATAGCGGTCGTCGCCGGGCTCATGGCCGAGGATGCTGGTCGCGGTCGGCACCGGTTCGGCCAGCGCGGGCGCGACCAGCGTCAGCGCGGTGGAGGCGAGGGCGAGGCGGCTGAGGCGAAGGATGGCGGCTGGCATGGAACATGTCCCCTGTGGCGCCGCGCGCGGGTGCGGCGGCGGTGGATGTCTGGTCCTCTCCGTGGGGCCGCCGGACCTTTGGCCCGTGCGGCGATCGTGCGGCAGGTCGTCAGGGCAGGTCGGCACGCGCCGGCGCGAGCGGGTCCGCTTCGCCGGCGAAGGCCGCGCGCAGGAAGCCGAACATCCGCCGCCGCAGGTCGACGCCGTGCCACGGTTCCTGGCTGGCGATCGCGCGGAAGTTGCCGCCCGTCTCGCCATGCCCCTCGCGCGGATAGACGACCAGCGCGACCGGCGCGTTCGACTGGCGCAGCGCGCGGTACATCTCCAGCGACTGGCCCAGCGGGTCGGTGACGTCCTTCTCGCCCTGCAGCAGCAGGAACGGCGTCCTGGCGGCACCGGCGGTCGACAACGGGCTCTGCCGCCATGCGTCGGCGAAGTTCAGCCACGGCTTGCCGTAATACCAGCGGTCGTAGAAGCTGCCGCGTTCGGTGCCATATTCGCTGAACTGGTCGATGACCGGCGCGCCGGACACGATCGCCTTGAACCGGTCGGTCCGCCCGACGACGAACCCCGCCATCTCGCCGCCGTAGCTGTAGCCGATCAGCGCCATGCGGTCCGGGTCCAGCGGATGCTCGCGCAGCATCGCATCGACCCCGGCCATGATGTCGCGATAGTCGGCGCCGCCGAGATCGTTCTTGTTGGCGGCAAGGAACTTCGCGCCATAGCCGCTGCTGCCGCGGATATTGGGGTGGAGCACCGCCCAGCCCTCCGCCACCAGCATCTGGACAAGGTTGTTGTAATCGTCCTGGAACCGCCCCGCCGGGCCGCCGTGGATGTTGACGACCAGCGGCACGCGGGTGCCCGCCGCTACCTTGGGCATGTAGAGCAGCGCCTCGATCGTCTGCCCCTCGTTCCGCCACGTCACGAGGCGCGAGGGGACCGCGGGCCAGCGCGCGGGCACGAGGGCAGGGGCCGCCAGCGCGGTCGCCGTACCGCCCCATTTGGGCATCAGCATCGCCGTCACCGGCTGCGTCGGGCCGGTCGCGGCATAGGCCCATGCGGTCCGGCGCGGATTGGTGACGAGCGAGAAGGCGACCGGAGCGGGCGAATCGACCCAGCTGACCGCGCCGGTGCGGGTGGACAGCCGTGCGAGGCGGGTGCGGGTGTGCACATCGATCGCCATCGCCAGATCGCCGTCGGGCAGCACATGGAAGCTGGAGGGAATGTCGCCGTCGAAGCCGCGCGTCAGGTTGCGCGCGGTGCCGCTCGCCAGATCCTTGACGAACAGGTCGTTGCAGCGCGGCGGCGTGTCGTCGACGCACTGGTCGGTATAGACCAGCCGGGTGCGGCCGGGGAGGTAGGTGACGCTCTCGGCGGTCTTCGGCACGTCGATCGCGGTCGCCGCCAGCGTGCGGGCGTCGACCCGCCAGAAGCGCGCGTCGGGGCCGGTCTCGTCCGAATGCGGATCGGTGACGGCGACCAGGTCTGCCCCGTCATAGGACCATGCGACCGAGTCGAACACGCCGCCGAGCGGCACCGCCCGCGCCGCGCCGTCGGCGAGGTTGACCAGATACAGCCGGGTGCGGTCGTCGGGCATGTCGTGCGCATAGCCGTCGTCCTTGCGCTCGCGCCGCGCCTTGACCGCATCGGGCTCGGGATCGTCAGCCCACACCGCCAGCGTCGTTCCGTCCGGCGACAGCGCATAGCCGCCGATCGTGAGGGCGTTCCTTACCGCCGGGCCGCCCCAGCGCGCGGTCAGCGTGCCGCCGGGCTTGCCGATGCGGAACTGCTCGGGCTCGCCGCCGTCGAGCGGCAGCCGGAACAGCGAGCGCGTACCCTCGCGCGCGGCGAGGAACAGGATCGTGCGGTCGGAGGCGAAGCTGCCGTCCAGCTCGCCGCGCTCGCCGGTGCGGAAGGTCAGCTGCCGCGGCTTCGCGCCGGGGCCGAGCAGCCACAGGTGCGGCAGTCCGCCGTCCGCCGTCGTCTCGGTAATGGCGGTCAGCACCTGACGACCGTCGGGGGACAGCGCGATGCCGCGCAGCGCGCGTACCTGGGTGCGTACCTCCTCGTTCATCACGAACGGCGGCGCGTCCGCCGCGACCGAGGGCAGGGCGATCAGCGTCAGGACCAGCGGTGCGGCGCAGCGCGCGACCAGTCCGGCGATCGGGCGGATATTTCCCTTCATGCGTCGTGTCCCCCACGGTGGCATTGCTGGCGACAATGTTCGCGACCCCGGATTAAATGTCTATACAAAAAAGCATCCGGGCGTATTTTTTGTCAGGATAGCAGCGGGAAATACGCCGTCACTGAAATTGTCGTGCGCGCGCCGACAACGGCTTGCAACAGACGAACGAACATGGCAGATTTGTCTATACAAATAGCGGCTCGCGAGGTTCTGCCCGACGAGGTCGCAACCGCAGGAGGTGTATCGCAAAACCAAAAAGGGAATCGATATGCTCCACCGTCTTCTGAGTGCGACCGCGCTTGCCGGTTCGCTGGCGTTGATGCCCGTCACGGCCGCCGCGCAGACCGCGCCGACCGGCACGGCGGCGGCGACGCCCGCCGACGATCAGGCCAAGCCGCTGACCGGCGTCGCCGGGGCCGGTGCCGACGAGGGCGCGGCGCCCGCGGGCGAGATCGTCGTCACCGGATCGCGCATCCGCCGCCCCGACTATGATTCGCTCGAACCCACCACCGTCATCACCAACGAGTATCTGGGCGTGCGCGGCCTGACCAACGTCGCCGACGCGCTGAACGAGCAGCCCGGCTTCGGCGTGCCGCAGTCCGCCGAGGGCGGGCAGAGCAGCTACGGCGTCAGCCAGAATTTCGTGAACAAGTTCGGGCTGGGCACCGCGCGCACGCTGACGCTGGTCAACGGCCGCCGCTTCGTCTCGACCAACGCGCCGACCGTGCTGGGCAATCCCGCGGGGTTGCAGGTCGATCTGAACGTCATCAACCCGCTGATGATCGACCGGATCGAGAATGTGTCGATCGGCGGCGCGCCGACCTATGGCTCGGATGCGATCGCGGGCACCATCAACGTCATATTGAAGCGCAACTTCGAGGGTGTCGAGTTGCAGGGGCTCTCCGGCATCTCCGACCGGGGCGACAATTTCCGCCTCAATTTCTCCGGCATCGCGGGCTTGGCCTTCGGCGGCGGGCGCGGGCATGTGCTGCTCGGCGGTTCCTATGATCGCAGCGACGGGTTGCGCGTGGTCGATCGCGCGCGGGCGCGGGAGTCGCTGACCTTCCAGACCAATCCCACCGCGACGGCGGCGGCGAACCAGTTCCCCGGCCGCACCCCCGCGACCGACGGCCGCGTCAACGGCAGCGTGCCGTTCAACGGCGGTCCGGCGGACGGCATCCCCAATACGGTGCTGATCCGCAACACCCGCATCTTCTCCGAATCGACCGCCGGGCTGATCCTGCCGATCAATTCGGTGTCGGGCATCAGCAACGGCAACGTGCCGGGCTTCGGAACGCGCGGGGCCAACCGGCTCCAGTTCGACGCGGCGGGCAACATCGTGCTGTTCGATCAGGGATCGCCGTTCGGCAACACCTATGGCAGCGGCGGCGACGGCTTCGACCTGACCACCACCCGCCCGCTCATCAACGATCTGGAGCGCTACACCGCCAATCTCGTCGCCGATTACGAAATCACCCCCAATGTGCGCGCGTTCGTCGAGGGCAACTACTACCACGGCGTCGGCCGGGAAGTGATCGACCAGCCGGTCTACAACTCGCCGCTGTTCGGCGGGGCGAACGGCGCGCTGACCTTCAACGTCAACGATCCCCGGCTGGGTGCCCAGGCGCGTACCGTGTTGCAGGGCTATGGCGTCACCAACTTCCTGCTGTCGCGCGATTTCGTCGACATCACCAACGGCGCGGCGAGTTCGGAAACCGACGTGTATCGCGGCGTCGCGGGGCTGAGCGGCGACTTCGATGCGTTCGGCAAGCGCTTCACCTTCGAGGCATCGGCCAATTACGGGCGGACCGAAGGCTTCTTCCACCAGATCCTGCTGGACCAGCAGAAGTTCGTCAACGCGATCAACAACTGCAACGCCACGCCGGTCGTCAACGCCGCGCCGGGCGGCGTCCGGCCGGTGGCGGATGCGGCCTGCGTCGCGCTCGACCCGTTCGGGCCGGGGCGGCTCGATCCGGGCGCGGTCGCCTATGTCAACTATCGCACCACCGCGCGGTCGGTGATCGAGCAGGAGGTGTACAACATCAACTTCGGCTCGTCGGAGCTGGTGCGGCTGTGGTCGGGCAATGTCGGCTTCAACCTCGGCTATGAGCATCGCCGCGAATACGGGCGGTTCACCCCCGATCCGTTCCAGATCGCCGGGCGCGGGCGCGCCGCCGCGATCGTCGGCAACCAGGGCAGCTTCAACACCGACGAGGCGTTCGGCGAGCTGCTGCTGCCGCTGGTCGCGCCGGACAACAACGTGCCGCTGATCCGCAGCCTGACGGTCGAGGGGCGCGGGCGCTATGTCGACAATTCGGTGAACGGCGGCTTCTGGACCTATACCGGCGGCGGTCGCTACCAGCCGGTGTCCGGCATCGAGTTCCGCGGCAACTATACCCGCTCGCTGCGCGCACCGTCGATCGTCGAGCTGTTCACGCCGCAGACCAATGCCGGATCGTTCTTCCCCGATCCGTGCGACCGCGCCAACATCGCCAGCGGCGCCAACCCGACCGTGCGGCAGCGCAACTGCAACGCCTTCTTCCAGGCGTACGGCATCAACGGCGCGACGTTCGATTCGCTGGCGCGCACCTCGGCGGTGCCGGGGCGGACCGGCGGCAACCCGACGCTGCGCAACGAGGTGGCGAACAGCTATACCTTCGGCGTGCTGTTGCGGCCCGCCTTCGTGCCGCGCTTCCAGATGGCGGTCGACTGGAACCGCATCCGGGTGACGGGCAACATCGCCTCGCTCACCGCCGCGAACATCGCGGAAGGCTGCTACGACAACCCGTCGTTCGACCAGTCGAACCCCGATGCGGGCAACAGCTTCTGCACCCAGTTCACCCGCATCCGCAGCGGCAATGCCAATACCAACGGCCAGATCGTGTCCGATCCCGCCAATCCGGGCATCCGCACCGGATTCGTCAACGGCGACTATATCGAGTTCAAGGGGCTGACGGTGCAGCTCGACTATGCCGTGCCGCTACAGGAGATCGGGGTTCCGGGCCGGGTGAACCTCAGCGGCAGCCTGTTCTACCTCGATACGCTCGAATCGTCGAACAACGGCGTGACCGTCGATCCGCAGGCGGGCGAGATCGGCACGCCGAAATACAGCGGCCAGTTCAACCTCGCCTTCGTCGGCGACGACGGCTTCGGCATTAACGTGCAGGGCAATTACACCGGCAAGGCGAAGTACGACATGCTGTTCAACGCCGACAGCCGCGACATCCTCGAGCTGGACGACCAGTGGCTGTTCAACCTCGGCCTGACGCAGCGGGTGGGGGAGAAGGCGACGTTCCGCCTTGCCGTCACCAACCTGTTCGATGTCGCGCCGCCGTTCCCCTATGACGCGGTGGCGGCCTACGACCTGCTCGGGCGGCGCTATGCCGTGTCGCTCAACTACCGCTTCTGAGCCGCGAACCGGATCGCGAGGAGTTGCCCGCTCCCCGCGATCCGGGCCGGGCCGATGACGGCATCCAGCCGGGCGGCACGCTCCCCGTCGACCCGGACATCGCCGCCCAGAACGAGCGCGATCTCGCCCGGTTCGAGGACGCGCGGTGCCGCCACGCGCCGCACAGCATGGGTCCAGCGATCGTGCCGCGACATGACGTTGAGCGCATGCGCCGGTACCGCGACCGTCGCGGTGATCGCCTCGTCGCCGGGGAAGGCGATGCTGTCCCCCGCCGCCAGTGCCTGGCTCCAGCCGATGCCGACCAGCGTGATCGCCCCGTCGAGCAGCACCAATGTGCGGTCATGGCCGTCGAAGCGCGAAAAGGGCGCGTCGCGGTCCAGCGTCGCGATGCTGACCCGCCAGCCGTCGCCCGCCGCGACCTGCGCCGTCACCCCGGCACCGTTGCGCCACGGGGTCGCGACGCGATCGGCGGCGCGGCGGAGCGGGGCGGCGCTCAGCCGGTGATGCCCGGCAGGTCGAGGCCCTGTTCGCGCGCGCAGGCGACGGCGTCGGCATAGCCCGCATCGGCGTGGCGCATCACGCCGGTCGCCGGATCGTTCCACAGGACCCGCTCCAGCCGCCGCGCGGCTTCGGCCGTGCCGTCGGCGACGATGACCATCCCCGAATGCTGCGAAAAGCCCATGCCGACGCCGCCACCGTGATGCAGCGAAACCCACGTCGCGCCGCTCGCGGTGTTGAGCAGCGCGTTGAGCAGCGGCCAGTCGCTGACCGCATCGGAGCCGTCGAGCATCGCCTCGGTCTCGCGGTTCGGCGATGCGACCGAGCCGGAATCGAGGTGATCGCGCCCGATCACGACCGGCGCGTCGAGCTCGCCGTTCGCCACCATCTCGTTGAACGCGAGGCCCAGCCGATGCCGGTCGCCGAGGCCCACCCAGCAGATGCGCGCGGGCAGCCCCTGGAAGCGGATGCGGTCGCGCGCCATGTCGAGCCAGCGGTGCAGCGCATGGTGATCGGGCAGCAGCTCCTTCACCTTCGCGTCGGTCTTGTAGATATCCTCCGGATTGCCCGACAGCGCCGCCCAGCGGAACGGCCCGATCCCGCGACAGAACAGCGGCCGGATATAGGCGGGCACGAAACCGGGGAAGGCGAAGGCGTCGGCCACCCCTTCCTCCAGCGCCATCTGGCGGATGTTGTTGCCGTAATCGACAGTCGGCACCCCGTCCTTCCAGAACGCCAGCATCGCACGGACATGCACCGCCATCGATGCGCGGGCGGCGGCGGCGACGCCTGCCGGATCGCGCTCGCGCCCCTGCTGCCACTGGTCGAGCGTCCAGCCCTGCGGCAGATAGCCGTTGACCGGATCGTGCGCGCTGGTCTGGTCGGTGACGGCATCGGGGCGGATGCCGCGTGCATGGATTTCGGCGAACAGGTCGGCGGCATTGCCGAGCAGCCCGACCGACACCGGCTGGCCCGCCGCGCGTGCCTCTTCCAGCATCGCCAGCGCCTCGTCGAGGTCCGCCGCCTGCCGATCCAGATAACCGGTGCGCAGCCGCATCTCGATCCGGCTCGGCTGGCATTCGATCGCGAGGCACGAGAAGCCCGCCATCACCGCCGCCAGCGGCTGTGCGCCGCCCATGCCGCCGAGGCCCGCGGTCAGGATCCAGCGGCCCGCCGCATCGCCGCCATAATGGCGGCGCGCCATCTCGACGAACGTCTCATAGGTGCCCTGCACGATCCCCTGCGAGCCGATGTAGATCCAGCTGCCCGCCGTCATCTGGCCGTACATCATCAACCCGGCGCGATCGAGTTCGTGGAACGTCTCCCAATTCGCCCAGTGCGGCACGAGGTTGGAGTTGGCGAGCAGCACGCGCGGCGCATCGGCATGGGTGCGGAACACGCCCACCGGCTTGCCCGACTGGACGAGCAGCGTCTGGTCGTTATCGAGCCGGGTCAGCGCCGCGACGATCGCGTCATAGGCGGGCCAGTTGCGCGCCGCGCGCCCGATCCCGCCATAGACGACGAGTTCCTCAGGGCGCTCGGCGACCTCGGCATCGAGGTTGTTCATCAGCATCCGCAGCGCCGCCTCGGTCTGCCAGCTTCGCGCGGTCAGGTCGCGACCGTGCGGGGCTCGGATGCGGCGGCGGTTGTCGAGGCGGTCGTTCACTCAGGCGTCCTTTGCGAAATCGAGGCAGGCGCGCAGCACCGGCAGGAGGGTATCGGTCAGCCGGGCCGCACGGGTCGGGGCGAGCGGGGCGGGCCAGTTGTCCGCGCCGACCGCCGCCGGTTCGTCGAGATAGCCGCGCATGGCGAGTTCCATCTGGATCGCGTGCACGCCGGTCGCCGGGCGGCCATAATGGCGCGTCGTCCAGCCACCGCGGAACCGCCCGTCGACGACGAGGCTGTCGCCGCTGTCGGCACAGATGCGGGCGACCCGGTCGCGCAGCGCCGGATCGCAGGTGCGCCCGCCGTCTGTGCCGATGTTGAACTGCGGCAGTTCGCCGTCGAACAGGCGCGGCACCCGGCTGCGGATCGAATGACAGTCGTAGAGCACCACGCGGGGGTGCCGGTCGCGCAACCGCGCGATCTCGCCTGCAAGGGCGGCGTGATAGGGATCGAAGAACGCCGTCCGCCGCGCGGCGATCTCGCCCGCGTCGGGAGCCTCGTCCGCGCGGTACAGCGGCTCGCCGTCGAAGGTCGTCGTCGGGCACAGCTCGGTCGTCGCCTGCCCCGGATAGAGCGACGCGCCGCCCGGATCGCGGTTGCAGTCGATGACGCTGCGCGACACCGGCGTGGCGACGATCGTCGCGCCGAGATCGGCGGCGAAGGCATAGAGCCGGTCGATCCACCAGTCGGCGTCCTTGCGCGCCAGCCACGGCGACACGAAGCGCCCCTCGAGGTCCGCCGGAATGTCGGTGCCCGCATGGGGGATGCCCAGCACCAGCGGCGCATCGCCGCGCGTCACCCGCACGAACCCGCTCACGCCGCGACCCCCGGCAGCGTCAGGCCGCAGCCCTCCGCCAGCGCCCCCGAGCGCACCAGCGCTTCCGCGGCGAGCATGTCGGGATGGAAATAGCGATCCTCGTCCAGCGCGGGCACGGCCTGCCGGATCACTGCGCGCACCGCCTCCAGCGCGGGGCTCGACACGGTCGGCGCATGGAAATCGCAGCCCTGCGCCGCCGCCAATGCCTCGATCGCGACGACCGATGCGGCATTGGCGGCCATGGGGGCGAGCCGCCGCGCGCCATGCGCCGCCATCGACACATGATCCTCCTGGTTCGCGGAGGTCGGGATCGAATCGACGCTGGCCGGATAGGCGCGCTGCTTGTTCTCGCTGACCAGCGCGGCGGCGGTCACCTGCGGGATCATGAAGCCCGAGTTCAGCCCCGGACGCGGCGTCAGGAACGCGGGCAGCCCCGACAGCGCAGGATCGACCAGCATCGCGGTGCGTCGTTCGGACAGCGACCCGATCTCGCAGATCGCCATCGCGATCATGTCGGCGGCGAAGGCGACCGGCTCGGCATGGAAATTGCCGCCGGACAGCACCTCGCCGGTGTCGCTGAACACCAGCGGATTGTCGCTGACGCTGTTCGCCTCGATCGCCAGCGTCGCCGCCGCCTGGCGCAGCACGTCCAGCGCCGCGCCCATCACCTGCGGCTGGCAGCGCAGGCAATAGGGGTCCTGCACGCGCGGGTCGTCGATGCGGTGCGACTGGCGGATCGCCGATCCGGCCATCAGCGCGGCCAGCGCGTCGGCGACCTCGCTTTGCCCGGCATGGCCGCGCAGCGCGTGGATGCGCGGGTCGAACGGCGTGTCGGACCCGCGCGCCGCCTCCACCGACAGCGCGCCGGTCACCAGCGCGGCGGCGAAGACCCGCTCGGCATCGAACAGCCCGGCCAGCGCCTGCGCGGTCGAGAATTGCGTGCCGTTGAGCAGCGCGAGGCCCTCCTTCGCCGCCAGCGTCACCGGGGCAAGCCCGGCCCGTGCCAGCCCCTGCGCAGCGGGCATGCGTTCGCCCGCGACCAGTACCTCGCCGACGCCGATCATCGCCGCCGCCATGTGCGACAGCGGCGCGAGGTCGCCCGACGCGCCGACCGATCCCTGTTCGGGCACCACCGGCAGCACGTCATGCGCCAGCATCGCTTCGAGCAGCGCCAGCGTCTCCTCGCGGATGCCCGATGCGCCGCGCCCGAGGCTGGCGAGCTTCAGCGCCAGCATCAGCCGCACGACCGGGGCGGGCGTCGCCGCGCCGGTACCCGCCGCGTGGCTCAGTACGATGTTGCGCTGGAGTGCCGCCACGTCGCCCGCCTCGATCCGGATCGAGGCGAGCTTGCCGAAGCCGGTGTTCACGCCATAGACCGGCGCGCCCTTCGCCACGATCGCCGCGATCGTCGCCGCCGCCGCGCGGACGCCCGGCAGGCACGCGGGATCGAGCGTCGCCCCGGCCCCGCGATAGATCGCGCGCCACTGCGCCAGCGACACTGCGCCCGGCACCATCTCAACCTGCATCCAGACCCCCATAGACGCGCATGTGGAGCGGGTTGGCCCCGATCCGGTAGACCAGCTCCGCCGGACGATCGATGTCCCACACCGCCAGATCGCAGCGCTTGCCCGCCTCGATCGTGCCGATCTCGTCCGCCAGCCCCAGCGCACGCGCGCCTTCGCGCGTCACGCCCGCAAGGCATTCGTCGACCGTCAGCCGGAACAGCGTCGCCGCCATGTTCATCGCCAGCAGCGGCGAGGTGAGGGGGGACGTGCCGGGATTGCAGTCGGTCGCCAGCGCGATCGGCACGCCTGCCGCGCGGAGCGCCGCGACCGGCGGCAGCCGCTCCTCGCGCGTGAAATAATAGGCACCGGGCAGCAGGACCGCGACCGTCCCCGACGCCGCCATCGCCGCGATCGCCGCCGCATCGGCATATTCCAGATGATCCGCCGACAGCGCGCCGTGGCGGGCGGCCATGGCGGCACCGCCCAGATTGCTGAGCTGTTCGGCGTGCAGCTTGACCGGCAGGCCCGCGCGGCGGGCGGCGGCGAACACCCGCTCGACCTGCTCCGCCGAAAAGCCGATCCCCTCGCAGAACGCATCTACCGCATCGGCGAGGCCCGCCTCGGCGACGGCGGGGAGCATCGTCGCCGCGACCTGATCGACATAGCCGTCGGGATCGTCGCGCCATTCTGGCGGCACGGCATGCGCGCCGAGTAAGGTGGTGCGGACCCGCACCGCCCGTTCCTGCCCCAGCCGCCGGGCGACGCGCAGCATCTTCGCCTCGTCCGCCAGCGTCAGGCCATAGCCGGACTTGATCTCGACGGTCGTGACCCCTTCGGCCAGCAAGGCGTCGAGGCGCGGCATGGCCTCGGCGAACAGCCCGGCCTCGTCCGCCGCCCGGACCGCCGCGACCGTGGACGCAATGCCGCCGCCGGCGCGGGCGATTTCCTCGTAGCTCGCCCCGGCGAGGCGCAGCTCGAACTCGTGCGCGCGGTTGCCCGCATAGACCAGATGGGTGTGGCAATCGACCAGCCCCGGCGTGATCCACCGCCCGTCGCATCCGATCGTCTCGTCCGCGTCGAACCGCGGCGCGTCGGCGCGCGGCCCGGCATGGACGATCCGCCCGTCGCGGGCGGCGACCACCCCGTCCTCGACGATGCCGAGCCCTTCGCCGACAAGCGTCGCAAGGCGGGCGTCGCGCCAGAGGCGGTCGCAGCGGATCATGCAGGGCGTTTCCGTGGCATGCCGCGTTTTATGTCTATACATTTCACGCTCGGCAAGCGAAAATCCGGGCGGGTCGCGAAAGGATCGGCGGGTGACGGATTTGTGGTTTGAACAGGCACTGCTGCCCGACGGCTGGGCGCGCGACGTGCGCATCCGGGTCGCGCACGGCCGGATCGCGGCGGTGCTGCCCGGCAGCGCGCCGGAGCCGGGCGACGAGCGGCACGCGGTCGCGCTGCCCGGCCAGCACAACGTCCACAGCCACGCATTCCAGCGCGCGATGGCGGGGCTGACCGAACGGCGCGGGCAGACGGCGGACAGCTTCTGGACGTGGCGCGACCTGATGTACCGCTTCGCCCATGCGCTCGACCCGGAGACGATGCAGGCGGTGGCGGAACTCGCCTTCGTCGAGATGCTGGAGGCGGGCTACACCCGCTGCGGCGAGTTTCACTATGTCCATCACGCGCCGGGCGGCAAGGCCCATGCCGATCCCGCCGCGATGGCGCGGGCGATCGCGCAGGCGGCGGCGGCGACCGGCATCGGCCTGACGCTGCTGCCGGTCTTCTATGCCGCGGCGGGCTTCGGCGGGCAGCCCCCGTCCGATCCGCAGCGCCGCTTCGTCTCCTCGGTCGACGGCTTCGCCCGCCTGCTCGACGCGACCGAGACGGCGACCGCCGGGCTGCCTGACGCGGTCGTCGGCATCGCCCCGCACAGCCTGCGCGCGGCACCCCCCGCCATGCTCGCCGCCGTGACCGCGCTCCGGCCCGCCGCCCCGATCCACATCCATGTCGCCGAACAGGTGAAGGAGGTGGAAGACTGTATAGCATGGAGCGGCAGGCGCCCGGTGCAATGGCTGCTGGACGAGGCGGGAATCGACGAACGCTGGTGCCTGATCCATGCCACGCATGTCACTCCGCAAGAGATCGACGGCATCGTCGCCAGCGGCGCGACGGTGGGGCTGTGCCCGATCACCGAGGCGAATCTGGGCGACGGCATCTTTCCGGCGGCCGCGTTCGTCGCGGCGGGCGGGCGGTTCGGCATCGGCACCGATTCCAACGTCTCGATCGACGTCGCGGGCGAACTCAGGCTGCTCGAATATGGCCAGCGGCTGGTGCGGCGCGAACGCAACGTGCTGGCGCAACCCGGCGCGTCCACCGGCCGGACGCTGTTCGACCACAGCCTGCGCGGCGGGGTACAGGCGCTGGGGGTAGCCGGTGCGGGCATCTGCCCCGGCGCATCCGCCGATCTGGTGTCGCTCGCGCCCGGTCATCCCGCGATCGGCGGGCGGGAGGGCGACGCGGTGCTCGACGGCTGGATCTTCGCCGCCGGGGCCGCCGCGATCGACTGCGTCTGGCGTCGCGGCGCGGCGGTCGTTAGACAGGGGCGGCACGTCGCGCGGGACGCGGTACTGGCGCGGTACCGACCGGCGCTGCACCGGCTGATGGGGGGAGAATGAGATGATCGGCGCGCAGGCCGCCAGCCTGCACAGCCGTATTCGCAGCGAGATCGAGCGGCAGATCATGGCGGGCGAACTCAAGCCCGGCGACCGCATCCCGTTCGAGCATGAACTCATGGTGCGCTACGACTGTTCGCGGATGACCGTGAACAAGGCGCTGACCGCGCTGTCGAACGCGGGCCTGATCGAGCGCCGCCGCCGCGCCGGGTCGTTCGTCGCGCCGCAGCGCGTCGACATGGCCGCGCTCGCCATCCCCGACATCCGCGCCGAGATCGAGGGGCGGGGCGCGGTCTATCGCCTCGAACTGCTCTCGCGCTCCATCGTGCGCAAGTCGCGCAGCGCCGCCGTGGCGATCGACGCTCCGGCGGGCGCGGACGTGCTGCAACTCGTCTGCCGCCATCTGGCGGGCGAGGAGCCGTTCGCGGTGGAGCACCGGCTCATCAACCTGCGCGCCGTGCCCGCCGCGCGCGGGGTCGATTTCGCGGTCGAGCCGCCCGGTACCTGGCTGATCGCCAACATTCCCTGGACCGAGGCGGAGAACCGCATCCTCGCCAACCTTGCGGGCGAGGATGCGGTCTATCTCGACACCGCGCCCGGCGTGCCCTGCCTGACGCTGGAGCGGCGCACGTGGCAGGCCGGGCAGGCGATCACGCACGTGCGACAGATTTTCCCCGGCAGCGGCTTCAGCCTCGTCGCGCGGTTCCATTCGACCTAGCCGCGATCGCCTCGCGCACGCGCGCCAGTGCCGCCGCTTCGGGGTCCGCCTCGCCCATCAGCGCCCATGCGCCGCTGATGGCGAAGGCGCAGTGGCCGTGAACGGTCGCGATCAGCGAGCGGGCGAGCGCGCCGGTCGCCGCGTCGGCTTCGCATCCCGTCGCGCGGGCGATCTCCTCGATCACGATGCGGGTCAGCAGGCCGCGCCCGGTCTCGTCCGCCTCGCTCAGCCCGCCTTCGGGGGGCAGGCGGTGATCGAAGATCGCGCTCCACAGATGCGGGTGCGCGCGGGCGAAGCCGAAATACCCGTCCACCAGCGCCGCGATCCGGTCGCCCTCCGGCCCGACCGCATCGAGGCGCGCGCGCAGCGACATCGCCCATGCCGCGAAGCTGCGCGTGTTGATCGCCGCGATCAGCCGGTCGGCGGTGCCGAACACATTATGGATCGTCCCGATCGAATAGCCGATCCGCCGCGCCACCTCGCGCGCCGAAAAGCCGCCCAGCCCGGATTCGGCGACCAGCGCCGATCCGGTCGAGAGGATCAGTTCTTCCAGTTCGGCGCGGCTGTGATCGGATCGACGTCCCATGACCGCGATGTAGGCGTATAATTGATCATTGTCCAATTACGGGTCGGCGACGGGCGTCCGGCGATTGGGGGAGGTCGGCGAGACCGAGCGGCGCGCACCGGCGACTGGGCGGGACGATCTTCCCGGCATGGACTGGCAAATGGTTGCTATATCGGCATTTTCCGGAACCCGCTTTCGCCGGATCGCGTTACGCGGGGTAGCCATATCCTTGAACCGTCGAGGGAATGATGGACCAGATGGCAACCGCCGAGGCACCGGCCGTCAGCCCGCACCTGCTGGCGTTGCGCGACCTGCTGCGCGACGATCCGTCGCCGCTCGTCGAGTTCGTCGTCGGCGAATTGTGCGTGGCGCTGCATGCGAGTGCCGATTCGGTGTTCGCGGTGGTCCGGCGGGCACGCGGCGGGGGCCTTGCCGTGCGCGCCGCCTATGTGCCTGCGCCCTTCGCGTGCGATGTCGTGCCGCCGGAGCCCGGCGAAGCTGCGCGGCTGCGCCTGACCGGCGCGATCGGCGAGCATGTGCTGTCGTTCCGTGCCGATCGCGCCGCGCTGGAGCGGCTGCGGATCGTCACCGACTTCACCCCTGCGCGCGCGACCGTGCTGCCCTTTGCGCCGCGCGATCTCTATCCGCTGGGGCGCGGCGACGATCCGTTGCGGGCGACCGGCGTGGTCGAGGCGTCGCAACGCGGCATCAACACCGGACTGCTCTATTTCCGGATCGACCGGCCCGCGTTCGGCAACGTGCTCTATGTCCAGAACCTGACCGCATCGAACGCCTATTACCGTGCGACCGGCACGACCCCGCGCGAAAGCGTCGGCGGCACCTGGCCCGAACTCGGCTATGCGCTGCCGACCCCGTCGGCCAGGGCCGATCCGGGCGAGGTATCGCTGGCGGCGGGCGAGCGGGTCACGCTGTCCGACCAGATCCTCGTCTTCCGCCATGCGGCGCCCCCGCACGAACGCGAATCGGCGCGGCAGTTCGTGCAGATGCTGGCGGCGGTGTACGACCTGCTCGAACTGCCGCCGGTCGCCTATCGCGACTGGGCGGACCGGGCGGAACGCGCCGCGCACGATCTCGCCACCGCGCCCGCGGCGACGATCCGCCATTACGGGCATCGCTACGTCCACCCCTATACCGGTGCCGAATATCCCGACATCATGGTACAGATGTCGGTCGTCACCGCACTCCACCAATGGGGCGAATGGCGTGGGCAGCCCCATCCGCTGGAGCGGGAACTGAAGGCGGGCCTGCGCAAGTTCTTCGATCCCGACCTTGGCACGCTGCGCCGCTACCTGCCCAATGTCGGCAAGGACAAGGACGCCGACGCGGTCGACAGCTGGTACCTCTATCACCCGCTGCTCAACCTCGGCACGCTCGCGCTGAAGGGCGAGCGGCAGGCGCGGGCGCTGTTCCTCGACTCGATCGGCTATGCGGTGAAGGCGGCGCGGCACTTCGACTATCGCTGGCCGATCCAGTACCATGTCGTCGACTTCTCGGTCATCACCGAGGAGGCGGAGGTCGACGGACGCGGACAGACCGATGTCGGCGGCATCTATGCCTGGGTCATGCTCCAGGCGTTCGAGCTGACCGACGACAAGACGTATCTGGACGAAGCGCGCGCCGCGATCGGCGCGGCGATGGGGCTGCGCTTCAACGTCAATTATCAGGCGAACCTGACCGCATGGGGCGCCGCCGCCTGCATGCGGCTGTGGCGGATCACCAACCGCGACGTCTATCTCGAACAGAGCTACGTCTATCTCGCCAGCTTCCTGCACAATGCGGTGCTGTGGGACAGCCGGCTCGGCCATGCCGAGCAGTACGAGACGTTCCTGGCCGTCACCTGCCTGCAGGACGCGCCGTACATGGCGATGTACGAATGTTTCGACAGCTTCCTCGCGTTCGAGCAGTATCTGAACGACGGCGGCCCCGACCTCGAGCCCGAGGCGCGGATGCTGGTCGGCGAATATTGCCGCTATGCCCTGTCGCGGGCGTGGTATTATTACCCCGACGCGCTGCCGCCGGACGCGATCGCCACCAAGCAGCGCGAGGCGAACGGCCATGTCGACCGCGCGCTCTCCTTTCCGCTCGAGGATCTCTATCCCGACGGTCAGCCCGCCGGGCAGGTGGGGCAGGAGGTGTACGGCGCGGGCGCGGCGTTCATCTTCGCCTCGCGTGCGTTCCATCATGTCGAAGGTGCTCCGTTCCGCCTGTATTGCGACCAGCTGTGGCGCGCGGTCGAACGGATCGGCGACCGCGCCCTGTCGATCCAGCTCGACGGCGGCGCGACCCGGACCGCCGCGCTGCGGCTCGTCCGCCTGAAACGCCGCAGGCTGACCGACAGCAGCCTTGCGACCGGGGCGGGCGAACGGATCGAGCCGGAGGCCGTTACCGACGACCGCATCGATTATCGCGTACCCGCCAGCGGCCGCCTGATCCTCAGCTGGGAATAGCGCCGGCCGACCGTGCCGCCTGCCCACGACCGGCGATGCCGTTCGCGCCACACCGGTTTCCGGCAAACACCCTGTAATTGCTGGCGATAGCGTGTAAGCCCAAGCCAAGAACGCAAGGATCGGACGGGAGCGGATCGCCAGATGCAGATGGTGCGCAAGGGCACGAACGCCAGCGGCATGCGGCGGTATAACGAGCGGCTGATCCTGTCGGCGATCCGGCGGATGAACGGCGGGTCCAAGGCCGAACTGGCGCGCGTCACCGGCCTGTCGCCGCAGGCGGTGGTGCGGATCATCGACGAGCTGGAGAGCGAGGGCCTGCTGTTCCAGGCGGAAAAGCGCACCGGGGGGATGGGCCAGCCCGCCACCGTCTATCGCATCAACGGCACGCGCGGCTATACCGTCGGCGTGGAGATCGGGCGGGCGGCGATGACGCTGGTGCTGCTCGATTTCGACGGGCGGCAGCAGGCGGTGCAATGCGACACCGGCGGCTTTCCGACGATCGATGCAGCGGTGCAGCGGATCGACCGTTTCCTGCAGGAGCAACTGGCGCACGCCTCGCTGCTCGATTCGCGCACCTTCCTCGGCATCGGCATCGCGATGCCGTGGTTCCTCGGCGAATGGCGCGACGAACTGGGCATTTCCGAGGTGCAGGCGGAGGAATGGCGCCGCGCCGACGTCGCCGACCGGCTGCGCGCCGGGCTGGCTTGGCCGAGCTTCTTCGACAACGACGGCAATGCCGCGACGCTGGCGCATCTGCTGTGCGGGGCGGGGGTGGATCTCCAGAATTTCCTGCTCATCAACCTCGGCACCTTCGTCGGCGGCGGGCTGGTGCTGGGGGGGCAGGTGGTGCAGGGGCGGCACGGCAATGCCGGGGCGCTGGCGTCGATGCCGGTGGTCGCCGACGGCCGCCGCGACTCGCTGATCCATCACGCATCGCTCTACGACCGCGACCGGGCGACGACGCCCGAAGCGCTGGACGCATGGCGCGCGCGCTGCGCCGAGGCGCTGGCCTTCGCGATCACCGGCGCGAACAGTCTGCTCGACCTAGAGGCGGTGATCCTCGACGGCGCGCTGGACGCCGCCGAACTGGCGCGGATCGCCGAATCGGTGGCGCTCAACCTGACGAACGACGCGCCGCCGGACTTCTTCACGCCCGAACTGCGCGCGGGGTCGCTCGGCGCGCATGCGGCGGCGATCGGTGCCGGGCTGCTGCCGCTGCACGCGCAATATTCCCCCGATCTCGGCAGCCTGTTCAAGCGCGACTGAATGCCGGTCGCGCCGCACGGTTAGCGGTAACGGCAAACGATTGCCGAATAAGTACCTCCATTCGCCAGAAATTTTGTCTTGACCGACTAAATCACATCAGTAGATTTAGTGCCCAGACCGCCCAAGGCGGCGGATATGGGAGACGGGGATGGACATGGACCTGAGGCAAGGCGACCACCGGATCGGAACGGCGGCGTGAGCGATGCGCTGCTGCTCGGCGGGATCGAGGCGGGGGGGACGAAGTTCCTCTGCGCGATCGCCGACCGCGACGGCCGGACGCTCGCCGAGACGCGCATCGCCACCACGACCCCGGCGGAGACGCTGGGGGCGGCAAGCGCCTTCTTCCGGGCGGGACAGCAGGCGCACGGGCCGCTGTCGGCGCTGTCGATCGGCAGCTTCGGGCCGCTGTCGCTCAATCCGCTGGCGCCCGACCATGGCAGCATCACCTCGACGCCCAAGCCGCACTGGGGCGATGTCGACCTGCTCGGCCATTTCCGCCAGAGCATCGACGCGCCGATGGTGCTGGATACCGACGTCAATTGCGCGGCGGTGGGCGAACGGCTGTTCGGCAGCGGGCAGGGGCTCGACAGCTTCTGCTATGTGACGGTCGGCACCGGCATCGGCGTGGGCGTGCTGATCGGCGGCGCGCCGCACGGCGGGGCGAACCATCCGGAGGCCGGGCACATCAAGGTGCCGCGCGCCGCCGGGGACGAAGGCTTTGCGGGCATCTGCCCGTTCCACGGCGACTGTCTGGAGGGGCTGGCCTGCGGTCCGGCGATGCAGGCGCGCTGGGGCGTGCCCGCCGAGCAACTGCCCGCCGATCACGCGGCATGGGCGATCGCGGCCGATTATATCGCGCAGCTGTGCGCCACGCTCACCTATGTCGTGCGGCCCGACCGGATCATCGTCGGCGGCGGCGTGATGCAGCCGCAGATGTACCCGCGCGTCCGCCGGGCGCTGGTGGCGAAGCTGGCGGGCTATGACGCCAGCATGCGCACGATCGACATGGATGCCTATGTCGCCGCGCCGACGGCGGGCGCGTCGGCGGGGCTGACCGGTGCGCTGGCGCTCGCCTATCGTACCGTTACCCGCCAATGGCCGATGCACTGGCGCATGGCCGAATCCCTTCACGCGCCCAAGGAGACGCTCGATGCATAGTATCGCGACGCCCGATCAACGCCACGATGTGGACGACGCACGGGCGACCGTCGCGATCGTGCTGAGCGCGGCGGGCGCGGCGCTCGGCGGACTGCTGTTCGGGTTCGACACCGCCGTCATCTCCGGCGCGACGCAGGCGTTGCAGGCGCGTTTCGCGCTGACCGATGCGTCGCTGGGCTTCACCGTCGCCTCGGCGCTGATCGGCACGGTGATCGGTTCGCTCGTCACCGGCGCGCCCGCCGACCGCCATGGGCGCAAGGCGATCATGCTGTCGGTCGCCGTCGCCTATGTCGTGTCGTCGCTCGGCACCGGGCTTGCGCTGAGCTGGCCGGTGCTGATCGCCTTCCGCTTCCTCGGCGGCCTCGCGATCGGCGCGGCGTCGGTGGTGACGCCGATCTATATCGCCGAGGTGTCGCCTGCGAAGTTCCGCGGGCGGCTGGTCGCGATGAACCAGCTCAACATCGTGCTCGGCATCCTGATCGCGTTCCTCAGCAATTACCTGATCGCGCAGGCGCTGCCGCCCGAGACGGCGTGGCGCTGGATGTTCGGCATCGTCGCGGTGCCCTCCGCACTGTTCCTTGCCGTCACCTTCGTCCTGCCCGAAAGCCCGCGCTGGCTGGCGGTGCAGGGACGGCGGGCGCAGGCGGCGGCGGTGATGACCCGCCTCGGCTTCCTCGACCCGCAGGCCGAACTGGCGCGGATCGAAGCTGCGGAACGCCGCGACGCGGGACAGGCCGATGCGCGGCTGTTCCAGCCCGCGCACAGCTTCCCCGTCGCCTGCGCGATCGCCATCGCGCTGTTCAACCAGCTCTCGGGCATCAACGCGCTGCTCTATTACGCGCCGCGCATCTTCGAGCTGGCCGGGGCGGGGGCGGACAGCGCGCTGCTCCAGTCGATCGCGGTCGGCGGGACCAACCTGCTGTTCACGGTCGCCGCGCTGTTCTTCATCGACCGGTTCGGGCGGCGTCCGCTGCTGATCCTCGGCTCGGTCGTGTGCGCCGCCGCGCTGCTGCTGGTCGGCTGGCAGCTCGAACGCACCGTGCCGGACGGTACGCTGATCCTCGGCGGGTTGCTCGCGTTCATCGCCGCCTTCGCCATCAGCCAGGGCGCGGTGATCTGGGTCTTCATCTCGGAAGTGTTCCCCAGCGTCGTGCGCGGCAAGGGGCAAGCACTGGGTTCCACCACCCACTGGGTCGCGGCGGCGGCGATCACCTGGCTGTTCCCGATCGTGGCCGGGGCGGTCGGCGGCTGGGTCTTCGCCTTCTTCGGCGCGATGATGCTGCTGCAACTGCTGTGGACCGTGAAGGTCATGCCGGAGACGAACGGCGTCGCGCTGGAGGACATGAACCTCGGGGGGAAGGCGGCATGAAGCGTTTCGCCCTGCTCGCCATGGCCGGTCTGGCGCTGGGCGGCAGCGTATCGGCGCAGCGCCCCGATCCGCGCCCGACCTATCACTTCGCGCCCCAGCGCAACTGGATGAACGACCCCAACGGCCTCGTCTATTACGACGGCGAATATCACCTGTTCTTCCAGTACAACCCCCACGGCGACCGCTGGGGCCATATGAACTGGGGCCATGCGGTCAGCCGCGACCTGGTGCATTGGCAGGAGCTGCCGATCGCCATCCCCGAAACCGCCGATGTGATGGCGTTCTCGGGCAGCGCGGTGGTCGACTGGAACAACACCACCGGCTTCGGCAAGGGCGGCAAGCCGCCGCTCGTCGCGATCTACACCGGGCACAACCCCAAGGCGAAGTTGCAGTCGCAGTATCTCGCCTACAGCAACGATCGCGGGCGGACGTGGCGCGTCCACGGCGAGGTGCTGAGCGTCGGATCGCCCGAGTTCCGCGATCCCAAGGTGTTCTGGCATGCGCCGACGAAGCGCTGGGTGATGGTCGCGGTGATGGCGCTGGAGAACCGCGCCGTCCTGTTCACCTCGCCCGACCTGAAGCAATGGCGTTTCGCCAGCAGCTTCGGTCCGGCGGGCGCGCGCGGCAAGAACTGGGAATGCCCCGACCTGTTCGAGCTTCCGGTCGAGGGCGGCGCGCCGGGCGAGAAGCGCTGGGTGCTCGGCATCAACCTCGGCGACAATGCGGTCGGCGGCGGTTCGGGCGGGCAGTATTTCGTCGGCGATTTCGACGGGACGCGCTTCACCGCCACCGGCGATGCGCAGTGGATGGATTACGGCGCGGATTTCTACGCCGCCGTCTCGTGGAACGACCTGCCGAAGGACGATCCCCGCCGCATCTGGATCGGCTGGGCCAACGACTGGCGCTATGCCGAGGCGATCCCGACCTGGCCGTCGCGCGGGCTGATGACCGTCCCGCGCGAGGTGACGCTGAAGAAGCTGCCCGGCGGCTATCGCCTCGCGCAGATGCCGGTGCGCGAGGTGGCGACGCTGCGCGGGCGCCGACAGGATTTCGCCGCGACGCTGGGCGAAACGCCGACCGACCTGCCGGTCGCGGGCGGTTCGGCCGATCTGGTGGTCGATCTCGACACCGGGACCGCGCAGCAGGTGACGATCGCGCTGACCGACGAACAGGGCTATCAGACGCTCATCGGGGTCAATCCGGGCGTGGACGAGGTGTTCGTCGATCGCACCCGCTCGGGGCCGCATTTCCACGACGGCTTCGCCAACCGCCACATTGCGCCGGTCGACCTGAAGGGCCGGAAAGTGCGGCTGCGCATCCTCGCCGATCAGTCGATCCTCGAAGTCTATGCGAACGACGGCACGCGCACGATCACCGACCGCTTCTTCCGCGGCGGCGGGCAGCTCCGCTGGAGCGCCATGGCGACCGGCGGCGCGGCGCGGCTGACGATGCAGGCATGGCCGATGGCCGCCGCCACGAAGGAACCGGCCGAACCGGGCTGATCCCCGGTCTGACGATCGCATCACACTGTCAAAAAACAAGAACGGAAATCTGGGAGGATTTATGCCGAAGACCTTGCTCGCCCTGTTGACATCGAGTGCGCTGGTGCCGCTCGCCGCCATGCCCGCCGCCGCGCAGGAGGCGCCTGCACAGGCGCAGGCCGATGCCGCGCCGGAGAATGACGGCGGCGAGGATATCGTCGTCACCGGCTATCGCGCCGCGCTGGGATCGGCGCAGGAGATCAAGCGCAACTCGTCGTCGATCGTCGATGCGATCGTGTCGAACGACATCGGCAAGCTGCCCGACAACAATGCGGCAGAGGCGATCGCCCGCGTCACCGGCGTCACGGTGCAGCGCTACAATGACGAGGCCGGGGTGATCCTCGTGCGCGGCCTGCCCGACGTGGCGACCACCTTCAACGGGCGCGAGTTCTTCTCCGCCGAGGACCGCGTGCTGCACCTCCAGGACTTCCCGGCGGGCGTCGCGGCGGGGATCGAGGTGTACAAGTCGGGCACGTCCGACCTGCTCGAACCGGGGCTCGCGGGCCTCGTCAACCTGCGCTCGCGCCGTCCGTTCGACGTGAAGGATACCGAGATCGCGGGCGAGCTGCGCGCGTCGTACAACGATCAGGCGAAGGCGTTCGACCCGGCGGGCAACCTGCTGCTCACCAAGCGGTGGGACACGCCGGTGGGTGAGATCGGCGCGCTCATCAACGTCAGCTATGTCCGCACCACCTATCGCAACGCCGATCGCTATGCCGATTCGGCCGTCATCTCGCCCCGCGGCTTCGGCGGCAGCGATCCGGCGGACGACCTGCGCGTCACCACGCCCGGCGTCGGGATGGACTTCCGCTTCCCGGCCAATGCGGGCAATTTCTACGAAAAGGGCGTGCGGCATCGCCCGGCGGTGAACGGCACCCTCCAGTGGCGCCCGACCCCGAATTTCGAGATGTTCGCCGAAGGCCTGTGGCAGGCCTATCGCGGCGAGGTGCTGCGCGATGCGTTCAACGTGAACTTCGAGCGTCGCGACGCGAACGGCGTCGCCCCGACGCTCAGCAACGTCGTGCTGGTCGAGGGGGAGCCGAACAAGGCGGCCAGCTTCACCAAGACCGGCGGCTATGTCCCCGAATTCTTCCGTTCGACGCAGAACGACCGCACCGATACGTGGCAGGCGGCGACCGGGTTCAAATGGACCACGGGCCGCGCGATCCTGTCGGGCGACTTCGCCTATACCAACAGCAAGTACGAGGCGTCGGAATTCAGCCTCGACGCGCAGCTGGCGTCCGCGCCGACGATCAACGTCGACTGGGACGTGCGCGGATCGGCGGTGTTCGACCTCGGCGGCTATGCGATCGACAATCCCGCCAACACCCGCTGGCGCGGCTATTACCAGCGCGATTTCGTGACCAAGGGCGACGGGGTGCAGGGGCGGATCGACCTCGACCTCGAAACCGACTGGAGCTGGCTGCCGCGCCTGCAATTCGGCTTCCGCGCCAGCGACCGCAACGCATCGTCGCAGAACAACAACCGCTATGCCTATACCGCAGGCCTGAACATCGCGCTCGACAGCCTGCCGAGCGGGCCGCTCGGCCTGATTACCGACGGGTTCCGCGGCGATCCGCAGCGCTTCCAGAACTGGCTCGCCCCCAGCCGCGAGGGCATCCGCGACAACGGCGAGGCGCTGCGCCTGCTGGCGCTGCAATCGGTGCAGCGCGCGACCGTGCTGTTCCCGTGGGACAACGGCATCCGCGAGGCGGTGACGAAGTTCGCGACGGCGGAGATCCCGTTCGATCCGCTGGGCGGCTTCACCGCCAGCGAGGCGAGCTATGCGACCTATGGCCAGGGCAAGTTCGACGTGGACGTGGGCGGGGTGCGGATCGACGGGACGGTCGGCGCGCGCATCGTCAACACCGACGGCACCTATCGCGGGTTCAGCCGGGTGCAGGCGGCGAACGGGACGGTCGGCATCGTGCCGAGCACCACGCGGCAGAATTACGTCGACGTGCTGCCCTCCGCCATCGCCCGCGTCCGCTTCTCGCCCGAATGGCAGATGCGGCTGGGCTATACCCAGACGCGGACCCGCCCCGGCTTCGGCCAGCTCAACCCGTCGATCAACATCACCCGCAACAGCGTGGGGCCGGACGGCACGCCGCCGGTATTCGACGCGACCGGCTTCGGCGGCAATCCCGACCTGCGCCCGCTGACGTCCAAGAACTATGACGCCAGCCTCGAATGGTATTTCTCGAAGAACGGATCGGCGTCGGTCGCCGCCTTCTATCGCGATCTCAACGGCTTCATCGGCTATTACACCCAGGTCGTGAATGACCCGATCTATGGCCGGGTCCAGCTCAACCGGCCGGAGAATGCGGGCGACGGGCGGATCAAGGGGATCGAGGCGTCGCTCCAGACCTTCTTCGATTTCCTGCCCGGCGCCTTGTCCGGCTTCGGCGTGCAGGGCAACGTCACCTATCTCGACGGCACCAACCAGCTGCCGCAGGTGCTGGGCGAGGGCGACCGCCAGGTCGAGATCACCGGCCTGTCGAAATGGGCGTACAACCTGACCGGCTTCTACGAGAAGGACGGCATTTCCGCCCGCCTGTCGTACAACTGGCGGTCGCGCCACGTCACCAGCTACAACCGCAACATCAACGAAGAACAATATGCGGGCGAGCTGGTGCAGCCGATCTCGCGCCTCGATTTCTCGGCCAGCTATGATGCGTTCAGGAATGTCTCGCTGGTAGCGAACGTCAGCAACATCCTGGCACAGCCGTTCCGCAACTATCGCTTCTACAACGAAACCCAGTCGTTCGGTCGCGATCTCCGGATCGAGGGGCGCTATTTCAGCCTCGGCGTCCGCTTCAAGATGTAGCCTGCCCCGGTGGCGCGCCTGTCGCGCCACCCTTCCACCCGACCGACGCGGCCGCGCACGCGGTCCGCGAACCACGACGCGCGACCGTGAGTCGTGCGCGGAGAGGATATTGCCCATGCCGATCATCGTTTCGCGCCGTCACACCCTCGGCCTGCTCGCGACCCTGCCCCTGCTGCCCGCCTGCGGCGAAGGGTCCGGCGACGGGGGCGGGGGCACCGTTTCCGCCCCGGCTCCGACGCCGACCCCGACGCCCACGCCCAGCGCCACCGCTACCGCTGTCAGCGCCCGCCCGCGCTACCATGTCGCGGCACCCGACGGCGGCTGGATCAACGATCCGCAGCGCCCGGTGCGCATCGGCAATGCATGGACGATGTGGGCGCTCTACAATCCGACCTGGCCGACCGGCGGCACCGAATGGCGGCGCTGGACCTCGACCGATCTGGTCAGCTGGACCGATCGGGGCGTCTCGATCCCCAGGCGTACCACCAGCTTCGGCGACGTGTGGAGCGGCAGCGCGGTCGTCGATACGAACAACACCGCAGGGTTCGGCGCGGGTACGCTGATCGCGCTGGCGACGATGCCCGCCGACAATGCCGCCGGCCAGAATCAGTCGACCGCGTTGTGGTATTCGCGCGACGACGGCGCGAGCTTCACCTTCCACGCGATCGTCCACCCCAATTTCCCCGGCAACAAGCCGTTCCGCGATCCGACCGTCTTCTGGCACGCGCCGACCGCGCGCTGGGTGATGACCCTGTCGGAGGAGGGGAAGATCGGCTTCTACACCTCGACCGATCTCAAGCAGTGGAATTACGCCAGCGGCTTCCTGTCCGATCTCGTCGGCGGCGTCATGGAATGCTCGCACCTGTTCCCGCTCCACCTCTATGAGGCGGACGGCACGACCACCGCCGACAAATGGGTGCTGCTGGTCGGCGGCGACGGTACCGCGCGCGGCTTTACCGGCGGCACCTATTACTGGGTCGGCAGCTTCGACGGCACGACCTTCACCGCCGACAGCGCGACCGGCCGGTGGCTCGACGGCGGGGCGGATTATTACGCCGCGGTGGTATGGCGCGACCAGCAGGCCGCCGATCCGCTCGCCGCCGCATGGACGATGGGCTGGATGAACAACTGGGCTTATGCGAACCGCCTGCCCGCGCCCGCCGGATATCGCGGGCAGTTGAGCGTCGTGCGCCGGCTCCGCCTCGAGCGCATCGGCGGCACCCCCCGGCTGCGCATGACCCCGATCGCGGCGCAAGACACGGCCTTTACCCGTATGCTGACCGGCAGCGAACAGACCATCGCGGAAGGCAGCGACTATGCATGGCCGACCGGCGCGGCGATGGTCGCGGGGCGGATCGACCTGACGCTCCGCCGGGTCGGCAGCCAGTGGCCGGGCGGGCTGTGGCTGTCGGTGCGCGGCGGGGGCGGCTTCTTCACGCAGATCGGGCTCGAACTGCGCGACGACCGCCTGTTCCTGAAGCGCGACACCAGCGGCCCCGACGCGCCCGACAGCGCGGCGTGGCGCCAGAACCGCAGCGTCGCCTGCGACTTTACCGGCGGGGTCGCGAAGCTCAGCATCTTCCTCGACGCCGGTTCGATCGAGGTGTTCGCGAACGACGGCGAGGCGGTGCTGTCGTCGCTCATCAACGCGCCGGTGACGGCCACGGGGCTGAACCTGAACGTCGCGGGCGGCACGGTGCGGGTGTCCGACGTGCGGCTGGCGCAGGTGGCGTAACGCCTATCCGCATTCGCGGACCGGGGCGTTCTCCCCTCCCTTCCAGGGGGGGGCGCCGCTTCCCGCCGAACCTCGATCGATCCTACCGTCCCCCGGCGATATCCCCCCACGCCAGCCCGAAGCGCGCGAGATATTTGCGCAGCCGGTCCGCGTCGTTGGTCGAGCTGCGCTGGCGCAGCGATGCCGCGAACAGCGTGCGCCCCGCCGCCGACAGCGAAGCGCTGTCGCGGCAGGTGGCGACGACATGCGCCAGTTGCACCCGGTCGAACGGATCGAGCGCCGCCAGCGCTTCGGCGTCCAGCAGCCCGTCCAGCGGATCGGGCACCGCCGCCCCGTGCCACAGCCGTCGCAGCCGCGCGATCTCCGCCGTCACGCATTCCAGCGTGATCCGCCCGGCCGGGCTGAACGTCGCCATCCGCGTGACGCTGGCGGCCAGATCGCGGAAATTGCCGGGCCAGCGCGCCTCGGCATCGGTCGCGAAGGCGAGGTAGCGCGCGCGCGCCTCCTTGTTGAAGGTGATCCGGTCGCCCTCGCGCTCGGCATGGCGATCGAGTTCGTAATCGAGATTGGGGGCGATATCCTCACGCCGTTCCGCCAGACCCGGCAGCGCGAAGGTCCACAGGTTCAGCCGCGCGTAGAGATCGTCGCGAAAGCTGCCCGCCGCGACGCAGGCAGCCAGATCGCGGTTGGTGCCCGCGATCAGCTGGAAATCGCTCTCGACCTCGCGGTCCGCGCCTACGGGCAGGAACCGCCGGTCCTCGATCGCGCGCAGGATCATCGCCTGCTCGTCGAGGCCCAGTTCGCCGATTTCGTCGAGGAACAGCATGCCGGTGTCGGCGGTGCGCAACAGCCCCGCCCGGTCCGCCGCCGCGCCGGTGAACGCGCCCTTGCGGTGGCCGAACAGCGCCGACATCGCGCCGTCGCCCTTCAGCGTCGCGCAGTTCACCTCGACCAGCGGTCCCTTCACCTGTCGCTTGAGCCGCTTCAGTGCATAGATGCGCCGCGCGAGCTGGCTCTTGCCCGCGCCGGTCGGCCCCATCAATAACAGCGGGGCGCGGCTGCGGATCGCGACCTGCTCGATCTCGCCGATCATCGCGTTGAACGCGGCATTCCGCGTGTCGATGCCCGATTTCAGGAAGTTCGCCCCCTCCGCCCGGTCGGCGGCGAAGCGCGTCGCGATGCTGTCGTAGCGCGACAGGTCGAGGTCGATGACGTTCCACGTCCCCGCCGCCTCCACAGTCCCGCGCTTCGGCTGGGTCTGGAGCAGGCGGCCGGGCAGGTAATGCGCCTCGGTCAGCAGGAACAGGCAGATCTGCGCGACATGGGTGCCGGTGGTGATGTGGACCAGATAGTCCTCGGCATCGGGATCGAAGCGATAGCCGCGCGCGAAGTCGAGCAGCTTGCCGTACACCTCCTCGAAATCCCACGGATCGGCGAAGTCGAGGACGTGCGGCTCGACAAGCGTCTCGGGCGAGACGGCGGCGATATCCTCCGCGACATAGTGCGCAAGCCGCTGGTGCCGGGTGCCGTGGAGGAGCACCAGCCGGTCGACGCGCAGATCCTCGTGCATCGTCAGCCCGACGGTCGGCCGCCATTTCGTCCAGCGCGACGGGCCGAACCTGGCGGCGTCGAGAGTGGAGCCGAGAAAGCCGATGACGACGGTGGAGCGCATATTGATCGTATAGGATAAGCTGCGATCGCTGTCGATCGACTTGAAGGTGTGCCCGACGCCCGGCGATATTCGGGGTTATTGTAAAATGTCGTTACATAACAGTGTGATGAAAAATATCTGCATGCCGATCCGCCGTCTGGCACGCCTTTCGCAACGATACCAACGTCGGATCGTGCCCTATCGAGCGATCCGGCAAGCGGCAGGGGCGGTCGGAATGGGCCGACCGCCCCGAAACCGCGAGGGAGTGCGCCATGACCGCCTATGAATTTACCGAAGTCCCCGGCGGCAAGCCGATCAAGGCGTGGACCCGCGGCGTGCCGGTCGACGACAAGGCGCGCGAGCAGCTCGCCCGCGCGGCGCAGATGCCGTTCGTCTTCAAACATGTCGCGGCCATGCCCGACGTCCATGTCGGCATCGGCGCGACGGTGGGGTCCGTCATCCCGACCAAGGGCGCGGTGATCCCGGCGGCGGTCGGCGTCGACATCGGCTGCGGCATGATGGCGGCGCGCACCTCGCTGACGGCGAGCGACCTGCCCGACAGCCTCGAAGGCGTCCGCTCGGCGATCGAGCAGGCGGTGCCGCACGGGCGCAGCGTCGGGCGCGGCACGCGCGACAACGGCAGCTGGGGCTCGCCCCCGCCCGCGATCGTCGCGGCGTGGAGCACGCTGGTCCAGCGCTTCGACCGGATCTGCGAGAAGCACCCGCGGCTGAAGAACACCAACAACCTGGTGCATCTCGGCACGCTCGGCACCGGCAACCACTTCATCGAACTGTGCCTCGACGAGGGCGGCGCGGTGTGGGTGATGCTGCACTCGGGGTCGCGCGGGGTCGGCAATGCGATCGGCAGCTTCTTCATCGAACTGGCCAAGCAGGACATGCGCAAATGGCACCTGAACCTGCCCGACGAGGATCTGGCGTATTTTCCGGAAGGGACCGACCATTTCGACGACTATGTCGAGGCGGTCGGCTGGGCGCAGGATTATGCGGCGCTCAACCGGCGGATGATGATGACCAACGTCATCGCCGCCCTGCGCAAGGTGATCGCCAAGCCGTTCGAGGCGGAGCTGGAGGCGGTCAACTGCCACCACAATTACGTCACGCGCGAAAACCACTTCGGCGAGAATGTGCTGGTGACGCGGAAAGGTGCCGTGCGCGCGGCGAAGGGCGTCATGGGGATCATCCCCGGATCGATGGGTGCGAAGTCGTTCATCGTCCGGGGCTTGGGCAACCCGGAGTCCTTCGACAGCTGCAGCCACGGCGCGGGCCGGGTGATGAGCCGGACGCAGGCGAAGAAGCTGGTGACGCTCGACGAGCATATCGCCGACACGGCGGGCGTCGAATGCCGCAAGGACGAGGGCGTGATCGACGAGACGCCGCGCGCGTACAAGCCGATCGAGGCGGTGATGGCCGCGCAGGCCGATCTGGTCGAGATCGTGCACACGCTGAAGCAGGTGGTGTGCGTGAAGGGGTGAAGCGGCGATCCAGCGACAGGCCGGGAGCCTGTCGCCGCCGCTTCACGGCTGTGCGAGCAGCCGGAACGACATGAGGAATGCAGAATGCTCACCAGGAACGATCAGGCCATCCCCGCCGACGTGCGGACCGAGACCGACGTACGCCTTGCCGCGATCGAGGCGGAGCATGGCGTGCGCCTGCTGTTCGCGGTCGAATCGGGGTCGCGGGCATGGGGTTTCCCCTCGCCCGACAGCGATTACGACGTGCGCTTCGTCTATGTCCGCCCGCGCGACGCCTATCTGGCGCTGACGCCGCCACGCGACGTGATCGAGCAGCCGATCGTCGATGATATCGACCTGAACGGCTGGGACATCCGCAAGGCGCTGGGACTGTTGCTCAAGTCGAATGCGATCGTCGGCGAATGGATCGGCAGCCCGATCCGCTATCGCCCCGACCATCCGGTGGTGGCCCAACTGGCGGCGCTGGCCGACGCCGTGTGCGATCCGCATGCGGTGGCGTGCCATTATGCCAAACTCGGGCGGACCGCCGCAGGGACGTGGCTTGACGGCGACGCGCCGGTGCCGGTGAAGCGCTATTTCTATGCGCTGCGCCCCGCGCTCGCGATCCGGTGGATGCGCGCGCATGCGTCGCGGCGTCCGCCGATGGACCTCGTGTCGCTGCTGGCGGGGATCGACCTGCCCGAAGCGCTGGTCGATGCGATCGCCGGACTGGTCGCGGCGAAGGCATCGACCGCCGAGCAGGGAAGCATGCCGCGGGTTGCCGCGCTCGACGCGATGATCCGCGACGAACTCGCCCGGGCAAGCGACATCCCGTCGCGCGCCGTCGATGCCGCCGCATGGCATCGCGCCGAAGCCCTTTTTCTGGAACTGGTGAACCCATGATTACGATCGACGGAGCCGAGGGCGAAGGCGGGGGACAGGTGGTGCGCAATGCGTGCGCGCTGTCGCTCGTCACCGGGGAGGCGGTGCAGATCACCAACGTCCGCGGCAGGCGGTCCAAGCCCGGCCTGATGCGCCAGCATGTCACCGCGGTCGAGGCGGCGTGCGCGATCGGCGGCGCGACGGCGGAAGGGCTGCATGTCGGATCGTCCGAGCTGACCTTCCGCCCCGGCACCGTGCGCGGCGGCGACTATCGCTTCGCGGTGGGTACGGCGGGGTCGACCGGGCTGGTGCTCCAGACGGTGCTGCTGCCGCTGCTGCTGGCGGACACGCCGTCGCGGCTGGTGCTGGAGGGGGGCACGCACAACATGCTCGCCCCGCCGTTCGACTTCATCGAGCGCAGCTTCCTGCCCGTCGTGCGCGCGATGGGCGGGGACGTGCGTGCGCGCCTCACCCGCCACGGCTTCTACCCGCGCGGCGGCGGGCGGATCGAGGTGGAGATCGTGCCGGGGCCGCTGCGTGCCATCGAATGCCACGCGCGCGGTGCCGCGATCGACGTCGCCGCCTGCGCGCTGTTCGCCGGGCTGCCGTTCGCGATCGCCGAGCGCGAGATCGCGGTGGTGCGGGGCAACCTCGGCTGGTCGGAACGGGACACCGCCGTCCGCGAACTCCCCGCCGATCAGGGGCCGGGCAACATCCTGCTGCTGGAGGCGCGGTTCGAGCATGTGACCGAGATCGTCAGCGGCTTCGCGCAGCTCGGCGTGCCCGCCGAACGGGTCGCGAAGACCGCGACCGCGAGGATGCGCGGCTATCTCGGATCGGATGCCTTCGCCGGGCCGTATCTCGCCGACCAGTTGCTGCTGCCGATGGCGCTGGCGGGCGGGGGCAGCTTCACGACGGTCAAGCCGAGCGAGCACAGCCGCACCGCGGCGCGGGTGATCGAACGCTTCACCGGCCGCCGCACCCGCTTCGACCAGTCGTCGGGAGGAACCCATGTCGTGACGGTCGGCTGATTGCAGCCGTAACGATCCTGTGATACGGACACCGCCGTCCGCACCCGATGTGCGGCACCCAAGGAGACATGCATTGCTGGACCTCACCGCCTTACGCGGTGCACGGACCGGCGGTCTCCGGCCTTTCGCCTAGGCACTCCACGCCGCGGCGCAGGGTCGGCTTCCGCCCCCGCCGCACCGCAACCATTCGACAGAAATCCTGTCGGCCGCGCCATCGTGCGCGTGCCGCAGGTTGCGACCGTGGGTGACAAATGGACGAACTGGATATCGTCCGGGGCATGCTGCTCCGGACGGCGGGGATGCTCCCCGCCACCGCACCGCTGGCCAGGGCGGTGCTGGAATGGGCGCAGCCGCATGGCGGCTGGCTGCTGCCCGCGCACGAAGGCGATCTCGACTGGGACGCGCTGAAGCAGGGCCTCGTCGCGCCCCGCGACGTCGCCGTGCGCGTCGAGGCGCTGGAACTGGTCGATACGCTCGCCCGGCTGCTGGCGCTGCCGCCGCTCGACGCCGCGCTGCTGCGGCTGATGGTGGCGTGCGACCGGCTGCCGCGCGTCGGTGCGCTCGCCCGGCTGCTCGGCCGCCACGGCGTCGACCTGTCGGCGCTGCTGGGCGAGATGGCCGGGGGCGACGCCGGGGATGCCGGACGGATCGCGCGGCAGGGCACGCTCGCCCGGCTGGGGTTGGCGAGCTTCGTCACCAACCGCGACGGCGAGACCGAGGTGGACCTGCGCTGGACGCTCGAGCGGCTGCTCGACCGCGCACCGACCGGCGAGGCGGCGATGCTCGACACGCTCGTCGGGCGGCGACAGGCGGCGGCGCTGGCGCTGGACGCCTTCGGCCATGTCGCCGACGCCGACTTCCTCGTCCGGCTGCTGCACGGCGCGCTGGCCGAAGGCGCGGCGGGGATCAACATCCTGATCCACGGCCCGCCCGGCACCGGCAAGACCGAACTGGCGCGCACGCTGGCGCAGGCGGCGGGTGCGGCGCTGCACAGCGTGGGCGAGGCGGACGACGAGGGCGAGGAGCCGCAACGCTACGAACGGGTCGCCGCCCTCGCGCTGGCGCAGCGGCTGCTCGGCGGGCGGGGCCGCACGCTGCTGCTGTTCGACGAGATGGAGGACCTGATCGGCGATGCCAGCCCGTCGTCGGGCGGCGACTGGTTCAGCCGCCGGGTCGGCAGCAAGATCTTCGTCAACCGCCTGCTGGAGGCCAATCCGGTGCCGGTGCTGTGGACCACCAACGCCATCGGCAACATCGATGCGGCGATCCTGCGACGGATGAGCTTCGTGCTGCGGCTCGACCTGCCGCCGCGCCGCGCCGCGCTGGCGATGCTCGATCGGGTCGCGGCAGAGGAGCGGGTGACGCCCGGCCCGGCGCTCGCCACGCTGATCGACACCGCGCCCGAGGCGGCGACCGTGCTGCGGGTCGCGGCCCGCGCCGGGCGATTGGCAGGGGAGGCGGACGGCGGCACCGTGCCCGCCCAGGCATTGGTGCAGGCGCTGCGCGGCGGCACGCTGCCCCCGCCCGGCCCGGCGGGGTTCGACCTCGACCTGTTCGAGGCGGATCGCCCGATCGACACGCTGTTCGCGGCGATGGCCGGGGGCGGCGCGAGCGACGTGTCGCTGCTGCTGACCGGGCCGCCCGGCACCGGCAAGACCGCCTTCGCCCACCACCTCGCCCGCGCGCTCGACCGGCCGTTGCTGGTGAAGCGCGCCTCCGACCTGCTGTCGAAATGGGTCGGCGAGACCGAGGCGCAGATCGCCGACGCCTTTGCCGAGGCACGACGGCGCGAGGCGGTGCTGTTGTTCGACGAGGCGGATTCGCTGCTGTTCGACCGCAGCACCGCGCGCCACAGCTGGGAAGTGGGGCAGGTGAACGAACTGCTCACCTGGCTCGACCTGCATCCGCTGCCGGTGGTGGCGGCGACCAACCATGCGGGCGCGCTCGATCCGGCGACGCTCAGGCGGTTCGTCTTCAAGCTGCACCTCAAGCCCCTGTCGCCGCCCCGCGCGGCGGCGGCGTTCGCGCGCTTCTTCGGCCACGCCGCGCCGCCCGCGCTGGCACGGGTGGAGGGGCTGACCCCCGGCGACTTCGCGGTCGTCGCGCGCCAGTTGCGCCACTGGCCCGCCGCCGACGCCCGCGAACTGGTCGAGCGGTTGCGGGCGGAGGTCGCGGTCAAGCCGGGGCGGGCGATGCGGGTCGGGTTTTGAGTTGCACAGGCTTGAACCGGACACGATGTCCGCTTATGTTGCGGCGCATCAATCCGACCGGGCGGTTCCACGCCCGGCCCCCCGGGGACCAGCTGCCGTGACCGACGAAACCGCCCAGACCACGCCCGACGAGGCCGCCCCGCCCAAGCGCAAGCTGAGCGGGCGGGCCAAGGCGATCCTGCTCGTCCTGCTGGTCGCGGTGCTGGTGGCGGGCGGCACGTGGTACGCGCACTACCGCAGCGTCGGCCAGTATCTGGAGGAGACGAACGACGCGCGGATCGACGCCGATATGGTGACGGTATCGCCGCGCGTGTCGGGCTATGTCGCCGAGGTGCTGGTGCGCGACAATCAGGATGTGCAGGCGGGCCAGCCGCTCCTCCGCATCGACCGCCGCACGCTGGATGCGCAGGCGGCGCAGGCCGATGCGCAGATCGCGGTTGCGACCGCGCAGGCGGCATCGGCCCGCGCGCAGCTGAACGAGCAATATGCCGCGATCGAACAGGCCGAGGCGCAGCTCGCCGCCGCTCGTGCCAAGGCGCGCCACGACGCCGCCGAGGTCGCCCGCTTCCGCCCGCTTGCCGCCAGCGGCGCGGAGACCCGCCAGCAGCTCGCGCAGTACGAACTCGCCGCTACCCAGTCCGGCGATCAGGTCCGCGCACAGGCCGCCGCGCTGGTGATGCAGCGTCGCCGCGTCGCCAGCGCCGAAAGCCAGATCCGCCAGGGCGAGGCGCAGCGTCAGGCGGCACAGGCGCAGCGCTCCGCCGCCGAGGTCGATGTCGACGCCACCGTGCTGCGCGCCGCCGTCGCGGGCCGCATCGGCGACAAGACGGTGACGCCGGGCCAGTTCGCGCAGGCGGGCATGCGCCTGATGTCGATCGTGCCGCTCAACGCGCTCTACGTCACCGCGAACTTCAAGGAGACGCAACTGGCGCTGATGCGCGCGGGCCAGCCGGTGACGATCCGGGTCGATGCGCTCGACGGCGTGGAACTGAAGGGGCGGGTCGAAAGCCTGTCGCCCGGCACCGGCGCGCAATTCTCGATCCTGCCGCCGCAGAACGCGACCGGCAACTTCACCAAGATCACGCAGCGCGTGCCGGTGCGCGTCGCGATCGACGCCACGCCCGCCGCGCGCCGCCTGCTCGTGCCCGGCCTGTCGGTGACGGTCACGGTCGATACCCGTTCGGCCCGCGACGAGCTGGCGCGCATCCGCGACGCACAGGCCGCGGCGGACCGGAACTGACATGGCCAGTGCGGCGATGACCCCGGCCGCTGCCGACGCGCCCCCCGAACGCGCCGACCTCGCCGCATGGCTGGCGGTCGCGGCAGGGACGCTCGGCGCGTTCATGGCGACGCTCGACATCTCGATCGTGAATTCGGCGCTGCCGACGATCCAGGGCGAGATCGGTGCGAGCGGGACCGAGGGGACATGGATCGCCACCGCCTATCTGGTCGCGGAGATCGTCGCCATCCCGATGGCGGCGTGGTTGCAGCGGCTGCTGGGCCTGCGCACCTTCCTGCTGGTCGCGGCGGGCATGTTCACCGCCTTTTCGGTCGTGTGCGGCGTCGCGACCACGCTGATGGTGATGGTGATCGGGCGCGTGGGGCAGGGGTTCTTCGGCGGGGTGATGATCCCCACCGCGCAGACGGTGATCGCCCAGCGCCTGCCGCCCGCGCAGCAGCCGATCGGCATCGCCGCCTTCGGCGTCACCGCGATCATGGGGCCGGTGCTGGGACCATTGATCGGCGGCTGGCTGACCGAGAACATCAGCTGGCACTATGCCTTCTTCCTCAACCTGCCGGTGTGCGCGATCCTCGCCACGCTGCTGCTGGTCGGGCTGCGCCATGAACCGGCGCGCTGGGAATATTTACGCGAGGCCGACTGGCGCGGCATCCTCGGCCTCACGCTGGGGCTGGGCGGCCTGACCGTGTTCCTCGAGGACGGGCAGCGCGAGCAATGGTTCGATTCGTCGCTCATCCGCTGGATGGCGTTCCTCACCGTCGTCGGCATCGGCTTCCTGTTCTGGGGGCAGGTCGCGGCGCGTCGTCCGATCATCAAGCTCAAGCTGCTGCTCGACCGGCAGTTCGGATCGGTCGCGGTCATGGGGCTGGTGCTCGGCGTCGTCCTCTACGGCACCAGCTATGTCATCCCGCAGTTCCTCGCCGCGCTCGCCGGATACAATGCGTTGCAGGCGGGCAAGGTTGTGCTGCTGTCGGGCATCCCCAGCGTGCTGCTGATGACGCTGGTGCCGGTGCTGCTCAAACGCATCGACATCCGCATCGCGGTGGGCAGCGGCCTCGCCATCATGGCCTTCGCCGCGCTGCTCGATGCGAACCTGACCGCGCAGTCGACCGGATCGGCCTTCACCGAATCGCAGCTGCTGCGCGGCGTCGGACAGATCCTCGCGATGCTGTTCCTCAGCCAGGCGGTGATCCGCTCGGTCCCCCCGGCGGACGCGGGCGATGCCTCCGGCCTGTTCGGCGCGGCGCGCAATCTCGGCGGCAGTCTCGCGCTCGCGGGCATCTCGATCCTTCAGGAACAGCGGGTGTGGCTCCATTCGCGCCGGATGGAGGAATCGATGAACGCCAACAGCCTCGCCGTGCAGGACTATCTGACCGGCCTGACCCGGACGGTCGGCGATGCGCAGGCCGGGCTGCGCCTGCTCGGGCAACAGGTGCAGGCGGAGGCGCTGACCATGGCCTATAACGACATCTTCTGGGTGATGGGGATGGTGACGCTGGCCGCGCTGCCGCTGATCCTGTTCCTCCGCCCGCTTCCGCAAGGCGCCGCCCCGGCGAGTGTGCATTGATGCGATCGATCCTGTCCCTCCTCCTCGCCGCGACCGCGCTTGCCGGTTGCACCGTCGGCCCCGACTATAAGGGTCCGCCCGTCAGCGCCTCGGACGCGGTGCAGCGCGGGCGCTTCGTCCGCGCCGATGCCGCCGCATCCGACGCGCCGGTCGTCGCCCGCTGGTGGGAGGGGATGGGCGACCCGCTGCTCACCCGCCTGATCGACGATGCGCTGGCGCACAGCCCGACGCTCGACCAGGCATCGGCCCGCATCCGCGAGGCGGAGGCCCGCTTCCGCCAGCAGCGCACCGCCGACCTGCCGTCGCTGAGCGCCAACGGCACCGTCCTCGGCGCGCGCATCCCCGGGCTCGATCTCGGGCAGGGCGGGGCGGGTTCCTCGGCGCAGTCGGTCGAGTTCTACAACGCCGGGCTGAACGCCTCGTGGGAGATCGACCTGTTCGGCGGCGGGCGGCGCGGCGTGCAGCAGGCGCGCGCCACCATCGGCGCGCGCGACGCCGACCTCGCCGATGCGCAGGTGTCGCTGTCCGCGCAGGTCGCGCAAGCCTATGTCACCCTGCGCGACCTTCAGGCGCGCATCCGGCTGAACGACCTGTCGGCCCGTGCCCAGACGCAGCAGCTCGCCCTGCTGCGCCAGCGCTTCGATCGCGGTGCCGCCTCGCGCCTCGACGTTGAGCGCGCGCAGGGGCAGCTGGAGAATACCACCGCGCAGACCATTCCGCTGGCCGCGCAGCGCGACGAGCAACTGGGCCTGCTCGCGATCCTGACCGGGCGGACGCCAGGCGCACTGGACGCTACGCTGGCGACGCCCGGCGCCGTCCCGCTGCCGCCGCGCGAAGTCGCGGTCGGCGATCCGGGCGCGCTGCTGTCGCGCCGCCCCGACATCCGCGCCGCCGAACGCCAGCTCGCCGCCGCCACCGCCGGGATCGGCGTGGCCAAGGCGAAGGAACTGCCCGGCATCCGCTTCCTCGGGCTGCTCGGCATCGGCGGGCCGTCGATCGGCGACGTGTTCGATCCGGGCAATCTGGTGGCATTGGGCGCGCCGTCGCTCAACTGGTCGTTCCTCGACTTCGGCCGGGCGAAGGCCGCGACCGCGGCGGCGCAGGCGCAGGCCGACCTTGCCGAGGCGACCTATCGCCAGACCGTGCTCGAAGCGTTGCAGGAGACGGAGACGGCGCTGTCCCGCTTCGGCAACGCCCGGTCGCAGCTCGGGCGGCTCATGCAGGCAGAAGCGACGGTGGAGCGCGCCGCGACGCTCAACCGGCAGCGCGTGACGGCGGGCACCGCGACGCTGATCGACCAGCTCGACGTGGAACGCCAACGCCTGTCGGCGGCGATCGCCGTGTCGCAGGCGCGGGCGGCGCTGGCGACCAGTTATGTCGGGGTGAACAAGGCGCTGGGGCTGGGGTGGAGCGCGGCGCAGGGACGGTAGCGTCGTGCCGGTCGTTGCCTGACCGGCGGATCGTGTGCGGGGCGCGGTTCGATCGGTGTGCCGGTGCATTGCGATGCTTGGCGAGCGCTATCGACAGCTGCAAAGGTCCGGCTTTGGTGGTTAGCGGACATTTTCGGCGGCAACTTCACGAACCCGAAACACCATCGGGCCAGCACGGCGCGCCACGCAGGTCACGAACGGGCGCATGGGCGAAGGTCGAGAAACTGCGACAGACCAACTATGGTCCATGTCCGCGTCCGTAATTTTCAGGTCCCTCGCACCACATGCGAGGAGACTCACAGCTATGTCGCCGTTCGGAGTGTCGGCGGGTACCTTCCAATTTTGCCCTTTGAAAAGCCTGTCGGTGCCCGCTGGAATCGGCCCGGGATCATCGAAGAGAAGCAACTGACGTTCGGGCGAAGGAGGCTGTCGGGCCTGCTCGCCACACCCCGAAAGCACAAGCAGGAGCACCCACGTCGGACGATGTACTGTCATGGTGATCGTAGCATGGCCCCAGCGGCGAATGTCCGCAACTGGGCGCTTTCAGACGTTCCGGAACCCAACTTCCCGCTATCACCAGCAAACTTCCGCCGCCACACCGACCCTCAACGCGGTCGCAATCCGTCCAGTATCAGCCGCAGCGCCGCCCCGATCAGCTCGCCTACCTCGTCCTCGGTAAAGAACGACCGCAGCAGCCCCCCGACCATCCGGAACGACAGCGCCACGTCATGCGCGCTCACCCCGACCGCCAGTTCGCCGCGGGCATGGGCGGCAGCGACCACCGGGGCCAGCGCCGCCTCCATCCGTGCGCCCAGCGCCATGAACGCCGCGCGATTGTCGCCGTCGGCCAGCAGTTCGGACGAGATGCGCCCGAACAGCGTCAGCGTCGGCGCGCCCTCGCGCAGGATGCGCTCGAACGTCGCCTCGAACGGTTGCGCGGGGTCGAGCGACGCCGCCATCCGCTCGATCTCGCGCGAGAAGATGGCGAGCGCCAGCGCCTCGCGGTCCCGGAAGTTGCGGTACAGCGTGCCGCGCCCCACGCCCGCGCGCGCCGCCACCGCCTCGAACGGCACGCGGTATCCCTCCTCGCGGAAGCACGCCGCCGCCGCCTCGATCAGCGCCTCGCGCCGCGCGGCGGCATCGCTGCGCAACGTGCGCTCGGCGGGAAGGGTATCGGCAGTCGTCATCGCATCGGCGGTAAAGCGCTATCCCCGCAAAGGAAAGCGCCGGGGGCTGTCCTGCAGGGCAGCGCCTGTGGCAGAACCCGTGCGGCTCTTTGGACAGGTCTGCTTGCACCTGACGCGCAGGATGCTGCGCCGACCCCGCGCCGTTCGTGTCGAGGGAAGTCGAGACACCTTGCGCACCGCCTGCGGCACGTCCCTCGACTTCGCTCGAGACGAACGGCTGGGGAAGATTGCCGGCCGCCAACTTCGGCAGCCCCCTACCAGCCGCTCGGCTGCCCCTTGTTCTGCGCGTCGAGCCACTTCTTGAGCGGTGCGAAATATTCGACCATCGCCTTGCCCGACATCTGCCGGCTGCCGGTGAACGCCTGCAACGCATCGGGCCACGGCCTGGACGCGCCCATCTCCAGCATCGCGTTGAGCCGCGCGCCGACCTGCTTGTTCCCGAAGAACGAGCAGCGGTGCAGCGGCCCCTTCCATCCGGCCTGGTCGCATGCCGCCTTGTAGAACTGGAACTGGAGGATGCGGGCGAGGAAATAGCGCATGTACGGCGTCGATGCCGGGATGTGATACTTCGCCCCCGGATCGAACTTGCTCTCGTCGCGCGCCACCGGCGCCTTGATCCCCTGATAGTCGAGTCGCAGCTTGTCCCACGCCTTCTGATAATCCCCCGGCGCGATCTGCCCGGAGAACACGCCCCAGCGCCACTTGTCCATCAACAGGCCGAAGGGGAGGAACGCCACCTTGTCCATCGCCTGGCGCAGCAGCAGCCCGGTATCCTTGCTGGCATCGGGCACTTGCCGGCGGTCGAGCAGGCCGATGCTGACCAGATAGTCGGGCGTGATCGACAGCGCGACGAAATCGCCGATCGCCTCGTGGAAGCCGTCGTTCGCGCCGTTCAGGTACAGATACGGCTGGTTCTTGTACGCGCGCTGATAATAGTTGTGGCCCAGTTCGTGGTGGATCGTCACGAAGTCGTCCGAATTGACCTTCGTACACATCTTGATGCGGATATCGTCCTTGTTGTCGATATCCCACGCCGATGCGTGGCAGATCACCTCGCGGTCGGCGGGCTTCACGATCTGCGAGCGTTCCCAGAAGGTCTGCGGCAGCGGCTGGAAGCCGAGCGAGGAATAGAAGCCCTCGCCGGTCCGGACCATCTTCACCGGGTCATAGTTCCTGGCCTTCAGCAGGTCGCCGATCTCATATCCCAGATCGCCCGAACCGGGCGGGGCGACGATGTCGTAGATGCCGCCCCATTCCTGCGCCCACATGTTGCCGAGCAGGTCGGCGCGGATCGGCCCGGTCTTGGGCTGCACCGCATCGCCGTATTTGGCGTTCAGCTTCGCGCGGACATAGGTGTGCAGCGCCTTGTACAGCGGCTCCACCTCGCCCCACAGTTGGTCGGTCAGCCTGGCGAAATCGTCGGCGGGCATGTCGTATCCCGACCGCCACATCGCGCCGGTGTCCCGGAACCCCAGTTCCTTCGAGCCTTCGTTGGCGATGGTGACGAGCCGCTGGTAATCCTTGCGCATCGGCGCGCCGACATTGTCGTGCCAGCTGACCCACATCTCCTTGAGCTTCGCCGGATCGCGGGTGGTGCCCATCGCCGCCTCGATATCCGATCCGTTGATCGGCTGGCCGTCGAGCGTGCCCTTGCCCTTGCCGTAGGACGACGACAGTCTGGTCGAGATGTTCGACAGTTCCGCCGCCGCGCCGGGCGTGGTCGGGGCGGGCAGGACGATCGCGGACTTCAGGATATACAGCTTGCGCGCAGTATCAGGCGACAGGCCGCGGATGCCGTCGAACTTCGCGGCCTCCAGCGCGTATTTGACCGCCATCTCGGTACCGATCGCGCCAGACGTGGCGGCCAGCGCGTCGGTATCCTCGGTGATATAGGTCGCGTTGACCCATGCGATCCGCTGCGCATCGACCGAATAGTCGCCCAGCGCCTTCTCCGCCTCCCCGACGAAGCGGTCGGCGTCGGCCGGTGTGGGGGCCTGCTGCGCCAGCGCCGGGGTGGCGAGCAGCAGGGCGAGGGCGGATACGGCGGTACGCAGGGTCAAGGGCGGCGATCCTCGGAACAGGGACAAGTATCGCGCGAAACTGCTACCGGCGGGGCGGGGTCGTCAAGCCGTGGCATATGGTGCGCTTCCCCAACCGTTCGTGTCGAGCGCAGGCGAGACACCTCGCGCAGCCGGTGCGGCACGTCCCTCGACTGCGCTCGGGACGAACGGCATTGCGTGGCCTCCCTACCGCCGCGCCGCCAGCCAGATCACATGCCGCGCGCCCTTGGTCCCGCGCGCCCGCACCACCTGTTCATCCACCGCATAGCCGGTATCGCGCAACCGCCTGGTGAACGCCGGATCGGCATAGGCGGACCAGATCGCCAGCACGCCGTGCAGCCTGAGACCCGCCCTGGCGATGCGCAGCCCGCGTTCCGAATACAGCTTGTCGTTGCCCGCATGGGTGAGGCCGTCGGGGCCGTTGTCCACGTCGAGCAGGATCGCGTCCCACCCGCCGTTGCCGATCGCCAGCGCCACGTCGCCCAGCGCGATCGATACCCGCGGATCGTCGAGGCACCCGTCGAAGATAGCGCTAAGCGGCCCGCGCGCCCATTCGACGATCCTGGGCACCAGTTCGGCCACCACGATTTCGGCGTCCGCAGGCAGGATCTTCAGCGCGCGGCGCAGGGTGAAGCCCATGCCGAGCCCGCCGATCAGCACCCGCGCCTTCGCCTTGCCGGTCAGATGCGCGCAGCCGAGATCGGCCAGCGCCTCCTCCGAGGCCGACATGCGGCTGCTCATCAGCTCGTTGCGGTCGAGCACGATCATGAAGTCGTCGCCGCGTTGGACGAGGCGCAGTTCCACATCGTCGCCCGGCACCTGCGCGGTATCGATCAGGACGCGCGGGATCATCGCTGGGCCACCGCGGCGTCGCTCGCCAGCTTGTCGGCGCGTTCGTTGTCGGGGTGGCCCGCATGGCCCTTCACCCACACCCATTCGATGCGGTGGGGTTTGGCGGCGGCGAGCAGTGCCTGCCACAGCTCGGCGTTCTTGACCGGCTGTTTCGCGGCGGTCTTCCAGCCGTTCTTCTGCCAGCCCTTGATCCACTTGGTCAGGCCGTCCATCACATAGCGGCTGTCGGTCGACAGGACGACGCGGCACGGGCGCTTCAAGGCGTTCAGCCCTTCGATCGCCGCCAGCAATTCCATGCGGTTGTTGGTCGTCACCGGCTCGCCGCCCGACAGTTCGCGCTCGCGCCCGTCGGCGGCGCGCAGCACCGCGCCCCAGCCGCCCGGACCCGGATTGCCCTTGCACGCGCCGTCGGTCGCGATCTCGACGCGGGGGAGTTCGGGGGCGTCGCTCATGCGAACGCCGCCGGATTGGCTTCGTACCATTCGAGCCGCCGCAGATAGGCGAGCGGGTCCTTGCGCACCACCAGCGCATCGGGCGGGGTGTTGATCCAGTCCCACGCGCGTGTCAGCAGGAACCGCAGGCACGCCCCCTGCGCCAGCAGCGGCAGCGCGGCGACCTCCGCATCGGACAGCGCGGCACGGGTGCGGTATCCCGCCAGCAACGCCTGCCCGATCGCCGGGTCCAGCGGCGTCCCCTTCGCATCGAAGCTCCATGCCGAATGGGTGATCGCCACGTCATAGGCGCGGACGTCGGTGCAGGCGAAATAGAAGTCGATCAGTCCCGTCACCCGGTCGCCCAGCATCAGCACATTGTCGGGGAACAGATCGGCGTGGATCGCGCCCACGGGCAGGTCGGCGGGCCATGCCGCGACCACCCGGTCGAGCGCCGAGCCGACGCGGGCACGCAGCCCGGTCCCGATCGTGTCGAGTTGCGCCGCGCAATCGGCGTACAGCTTCGGCCACGCTGCGACGCCCATCGAATTGGCGCGGGTCGGCGCGAAACCGGTCAGGGCGGCATGCATCGCGCCCAGCGCCGCGCCGGCGGCCTGCGCCTGCGCCGGGGTGGGGTCGCTCACCGACACGCCGGTCAGGAACTCGATGAGGCAGGCGGGGCGGCCCTCCAGCGTCTGGATCACGCGGCCCGACCGGTCGGGCAGCGCGCGCGGCACCGGATTGCCTGCGTCGGCCAACGCATCGGTCATCGCGAAGAAGAACGGCAGGTCGGCAAGGTCGACCCGCTTCTCGTACAGCGTCAGGATGAACCGCCCGGTCGTCGTCTCGACCAGATAGTTGCTGTTCTCCACCCCTTCGGCGATGCCCTTGGCGGAGATCAGGTCGCCATGGTCATAACCGGACAGGAAGCGCGCGAGCGCCTCCGCCGACACCTGCGTATAGACGGCCATCAGGCGGCTTCCAGCCCCTTCGGCAGCTTGAAGGCGATCGTCTCGCGCGTCATCTCGACCTCGCGCTCGGATACGTCGTAGCGCTCGCCGATGCGCGCCACCAGCTCGCGCACCAGCACCTCCGGCGCGGAGGCTCCGGCGGTGATGCCGAGCGTGCCGACGCCCGCCAGCCAGTCGAAGTCGAGATCGGCGGCGCGCTGGATCAGCCGGGCGCGCGTGCCCTCGCGCTCCGCCACCTCGACCAGCCGGACCGAGTTGGACGAATTGGGCGCGCCGATCACCAGCACCATGTCGCAGCTCTGCGCGATCGCCTTGACCGCCGCCTGCCGGTTCGACGTGGCATAGCAGATGTCGTCGGCGCGCGGCGCGACGATCGTCGGGAAGCGGGCGATCGTCGCCTCGACGATGGCGCGGGTGTCGTCCACCGACAGCGTGGTCTGCGTCAGGAAGGCGAGGTTGTCGGGATCGGCGGGGGTGAGGTTCGCGACGTCCTCGACCGTTTCGATCAGGGTCATCTGCCCCTCGGGCACCTGACCGAAGGTGCCGATGACCTCCGGATGTCCGGCATGGCCGACGAACAGGATGTGGCGGCCCGAGGCGACGAGCCGCTCCGCCTGGCGATGCACCTTGGACACCAGCGGGCAGGTGGCGTCGAGATATTCGAGGCCGCGGGTGGCAGCGGCGGCGGGTACCGACTTGGGCACGCCATGCGCGGAGAAGACGACCGGCACGCCGTCGGGCACCTGGTCCAGTTCCTCGACGAACACCGCGCCCTTGGCCCGGAGCGAATCGACCACGAACTTGTTGTGGACGATCTCGTGCCGGACATAGACCGGCGCGCCGTGCTTGCGGATCGCCAGCTCGACGATCTGGATGGCGCGATCGACGCCGGCGCAGAAACCGCGCGGGGCCGCGATCAGCAGTTCGATGACGGGGCGGGTGGGTTCGCTCATGGTGCAAGCGCTTACAGCTTGTTTGGGGGCAGGCCAAGCCGTGGTCGGCGGTAGCGGCCCGCTCCACCGCCCGGCCACCCATTCAGGATATTTGCGTGGGTGGCCGGGTGGGGGAGCGGGCCGGTGCCGCCATCCCAATAACGACTCGATTGCTTGCACGCGCGAAAGCCGGTTCCTATGAAGCGGGCTGTTCAGGAGGCGCGGCACCGCCGCACCCGTGCATAAGGTATGTGTAACCCGTGACCCTCCGTCGCTCCGCCGCCACCCTTCTCGTCGCCACGCTCGCCCTCGGGGCGTGCAAGCGGTCGGGCGAGATCGACACCTCGCAGGGGGTCGGCATCTCGGCGGTGCGTTCCGCCTGTCCGGTGGCGGGCGTGCCCGCGGGCACCGGCGACATCACCCTGTTCGATCCGCCCGCCAGCCGCGATGCGCGCGCGATCGACGTGGTGGCGACGCTGACCAACGTCCGCGCCAATTGCGTCGAGGGGGCGGACACGATCACCAGCACGCTGACCTTCGACGTGCAGGCGCGCCGCACCAACGCGACCGAGGCGCGCAGCGTCACGCTGCCCTATTTCATCACCGTCGTGCGCGGCGGCACGCAGGTGGTGTCGAAGCGGGTGGCACAGGTCACGCTGAACTTCGCGCCCGGCGCGGTGCGCGCACAGGCGCAGGGACAGGGGACCGCGATCGTCGACCGCGCCGCCGCCACGCTGCCGCAGGAAACCCGCGACCAGATCAACCGCCGCCGCCGCCCGGGGGATCAGGACGCGGCGGTCGATCCGCTGTCCGATCCGGCGGTGCGGCAGGCGGTGCTCGCCGCCACGTTCGAGGCGATGGTCGGCTTCCAGCTGACCGACGAGCAGCTGCGCTACAACGTCACGCGGTAGAGGCCGCGCCGAACGGACGATGCCGTACCCCCGCGCAGGCGGGAGTACGCTATTCAATATCCGTCAATCCGCCGGCGGCAGCGGCGCGTCCTTTTCCAGTTGCAGTCCGTGGCGCAGCAGCATCGGGATGTTCGCGCCCGCAAAGATCAGCGTCAGCGGCACCGCGCCCCACAGCTTGAACCCGACCCAGAAGTCCCAGGTCGAGTGCCGCCACACGACCTCGTTCAGCACCGCCATGCAGGCGAAGAACGCCGCCCAGTTGATCGTCAGCTTGCGCCAGCCGGTGGCGCTCAGCCCCGGATAGGCGGTCTCCAGCATCTGCTGGAGAAGGGGGCGCCCGGTCAGCAATCCGAAGGTCAGGATCGCCGAGAACATCGCATAGACGATCGTCGGCTTCATCTTGATGAAGGTGTCGTCGCGGAAATACAGCGTCAGCGCGCCGAACACGATGACGAGGCCCGCCGACAGCCACAGCATCGGCGAGACATGGCCGGTCTTCCACTTCGACACGATGATCGAGATCAGGCTGGCGATCATGAACGCGGTGCTGGCGATCACGACCTGCGCCAGCGAATCGACCATGTCGGGCAGCGACAGCTTCGACGCCAGCAGGTTCGCGACGAAGAACACCGCCAGCGGGCCGTAGTCGAGCGCCATGCGGAACAGCGGCGATGCCGGGGGTTTCGGAGCCGTCGTCATTTGCGCACCCGTTCCACGCCCGCGATGATGCGGGATACTTCGTTGGCGTCGAACCCGCGCAGGTCGTCCGCCGTCTCGCCCACGCCGATCGCATGGATCGGCAGGCCGAACTTCTCCGCCGCCGCCACCAGCACGCCGCCGCGCGCGGTGCCGTCCAGCTTGGTCATGACGAGGCCGGTGACGCCCGCCGTTTCCTTGAACACCTCGATCTGGTTGAGCGCGTTCTGGCCGGTGGTGGCGTCGAGCACCAGCACCACGTCGTGCGGCGCGGCGGGGTTGAGGCGGCCGAGCACGCGGCGGACCTTGGCCAGTTCGTCCATCAGCTCGCGCTTGTTCTGCAACCGCCCGGCGGTGTCGACGATCAGCACGTCGATGCCGGTCGCCGTCGCCTGCTTCACCGCTTCATAGACGATGCCCGCCGCGTCGCCGCCCTCGGCCCCGCTGACGATCGGCACGCCGATCCGCTCGGCCCAGGTTCTGAGCTGGCCGATCGCGGCGGCGCGGAAGGTGTCGCCCGCCGCCAGCATGACGCCGTAATCCTGTTCGACCAGCGTCTTGGCCAGCTTGGCGATGGTGGTCGTCTTGCCCGAGCCGTTGACGCCGATCACCAGAATAACCTGCGGCCGGGGGAATGCCTCGATCTCCAGCGGCTTGGCCACCGGGGCCAGCACCTTCTCGATCTCCTCGGCCACGACGAGGCGGACGCCCAGTTCCTCCATGTTGCGCTCATACTGCCCGTCGGCGAGGCGACGGCGCACCCGCGCGGCGGTGGCGGGGCCGAGGTCGGACGCGATCAGCGCCTCCTCGATCTCGTCGAGCGTCGCGTCGTCCAGCCGCGCGGCCGACAGGCCGACGAGGTTGCCGGTCAACCGGTCCGACGTCTTCTTCAATCCGCCGAGCAGGCGTTCATGCCAGGACAGGCTCATAGGGGCATTCCGATCAAGCGATCGCCTTCGACTTGGGTGATCCGCACGGGCACGATCGCGCCGGGCGGGGAGGGGGGTAAGGTCACGTCGGCGAAGCCGGGCGTATGCCCGCGCGTGCCGGGGCGTTCGACCAGCACGTCGGCGATCGCGCCGACCTGCGCCTGCAACCAGCGTGTCCGTCGTGCGGCGGCGGCGGCGCGGAGTGCTTCAGCGCGCGCCTTCGCGACCGGTGGCGGCACCTGCGGCATCCGCGCGGCGGGGGTGCGGGCGCGCGGGCTGTAGGGGAAGACATGGGCGTGGACGATATCGCAATCGTCGATCAGCGCACGGCTGTTCGCGGCCATGCCCTCATCCTCGGTCGGGAAGCCCGCGATCAGGTCCGCGCCGATCGCGATGTCTCCGCGCGCCGCCTTCAGCCGCGCGACCAGCCGCACGGCATCGACGCGGCTATGGCGGCGGCGCATCCGCTTCAGGACCATGTCGTCGCCCGCCTGGAACGACAGATGGGCATGCGGCATCACCCGCGCCTCCTGCGTGACACAGGCGAACAGCGCCGGATCGATCGCCGCCGGATCGAGCGACGACAGCCGCAGCCGCCGCAGCGAGGTGCGCGCGAGGATCGCTTCGACCAGCGTGCCGAGCGGCGGCTGTTCGGCAAGGTCATGGCCGTAGCTCGACAGGTCGACCCCGGTCAGCACGACCTCGCCATGCCCGCCCGCGACCAGCGCCGCGACCTGCGCGACCACCGCGTCCACGCTCGCCGAGCGCGAGGGGCCGCGCCCCCCGGGAATGGCGCAGAAGGTGCAGCCATGGTCGCAGCCGTTCTGGACCTCGACGAACGCCCGCGTCTGGCCTGCGAAGGCGTCCGACAGTTGCGGCGCGGTGTCGAGGACGCGGGCGATCTCGCGGACGACCACCGGCTCGGTCGACGCCCATGCGGCGGGGTTCAGCTTGTCCGAATTGCCGATCACCCGGTCGACCTCGGGCATCGCCGCGAACGCCGCCGGATCGATCTGCGCGGCACAGCCGGTGACGATCAGCTCCGCCCCCGGTCGATCGCGCCGCGCCCGGCGGATCGCGCGTCGGGTGCTGGCCACCGCATCGTTGGTCACGGCGCAACTGTTGACGACTACCGCGTCGCGCCCCGCCAGCAGCCCGCGGATCGCATCGCTCTCGGCGATGTTCAGCCGACAGCCGAGCGTTATCATGGTGGGACCAACGGAGGATGGCATGGGCGACGACTTAGGGACAGCGGCACGCGAAGTCCACGCGGCAGCATGCGAAGTGCTCGACTTCTGGTTCGACGAGGTCGGGCCGGACCGGCATTTCGCCAAGGACGACGCGCTCGACCGGACGATCGCCGAACGGTTCGGTGCCTTGCGCGACGCGGTGCTGGCGAGCGAGGCGGCGGACTGGCGGGGCGATGCGCGGCACCTGCTCGCCGCCGTCATCCTGCTCGACCAGTTCTCGCGCAACATCCACCGGGGCAGCGCGGAAGCGTTCGCCGCCGATCCGCTGGCGCTCGAGCTCGCGCTGGTCGGCATCGCACGCGGCGACGACCGGGGCTGGCCGTCGCTGGAGCGCTCGTTCCTGTACATGCCGCTGATGCATAGCGAGGATGCGGGCGTGGCGCGCTTCTCGCTGCGCTGTTTCGAGGCGCTGGGCAATCCGACCAATCTGAAGTTCGCGCGCGATCATGCGGCGGTCATCGCCCGCTACGGTCGCTATCCGTCGCGCAACGCCGCGCTCGGGCGGGTGTCGACCGAGGCGGAGGCGGCGTATCTCAGCCGGCCAGACGCCGGCTGGTAAGACACGGCACGTCCGGGTCGGTCCCGCCGCGCAGCAACCCGCGCGCGCCGAGCATCCGCCGGGTGTCGGCGACCGGCGCGGGGCGACCGAAGGCCCAGCCCTGCCCCTTGATGCAGCCGAGCGCCGCCAGCCGCTCGGCGATCAGCCCGTTCTCCACCCCTTCCGCCACGACCGGCAGGTTCAGGCTGTCGCCGAGACCGATGATCGCCTTCACGATCGCCGCCGAATCGGCATTGTCGAGCAGCGATAGGACGAAGCTCCGGTCGATCTTGATCCGGTCGAACGGCAGTGCGCGCAGGTGGGCGAGGCTGGAATAGCCGGTCCCGAAATCGTCCAGCGCCACGCGCACGCCCTGGTTCTTCAGGCTGCCGATGATCGACTGGGCGAGCGGCAGATTGTCGAACAGCGCGCTTTCGGTGATCTCCACCTCCAGCCGGTTGGGCGCGAAGCCTGCCTCGATCGTCGCCTTGATGATCTTCTGCGCGAACCATGCGTCGCGCAGTTGCACCGGCGAGACGTTGATCGACAGCGACAGCCCCGGATCCCAGTCGCGCGCGGCGACGAACGCCTGCCGCATGACCGACAGCGACAGGTCGCCGATCAGCCCGGCTTCCTCGGCGATCGGAATGAAGCGGTCGGGCGGCACCTCGCCCAGCACCGGATGCGTCCAGCGCGCCAGCACCTCGAACCCGGTCAGTCGCCCGCTGGACAGTTCGACCTGCGGCTCGAACCACGGCACCACCTGTCCGGCGGGGATCGCGTGGCGCAGTCCGCTCTCCAGCGCGTTGCGGTCGTTCAGCGCGCGTTCCATCGCCGGATCGAACCAGGCGTGGCGGTTGCGTCCGGCCTTCTTGGCGGAAATCATCGCGATGTCGGCGGCGCGGAGCAGCGGGTCGATCGCGCCGCCGTCGCGGTCGGACCGGGCGATGCCGATCGAACAGGTGATCTGGCAGCGCAGGCCGTCGACCTCGACCGGTTGCGCCAGCGCCGTCTTCAGCCGCGCCACGACGCCTTCGACCATGCCGGGACAGGCGGCATCGAACGCGAAGGCGCAGGCGAATTCGTCCCCGCCGAACCGGGCGGTCAGCGCGGCGGGCGGCATCGCCCCCGCGACCGCGATGGCGATGTTGCGCAATACCGCATCGCCCGCGGCATGGCCGTGCATGTCGTTGATCGCCTTGAAATGGTCGAGATCGACGATCAGCAGCGCCACCGCATCGCCGCGTCGCGCGGCGAAGCGCAGCAATCCGGCCCCGGCGTCGTGCAGGCTGCGCCGGTTGAGGAAACCGGTCAGCGGATCGCGCGCGGTGAGCTGTCGCGCCCGTTCCTCGGCGGCGGTGCGTACCGCGACTTCCGCAATCAGCGCGCGATGCCGTGCCCATGCGAACGCCATCAGCGCCACGTTGCACAGCAGCGCGACGATCAGCCCCGCCTCGACCGGGGGACCGTCGCCGAAACGCCACGCCATGGTTCGCGCCACGATGGCACCGCCGATCCCGACGAACAGCAGCAGCGCGACCCCGCCGAGCGCGACCGCCCGGCGCCGCCGTTGCTCGGGCGCGGGCGCATCGGCGGCGATGCTGGGGCGATCGGGTTCCATCGTGCCGCCACGATGCGCCCGACCCGTATAGAAGTTGTTAATATGCATTATGGAAGCACGAAATTGTGGCGGAGCGACCGCGCCCTTGTGCCGTCATCCGCCTTCTGCTATCCGCCCCCGATCGTTTCCCCAGGGAATCGTTTGAGCACAGCCGCCCATGGGCGACGCCGGCCGACGAGGTTTCGTCCGCCGGCGTGTTTTGCTTGAGCGTTTTTCGGGGCGCAAAATTGGAGTCGTCCGCGTGTTCGAGAGTCTGAGTGACCGGCTGGGAGGGGTGTTCGATCGCCTGCGCGGTCGCGGCGCGCTGACCGAGGGCGATGTGCGGACGGCGATGCGCGAAGTCCGCGTCGCGCTGCTCGAGGCCGATGTGGCGCTGCCCGTCGCGCGCCAGTTCGTCGACAAGGCGACCGAGGCGGCGGTGGGCCAGAACGTGCTGCGTTCGATCACGCCGGGGCAGCAGGTCGTCAAGATCGTGCACGACGCGCTGGTCGACATGCTCGGGCCGGATACCGCCGAGCTGGAGATCGACGTCACCCCGCCCGCCGTCGTCATGCTGGTCGGTCTGCAAGGCTCGGGCAAGACGACCACCACCGCCAAGCTCGCCAGGCTGCTGTCGAAGCGCGAGGGCAAGAAGGTGCTGATGGCGTCGCTCGACGTCAACCGCCCGGCGGCGCAGGAACAGCTGGCGGTGCTGGGCACCCAGGTCGAGGTGGCGACCCTGCCGATCGTCGCGGGGCAGCAGCCGGTCGATATCGCGCGGCGCGCGCTGCAATCGGCGAAGTTGCAGGGCTATGACGTCGTCATGCTCGACACCGCGGGCCGCCTGCACGTCGATCAGGCGCTGATGGACGAGATGAAGGCGGTGTCCGACATCGCCCGTCCCAACGAGACGCTGCTGGTCGTCGACTCGCTGACCGGGCAGGACGCGGTCAACGTCGCGCAGAATTTCTCGGATCAGGTGCCGTTGACCGGCGTGATCCTGACCCGCATGGACGGCGACGCGCGCGGCGGTGCCGCGCTCTCGATGCGCGCCGTCACCGGCAAGCCGATCAAGTTTGCGGGCACCGGCGAAAAGCTCGACGCGATCGAGCCGTTCCACCCGAAGCGCGTGGCGGGCCGCATCCTCGGCATGGGCGACGTGGTGTCGCTGGTCGAGAAGGCGGCGCAGTCGATCGAGGCCGAGGATGCCGAGCGCATGGCCGGTCGCCTCGCCAAGGGGCAGTTCGACCTGAACGACCTGCGCGGGCAACTGGCGCAGATGCGGCGCATGGGCGGCCTCGGCGCGCTCGCCGGCATGATTCCGGGCATGAAGAAGGCGCAGGCGGCGATGGCGTCGGGCGCGATGGACGAAAAGATCCTGCTGCGCATGGACGCGATGATCACGTCGATGACCGCGAAGGAACGCGCCAAGCCCGAACTCATCAACGCCAAGCGCAAGATCCGGATCGCCAAGGGCTCCGGCACCACGGTGCAGGACGTCAACAAGCTGCTGAAGATGCATCAGGAGATGCAGACGGCGATGAAGAAGCTCAAGAAGATGGGCGGAATCAAGGGCATGATGGCGATGCTGGGCAAGGGCGGTCCCGGCGGCGGGCTGGGCGGCATCGGCAATGCGCTGGGCGGCCCGGGTCTTGGCGACCTGCTCGGCAAGGCGGGGGGCGAGATGCCCGGCCTGCCGGGTCTGGGCGGGAAGGGCGGCGGCATGCCGCAGCTGCCCCCCGGTTTCGAGAACCTCATCAAGAAGAAGTAACCGCCGGTCGGGAACCGGCTTACACGAACCAACGAAGGAAGAAGAACAATGGCACTCAGCATCCGTCTGTCGCGTGGCGGCTCGAAGAAGCGTCCCTACTACCGCATCGTCGTCGCCGACGCGCGCAGCCCGCGCGACGGCCGCTTCATCGAGAAGATCGGCACCTACAACCCGCTGCTGGGCAAGGAAGACGAGAAGCGCGTCGTGCTCGACGCCGAGCGTGCGACCCACTGGCTGGGCGTCGGCGCGCAGCCGACCGACCGCGTCGCGCGCTTCCTCGACAAGGCGGGCGTGAAGGAGCGGGCCGCCCGCAACAACCCGAACAAGGGCAAGCCGGGCGAGAAGGCCGTCGAGCGCGCCGAGGAGCGTGCCGAAAAGGCCAAGGCCGCCGAAGAAGCCGCCAACGCCGAAGCATAAGGGGCTTCGTCCCGCGTCCGCCCCATGTGGGCGGACGCGGGCAGCCTTTGGTCGCGCCTGCGCGTTACGCCCTGTCCCGTGACAGGAGCATCGCCGCATGACCGACCCCGAACAGCAGCCCGCCCATGACGAAGACGCCACCAACCAGGGCCGATCGGCGGAAGACCCCGCCGAAGGCCGCGACGACGCCCCCGAAGGCGACGCCGGTTCCCCCGAATGACGCAGGGAGCGGCGGGCGCCGGGTGGTGCTCGCCGCCATCGCGGGCGCGCACGGCCTGACCGGCGAGGTGCGGCTCAAGCTGTTCACCGACGACCTAGCCGCCTATTCGCGGCTCAACGGTGGCGCGCTGACGCTACAGGCGGTGCGCCCGGCGACCAACGGCGTGATCGGCCGGTTCCGTGAGATCACCGACCGGACCAAGGCGGAGGCGATGCGCGGCACCGAATTGTGGATCGGTCGCGACGAACTGCCCCCGCTGGGGGAGGGCGAATATTACCACGCCGACCTGCTCGGCCTGCCTGCGATATCGACCGACGGCGAGGCGCTGGGACAGGTGGTGGCGATCGACGATTTCGGCGCGGGCGACGTGATCGAGATCGAACGCCCGACCGGCAAGCGCTTCATGGTGCCGATGCAGCCGCATGCGGTGCCGGAATGGGACCACGAACGGCTGGTGGTCGCGGCGATCTTCGCGGTCGATTAGGACCGATCGACCTGCAGCGATACGCATCGATTCCCGTCATTCCCGCGCAGGCGGGAATCCATAACCGCTGACGTTTCGACCGGATTCGCGACGCTGGCGCATACGGGCTCCCGCCTGCGCACGAGTGACGGCAGGAAAATGGAGCGGTTTTCCTGCTTCGGCGAGCGGAAGGTCGATCGGGCCTACCCCTCCGCGCACAGCGCCGTGAAGGCGTCGCGGATATCCCCCGGCGCATCCGCCAGCCGCCGGGCCAGCCGCCCGCGCAATCCGGCATCGGTGCAATCCGGGCCGTGCTCCATGCTCCAATAGCCGAATTCGCGCGTCCCGACCGGTCGGTCGGACAATATCCGCACGTCGTGATGTCGCGGATCGGCGGCGATCCGGGCATAGGTTTCGGCCACGCTGTCTTCCGGCCCCTCCAGCACCTGGAGAAAGCGCCCGCCATGCACCCACAACAGTCCGGTGATCCCGTCCACCGCATTGTTGTGGCGCGACTGCTGGAGGATCGCGTCGGTATCCGCCTGTCCGGCGCTGGTGCTCGTGTACAGGATCTGACGCAGGGACTCGGTGCTCACCGCGATCGGATACGATGCATACCCGGACCGATCAAGGGCGTCGGCCGTCGCGCCTGCGCCAAGCGCGCTACCGCCGCAGCGGACGGCGCTCCGCCAGCAGGTTGCGGATCGTGGTGGCCGCGACGCCTGCCTCGCCCATCGCATGGCTGATCTGGTCGAGGCCCTTCACCACATCCCCCGCCGCGAACAGGCCGGGGACGGTGGTGCGCTGGTGATCGTCGACCTCGAGGCAGCCGTCCGCGCTCGCCGCCGCGCCTGCCGCGACCGCGAGGTCGGAGCGGATGCGCGAGCCGAGCGCGGGATATACGCTGTCGAACGCCAGCTCGCCGTCCGCGGTGCGCACGACGAACCGGTCGCCGTCGATGCGATAGTCGCCGCAGGGGCCATCGACCCGCACCACCCCCGCATCGTCGAGCGCCGCGCGGCAGGCATCGTCGAGGTCGTGGTCGCTGTCGGGCGCGATCAGCGTCACGTCGGCGGTATAGCCGCGCAGGAACAGCGCCTCGCGCATGCCGTGGTCGCTGGTCCCGATCACACCGACCCGCTTGTCGGTCACTTCATAGCCGTCGCAGATCGGGCAGTAGCGCAGCAGCCCCCGCGCCAGTGCCGCGTCGTGCGTCGCATCGTCCAGCTTGCGCGGACGGTGGTTCACGACCCCGGTCGCCAGCAGCACGGTGCGCCCGGGCGTGGTCCCGCGATCGGTGCGGACGACGAAGCCTTCGCCGTCGCGTTCGATCGCGGTGACAGTCGACGGTTCGCAGGTCGCGCCGTAGAGGCGCGCCTGCTCGTGCATTCGCGCCAGCAGGTCGGGACCGGAGATACCGCCGGGGAAGCCCGCATGGTTGTGCGTGCGCGGGATCATCGCCGCCCGGCTCGACCCGCAATCGAACAGCCGTACCGACAGGTGGAAGCGCGCGAGATAGATGGCGGCGGTCAGCCCGGCCGGGCCTGCGCCGATGATGATGCAGTCCGCCGCTTCGTCCATCATTTCCATCCGTCGATATCGATAGGGGCGCAAATGGCGCGCGCCGCCTTTCGTTCCGCGGGCGTTGCTGGCAGGGGAGCGGGCATGAGTTTCGCCGCCACCGTCCTGACGCTGTACCCCGAGATGTTCCCCGGCCCGCTGGGGCTGTCGCTGGCGGGCCGTGCGCTGCGCGAGGGGCGCTGGTCGCTCGATGCGGTGCAGATCCGCGACTTCGCGACCGACAAGCATCGCTCGGTCGACGATACGCCCGCAGGCGGCGGCGCGGGCATGGTGCTGCGCGCCGACGTGCTCGCCGCCGCGCTCGACAGCGTGGCGCCGGGCAGGCCGGTGCTGGCGATGACCCCGCGGGGGCCGCAACTGACCCAGCAGCGGGTGCGCGCGCTGGCGGAGGGGCCGGGCGCGGTGATCCTGTGCGGCCGGTTCGAGGGGTTCGACGAACGTCTGTTCGAGGCGCGCGCGATCGAACCGGTGGCGATCGGCGATTACGTGCTGTCGGGCGGCGAAATGGGGGCGCTGGTACTGCTGGATGCTTGCGTTCGGCTGCTTCCCGGCGTAATGGGCGCGGCTTCGAGCGGTATCGAAGAGAGCTTTGAAAGCGGCCTCCTCGAATATCCTCAATATACCCGACCCTATGACTGGGAAGGGCGTGTGATCCCCGAGGTGTTGCGGTCGGGGGATCATGCGCGGATCGCGGCGTGGCGCAAGGCACGTTCGGAATCCGATACCCGGCTATGGCGGCCGGACCTGTGGGAGCGTCATGTCGATGCTCGGGTCCAGTCGCCCTCTGGCGCGCACAGAAAAGACGAAGGTCAGAAGCAATGAACCTCCTCCAGACGCTCGAAGCGGAACAGATCGCCAAGTTCCTCGAATCGAAGTCGATCCCCGAATTCCGCGCCGGTGACACCCTCAAGGTCGGCGTGAAGGTCGTCGAAGGCGAGCGGACCCGCGTGCAGAATTATGAAGGCGTGTGCATCGCCCGCTCGAACGCGGGCATGGGCTCGTCGTTCACCGTCCGCAAGATGAGCTTCGGCGAGGGCGTCGAGCGCGTCTTCCCGCTCTACTCGCCGAACATCGATTCGATCGAGGTCGTGCGCCGCGGCGTCGTGCGTCGCGCGAAGCTCTATTATCTGCGCGGCCGCACCGGCAAGTCGGCGCGTATCGCCGAACGCCGCGATCCGCGCCCGGCGAAGGCGACCGCCGCCGAGTAATCGTGCGACGGGCCGCTGTCGACCGACGAAAGGGGCGTGGCGACTGCGGTCGCCGCGCCCTTTTTGCGTTCGGCTTGGCACCCGGGCGGGCGGGCGGTAGGATCGACGGGCGATGGATGCGGGGGAACGGATATGCGGACGATGATGGCGGCGGCGTGCCTGGTGGGTGCGGCAGTGCTGGGCGGCTGCGACCGGTCGGAATCGCCCGACGATGCCGATGCGACCAACGCCGCCACCGCCGAGGGCAGGATCGGTTCGGGCCGTGCCAGGGGGACGGTCCGCGTCTGGCGCGATCCGGAGACGGGATGCCAGTATCTGGTGTGGCAACGCGGCTCGCGCGGCAGCATGACGCCGCGGGTGAAGCCGGACGGTCTGCCGATGTGTGGCTAGGGCGCGGTGGCCAATGGCCGCCGCGCCTTATTTCATGCTATGCGCTCCTCGATCGGCCGCTACGGCGTCGTAGCTGCGGGTCCGCCGAAGGAGGTGGGGGCGTAATGGTATGGGTTCCCGATCGAGCCAGGGCTTTGCGTGGTCCTGAAGCCATTGCCATGGTTGCGGCGGTCCTGGGCGCCGTCGTTGCGTACCCCGCGTCGGGCCAGATGTTCCGCGACCAGATATATCGTCCGCCGACGCATCGCCTCGACATGACGAACCTTCCTGCGGAAGCGGACACCATCCGCGTCAGGGCGGCGGATGGAACCGAACTGACCGGAATCGAAGTGCGAGGTCGCAGCGACCGTCCGCTGATTCTTCTTTTCCATGGAAACGGAAGCGGCGCGGACGAAGCCGTGCGGTGGTTCGCACCCCTGGCGCAGCGTGGCTATGGTATCATCGCCGCGGAATATCGGGGATATTCGGGCAACCCGGGCACGCCCGGGGAAGCCGGAATCGCGCAGGATGCCGACGCATTCTATGCCTTCGCCAAGGCCCGGTCGCAGCGCAGGCCGGTTCTGGTCGTCGGCCACAGCCTTGGCGGCGGGGTGGCATTCGGGCTGGCGATGCGGCAGCGGCTCGACGCCCTGATAACGATCGGCACATTTACCCGCCTCAGGGCGATGGCTCCCCGGATCGCGCGTGCCTTCATTGCGGATCGCTACGACAATCTGGCCGCGGTCGCGGCGCTCGACGAACCGTATTTCCTGCTGCATGGGACCGTGGACGATGTCGTCCCCCCGGCGATGGCGAATGAATTGCACAATGCGGCGGTACACAGCCGCAAACAGGGGGCATCATTCGCCTTGTCGGGCGCGGATCATCATCCGGACGGCGCGTTGGTCGCAGACATCATCGACCTGCTGACGGCGCAGTCAAGGGGACTCAGTCCGCCACCGCTCCCGCCATCGGTGAAGACCTACCCGTTCGGCGGCTGACCTACTGCGCGAAATGCCGGTCCGGCGGTACCGCCGCCGCCTGCGCGTACCACGCGAAGCACCGCTCCGCCGCACGGACTGCCCGCGCGGTCCAGTCGCCGCCGGTGTCCGCCGCATCGATCGACGCGCGGACCCTCCGCCAGTCGCCCGATCCGTGCCCTGCCGACAGATAGGCGGTCGGCAGCCCGCCACCCACCTGCCGCGCGAGCATCACCCCGCCCAGCCGCGACCCCTCCACGACGTAGAAGGTCCCCCATGCCGCCGCCGGATCGCGCTCGATCGTGACCGCAAGCGGATCGGGCGTGGAGGAGCCCAGCGCCGCCAGATCGGCGGCAAGCGCCTGGGCGCGAGGGCGGAACGTCGGTACTACCCCGCTACCCGCCAACGCCGCCTCGACCGGCGGCAGCACGCGGGCATGAGCGACGAGGAACGCGGTATAGCTCGCCGCATCGGTCAGGTCGAAGCGGCCATAGGCGGCATCGACCGCCTCATGTGCCGCCGCCGTCGCCGCGCGCAGCGCGGTGGAGGCGGTCATGCGTCGTCGGGAACGCCGACCGGCGCGGACACGGTGATGCGCAGCCCCGGCGCATTGTCGCTTTCCTCGATCGTGCCGTCGAGCCGTTGCACCATCGCGGTCAGCATGCGCGTGCCGAACCCCTTGCGCGTGCCGGTGCGTCCCTGTCCGCGATCGGCGACGGTCAGGCGGAAGCGGTTGCGGAACCGCTCCAGCGTCACCGCGATCGGGCCGGGCTTGCCCGCATAGGCGTATTTCTGGGCGTTGATGACCAGCTCGACGAGGATCAGCCCGACCTGCACCGCCGCATCGGGGTTTATCAGCATCGGCGTGACGTCCATCGTCAGCCGCCCCTGCCATTCGGCGCCCATCGACGACTGCATCTCGCCCAGCAGATCCTCGACATAGCGCCCGAGATCGACCGAGGTCACGCTGTCGTCGGAATAGAGGCGGCGATGCACCAGCGCGACCGCCGACAGCCGCCGCTGCGCCTCGCCCAGATGGCGGGTCAGCGTCTCGTCATTCTCGGCGCTCGCCTGCATCGCGAGGAACGCGACGACGAGTTGCAGGCTGTTCTGGACGCGGTGGTTGACCTCCTTGATCAGCGTGTCTTGCTGCGCCAGCAGCACGTCCTTGTCGGCGACCGCGCGGCTCAGTTCGCGGTTCAGCTCGCCGATCCGGCGACGCTGGCGCAGGTCGAACAGCATCCGCGACAGGCGGTGCGCCGCTTCGATCTCGGCGGTCGACCATGGCCGGGCGCGACCGCGAATTTCCTCGCTCCACGCCGCGAACGAGGCGCGCGGGGTCAGTTGCTCGCCGGGCGTCGCCTCGACCGCCTTGTGCGGGTTGCCCGCCCATTTGACCGTCTGGAGCGCCTCGGCCCGGAACCACAGCAGCACGGCCGGTTCGTCGACCGACAGCACGATCGCCAGCAGCCCGCTGGCAAGATCGCGATAGGCACGGGCAGCGGGCAGCCGCTGTTCGAGGCTGGCGGTGTGCAGCGGGCTGATCCCCTGCTGCCGGACCCAGGCGGACAGTTCGGCGATGTCCTCGCGCGCGGGGACATGGCCGGTGGTGTGGAGCTGCGTGCCGCGGTGGAGCGCGAAGCCGTCGGCGGCGAACATGCGTTGCAGTTCGTGGCCGATCAGCGGCGCGACCTGATCGGGGTCGTTGTCCTGCGCGAGGCGGACGGCCAGCGCATCCTCGGCGGCACGCATCCGCAGCCGCTCGCGATATTCGGCGGCCTCTTCCTTCGCACGCACCTGCTGCGCGAAGGCGGCGGCGATCAGTTCGCAGGTCTTGCGCTGGAGGTAGGACAGTGGTCGGGGCGTGCGATGGTGGCATGCCACCAGCCCCCACAATACCCCGTCCTTGACGATCGACACCGATGCCGATGCCGCGACGCCCATGTTGTGGAGATAGCGGATATGGATCGGCGATACCGCGCGGATGCCGATGTCGCTCAGGTCGACGGCGGCCAGCGCGGGATCGCGTCCGACGATCGGTGCCGGGGTATAGGCCGCGTCGGGAATCACCCGCACCCGGTTGCGGATATAGAGCGCGCGCGCCTGCCGCGGAATGTCGGACGCGGGGAAATGATGGTTGAGGAAACCCGGCACGTCGGCGGCATGGCGTTCCGCCACCACCTTTCCCGAATCATCGTCGAGGAAGCGATAGATCATCACCCGGTCGAACCCGGTCAGGTCGGCGAAGATCGTCGCGGCCCGCGCCGCCAGATCGTCGAGGTCGATGGCGCGGCTGAACTCGTCGTTGCCGCGCCCGATCCATGCCAGCGCATCGTCGGTGCCCGGCGCGCCCGGATTGCGCGGCTCCAGCTCGATCAGCCAATGGCCACCCTCGCGGTGCGCCACCGCCGAATGGCTGCCCTCCACCGCCGGGTCGAGCAGGTGCGTGCCGCCCCCGTCGGTCAGCGCGGCGACGCCGCCGTCGCCCAGCACCTCGGCCAGCGGACGCCCCAGCCATGCCGAACCGAACAGGCCGCTGCAATCGCCCGCCCCGCCGACGATCGTGCCGTCCTGCGCATCGGCGATCAGCAGCGTTCCATGCGGCTGGACCGCGCCGGGGATATGGATCGGTTCCCGATCGCAGGCGGTCAGATCCTGTCCGAGTTCGGAAGGGCTTTGCGCTGCGGAGGAACCCGCCAGGGACTCGAACTCGGGACTGGTCGCCAAACCATGGCCTTTCCGGATCAACTCTCCACCCGCATCGCGCGGATCGACACGGCCTTTCGCCGGCTATGCCGCCTTATCAACCGACTCCGGTGGGTCCATCAAGTACTTGCCGTACCCGCGCCGCCAGATCGACGCGCTTGTACGGCTTATTGATGAGATCGAAATCGGCGCCGCGCGCATCGACGCGCTCGATCGACGCCTCGGCATAGCCGGTGGTCAGCAGCACCTTGAGCCGCGGGCGCTGCCGCCGCGCCTCGCGGGCCAGCGTGACCCCGTTCATGCCGCCGGGCATGATCAGGTCGGTGAAGAGCAGATCGATCGGCTGGCCGCTTTCGATGATGCGAACCGCGTCGGGGCCGTTTGCCGCGCGCAGGACGCGATAGCCGAAGTCGACGAGGATCGCCTCCGCCAGATCGCCGACATCGGGCTGGTCCTCGACCACGAGGATCGTCTCGCTGCCCTGCGAATCCGCTTCGGCCCGGTGCGCGCGGTGGGCGATCGGTTCGGCGGCGCTGTCCACGGCGGGGAAGAACAGGCGGATGGTGGTGCCCGCACCTTCCTCCGATTCGATCCGCAGCGCGCCGTTCGACTGCTTCATGAAGCCATAGACCATCGACAGGCCGAGGCCGGTGCCCTTGCCCTGGTCCTTGGTAGTGAAGAACGGCTCCGTCACCCGATCGCGGATGTCGGGCGACATGCCGGTGCCGGTGTCGGCGATGGCGAGTTCGATATAGTCGCCGCTGGCCACGTCGCCGAACCCCTCGTCGCCGGGATCGACATGCGCCTTGTCGACGACGATGCGGATCGTGCCGCCGCCGGGCATCGCGTCGCGCGCGTTGAGCAGGATGTTGAGGATCGCGGTTTCCGCCTGCACCGGATCGATCCGCGCGTTGCAGTCCTGGCCGCAGCGCTTCATCTCGATCCGGATCGCCCCGTCGCCGAGCGTGCGTTCCAGCATCGGGATCATGCCCTCGACCAGATCGTCGACGTTGACCACGCGCCCCTGCAACTTCTGCCGCCGGGAGAAGGCGAGCAACTGCTGCGTCAGCCCCGCGCCGCGTTCCGCTGCCTCCATGACGGCGCGGAGCGAGCGGCGGGCGCGACCCGGATCGATCGGGCGTTCGTCGGCCCGCTCGACCTGGTTCAGCAGCATGTCGGTGAACCCCTGGATCACCGTCAGCAGGTTGTTGAAGTCGTGGGCGATGCCGCCGGTCAACTGGCCGACGGCTTCCATCTTCTGCGCCTGGCGCAGGCCGTCCTCGGCATCGCGCCTGCGGCTGACGTCGAGCTGCGACGCGAAGAAATAGCGGAGCTTGCCCGCCTTGTCGAACACCGGCGAGACGAACAGCGCGTTCCAGAAGGCGCTGCCGTTCTTCTTGTAGTTCAGCACCTCGACCGACGTTTCGCGCTGCTGCTCGATCGCGCGGCGGACCTCGGCGATCGTGTCGGGGTCGGTGTCCGGCCCCTGCAACAGCCGGCAGTTGCGCCCGATCAGCTCGTCCCAGCCATAGCCGGTCATGTTGATGAACGCCGGGTTGGCGAAGATGATCGGATTGTCGGGCCGGTGCGGATCGGTCACGATCATCGGCATCCGCGTCGTCTTGACCGCCGCGAAGAAGATTTCGTTGTGCGGATCGGTCATGTCGCCGTCGCCGGGCGCGATCGAGGGCGGGGGGCCGCCGCGTGCGCCGGTTTCTGAGGAGTCGGAATTGTCCATCGGGCGCATTCTACCGGCTATGTGTCCGGCATGAAGCCGGGAACGGCCGAATAGTTCCGCCTGCGATACGGACCCGGCGGCCCGCACAAGGCGTTGACCCGGCATGAATCCCCTGCGCCACGCCATCGCTGTCCAGATCCGCGCGCTGACCGGCGCGGGCGACGGTGCGATCGACCTCACCCGGCCGCCGGGCGACGACGGGTTGTTCGGGCCGGGGTCGGTCAGCTGGCGGGTGCACGGCGACTTCTCGTCGATGATGATCGGCGGCACCGCCGCGCTGCTGCTCCAGATGCTGCATCCGGGCGCGCTGGCCGGGGTGTGGGACCACAGCGACTTCCGCCGCGACATGCTCGGGCGGCTCAAGCGGACCGCGCAGTTCATCGCCGCCACCACCTATGGCAGCACCGCCGAGGCCGAACGGCTGATCGCGCGGGTGCGCGGCATCCACGACCGGGTGCACGGGATGCTGCCCGACGGCACGCGCTACGACGCCAACGATCCGCACCTGCTGACGTGGGTGCATGTCGCGGAGGTGGACTCATTCCTACGCGGCTATCTGCGCTATCGCGATCCCGGCCTGTCGGCGGGCGATCAGGACCGTTATTTCGCCGAGAATGTCGTGGTCGCCGAGCGGCTGGGCGCGCGCGACGTGCCGGACAGCCGGGCGGCGGTGGACGCCTATCTGACCGCGATGCGGCGCGAACTGCGGTTCGACCACCGGACACAGGCGGTACGCGACGCGCTGGTACGCCAGCCGCTGCCGAACCCGCTGCTGAAAGGATTCGGCGCGGTCAACACCGGCGCGGCGATCGACCTGCTGCGGCCTTGGGCGCGGGGGCTGCTCGACCTCGATCGCGGCGGGGCGGGGGTGCGGGTGGCGGCCCGCACCGGCGCACAGGGCATGGCGCGGGTGCTGCGCTGGGCACTGGGCGGATCGGCTTCGGAAAGGACGGCGCGGGCGCAGGGGTAGGGGGCGGGCGCTTGCCTACAGCGGCGGCAACCCGGCCTTCAGCTCCGCCACCCACGGCGCCGCCGTCCCGTCCGACGGCGCGCGCCAGTCGCCGCGCGGGGACAGCGCGCCGCCGCCCGATACCTTCGGCCCGTTGGGCAGCGCCGACCGTTTGAACTGGCTGGTCTGGAAGAAGCGCCACAGGAACTTCTCCAGCCACGCCGCGATCACCGGCAGGTCATAGGCTCCCTTCGCCTCCTCGGGGAAGCCGATCGGCCAGGCCCCTGCCGCTGCGTCCGCCCACGCATGCCGGCACAGGAACGCGACCTTCGAGGGGGCCTGCCCGGCGCGGGCGATATGGTGGAGGAAGAAGTCGTTGAGGGCATAGGGACCGACCCGGTCCTCCGTGCTCTGCATCCGCCCGTCGTCGCCCGCGGGCACCAGCTCGGGTGAGATTTCGGTATTGAGGATCGCATCCAGCACCGCATCGGTCGCGGCATCGAACTGGTGCGTGCCGATCGCCCAGCGGATCAGATACTGGATCAGCGTCTTGGGCACGCCCGCGTTGACGCCGTAATGGCTCATCTGGTCGCCGACGCCATAGGTGCACCAGCCCAGCGCCAGCTCGGACAGGTCGCCGGTGCCCAGCACGATCCCCTGCCGCTGGTTGGCGAGGCGGAAGAGATAGTCGGTGCGCAGCCCCGCCTGCACATTCTCGAACGTCACGTCGTACACCGCCTCGCCACGCGCGAAGGGGTGGTCCATGTCCGCCAGCATCTGGCGCGCGGCGGGGCGGATGTCGATCTCCGCGCCGGTGATGCCGAGCGCGTGCATCAGCGTCCATGCATTGGATTTCGTCGCCTCGCCGGTCGCGAAGCCGGGCATGGTGAAGCCGAGGATACGGCTGCGCTCCCACCCCAGCCGGTCGAACGCCTTGGCCGCGACGATCAGCGCATGGGTCGAATCGAGCCCGCCCGACACGCCGATCACCAGCTGCCGCGCGCCCGAGGCCAGCAGGCGGCGGCGCAGCGCCTCCACCTGGATATTGAACGCCTCGTAGCAGTCGTCGTCCAGCGCGGCGGGATTGTTGGGGACGAAGGGATAGCGGCGCACCGGACGCTTCAGGCCGATGTCGGCGAACGACGGCCGGTGATCGAAGGTCACGGTGCGTAAGCGGGTTTCGGGATGCCCGTTCGCCGCCGCGCAGTCGTTATAGGTGCCGGTGCGCATCCGCTCCAGCCGCAGCCGCGCGACATCGACATCGGCATAGATGACGCCGCTCGCGCGGTCGAACCGCTCCGACTGGACGAGCAGCTCGCCCAGTTCGTGGATCATGCCCTGTCCGTCCCACGCGAGGTCGGTCGTGCTCTCGCCGCGGCCCGCCGCCGAATAGACATAGGCCGACAGCGTGCGCGCCGATTGCGAGGCGCACAGCAGTTCGCGTTCGCGCGCCTTGCCGATGACGATGTTCGACGCGCTGAGGTTGCACAGGATCAGCGCCCCCGCCAGCGCACCCGCCGTCGAGGGGGGGAGGGGCGCCCAGTAATCCTCGCAGATCTCGGCATGGAACACGAAGTCGGGCAGGTCGGCGGCGGCGAAGAGCAGGTCGGTGCCGAACGGCACCGCCTGTCCGGCGAGCGTGATCGTCAGCCCGGTCAGGCCGACGCCGGTGGCGAACCAGCGCTTCTCGTAATATTCGCGGTAGTTGGGCAGATAGGTCTTGGGCACCACGCCGAGGATGCGCCCGCGCGCCACCGCGATCGCGCAGTTGTACAGCCGCCCGTTCCGCCGCAGCGCCGCGCCGAGCAGCAGGACCGGGGTCAGGTCCGCGCTGGCGGCGACGACCTCGGCCAGCGCCTCCTCGGTCGCGGCGCACAGCGCGTCCTGCAGGTGCAGGTCGTCGATCGCATAGGAGGTGAGGTTCAGTTCGGGGAAGACCAGCAGGTCCGCCCCCGCGTCATGCCCCTCGCGGGCCAGCGCGATCGCGGCGCGGGCATTGGCCGCCGGATCGCCGACGCTCGCCGCCGGGGTGCAGGCACCGACACGCACGAAACCGTGGGTGTGGATCGAATGGAAGCGATGCTCGGTCATGGCCGCGATCCTTACCGGATCGGGCCGGGGCGGGCCAGCGCGAAGGGGCGGGTGGTTGATTTGGGTATATCAATCAGTGCGTTATGAACGACCGGGCACGGCCACCTCCCCGTCCGTTCGTCCCGGGCGAAGTCGAGGGACGTGCCGCAAGCGGATCGCGCGGTGTCTCGACTGCGCTCGACACGAACGGTCCGGAACCTGGGAACGAAGCGGCCGGTCCCTTGTCCTACACCTTCGCTGCGTAGAGCATCCGCCCTTCGCCGAGCAGGTCGAACACCCGCGCCAGATCGCCCTCGGCGACCGCGAAGCAACCCTGGCTGCGACCGAGCTTGCCGTGCTGCGCGATCATCTCCGGATTGGCATACCATGCGCCGTGGATCACGATCGCACGCATCAGCGCATTGTCGTTGGTCGGATCGAGCCCGACCAGCCGCTGCGACCGGCCATGCTTGCCGATATAGTAGTTCTCGGTGGTGAACGCGCCTTCCGAGGTCGCGTTGGAATCGGGCACGTTGCTGAACCGCTCCAGCCGCCCGCGATGCGCCGGGTCCGATCCGCTGCCGTGCGTCACCCGCATCGCCGAGACGACGCCGCTGTGCATGTCGATGAACTGGAAGCGCGGATGGGTGGAATCGAGCGCGAAGTCGGCGATGGCGATGCGGTCGCTGCGGCGGATCTGCCCCGCATGGCGATCCAGCGCGGCGCGGGCGCGCTCGAACAGCGCGGCGTTCACCGTCGGCGGCGCGGCCATCGTCCGTACCGGTGCAGCAGGAACCGGCGCATATGCCCGCGGCATCGGCGCGGGCGGCAGGCTGGCGACCGGTGCGATCGAGGGACGGGCGCACCCCTGCGCCAGCATCAGGCCGGCGATCCCGCCCGCCGCCTTCAGCACCGCCCGCCGCGACCGAACCTCTGCGTCCTGCATCCATGCCCTCACAATGTCGTTGAGCATTTTAATTAATCGACCGGGGGAACGGGTTCAATTGTCGGAGGTTTAGCCGTTCCGTCGCCCGTCGCAGCGATCCAACGGTCGGTCGTTTGCGTATCGATCGGCTTCGGATCGTCACCGGGACGCAAGACCCGGGGAATGGCGCGATTTGCCAAGGCGACGCGACCGCGCGATAGTGATTCGATGGATATTTTTCCGTGCAGGGCGCTGCTGGCGCTGTCCATCGCATCGCTCGCCGGGTGCGGCGGCGGCGCGACGCAGCAGCAGCCGTCGCCGATGCCGACCGTGAACGGGCAGCCTTCGCCTGCGCCGTCCCTCACCCCGATCGCGCAGGCAAGGAGTCCGACGCTGCCGGCGGCGGTTTCGGTCACGACCAACGAACCGTTCTACCGGGCCGTGGTCGACGGCGGTACGATCCGGCTGTCGGGCGTCGACAGCCCCGAGCGACGCCTGCCGATCCTGTCGCAGGAGGCGGTCGCGGGCGGTCGTCGCTGGCGAGCCGAGGGACTGGTCGTGACGGTGACGAACAAGGCCTGCACCGACGACATGTCGGGCGAACCGCGTCCGTTCAGCGGGATGTTGGAGATCGGCGGACCGCCGGTGCGGGGCTGTGCCTTTCCGACGCCGGTTGCGTCGCCGGTAACGATCCCGGCGCGGTTCCTCGGCCGCTGGGATCGCGACGCCGCCGCCTGCGCGGCACCTGCGACGTCGATCGAGGGCGTGACCATTTCCCTGCGCGAACTGCGCTTCCACGAGAGCGTCGGCGAGGTGACGGCGGTCGCGCCCGGCGGGGCTGGCGTGACGATCGACGCGCGCTATTCGGGCGAGGGCGAAACGTGGACCACCCACCAGTCGCTGACGCTGGACGGCGACCGGCTGACGATCATGGGCGAGGGCGCGCCGATCCGCCGGGTGCGCTGCGCCGGATAGAGTCCGATCCAGCGAAGCCGGAGCGGGCCGGTACCGCTTCCGCGCAAGTGGACCAGACTCTTGCGTTATTCCGCGGGGCCGAGCGCCGCGACCAGCGCCGCCTGCAACTGTTCGCTCGAAAACGGCTTGGTCAGCACCGGCAGGTCGATCGCGCCGCCGATCTCGGCGAAGCCGGTGATGAGCAGCACCGGCAGGCCGGGGCAGCAGGCCTGTACCCGTTCGGCCAGCGCCACGCCGGACAGGGCGGGCATCGCATAGTCGGTGATGATCATGTCGGCGCAATCGCACCGCTCCAGCCGCGCCAGCGCGCCCGCCGCCGTCGATTCGGCGGTGACGCGGTGGCCCATCGCCTCCAGCTGCGCGGTCACGACGTCGCGGACCTCGGCATCGTCCTCCACCAGCAGGATGTGGTGCGGGGCCAGCGGCCCGGCGGGCGGGGCGGGCGGCGCATCCGCTTCGGCGGCGACGCAGGGCAGCCACAGGTGGATCGTGGTGCCCTCGCCCGGCGTGCTGTCGATCGTCACGTCGCCGCCCGCCGCCTGCGCCATCGCGCGGACCATCGGCAGGCCGAGGCCGGTGCCGACCCCCTGCGCCTTGGTGGTGAAGAACGGCTCGAACACCCGCGCGCGCACCGCTTCGTCGATGCCGGTACCGGTGTCGCTGACCGATATGCGCACGAACGGGCCGGAGAGCCCCTCCGCCATGCCGGTCGCGTCGGGGATGTTGGCGGTGGCGATGCCCACCACACCCTCGCCGCCCATCGCATCGCGCGCGTTGATCGCGAGGTTCAGGATCGCCAGCTCGAACTGGCCCGGATCGGTATGCACCGACCATGTCGGATCGGCGAAGTCGTAGGACAGGCGGATGCGCGCGGCGGCGGTACGCACGATAAGCTCCTCGACCGCGCGGATCGCCGCGTCGGGGCGGAACGTCTCGGCGGCAAGGTCGCGCTGGCGGCTGAAGCTCAGCAGCCGCCGGGTGATCGCACTGCCGCGGCCCGCCGCCTCGGTCGCGGCGGAAAGATGGCGCGGCAGGCGATCGGCATCGTCGATCCGCCGCGTCGCCAGTTCGAGATTGCCGAGGATCGCGGCCAGCAGATTGTTGAAGTCATGCGCGATGCCGCCTGCCAGCGTGCCCAGCGCCTCCAGCTTTTCCGACTGGTGCCGCCGCCGCTGCGCCAGACGGCGTTCGGTATCGTCGCGCTCGATCCTGAGCAGGAAGCGATGGCCGGGCTCGCCGAAGGGAATGCGCTGGATATGCGCCCAGCGTTCGCCGCTCGCCGCATCGCCGCTGTGGCGGTCCTCCTCGTCGACGCGATCCTCGGCCAGCGCCGCCAGATCGCGTTCGTCCGGTACCCCATCGCCGCGCACCACCCGCCCGCCGCGGTCGATGATCGCGATTCGGTCGGGCGAGCCGCGCATCAGTCCGTCGAAGGCGGCACGCTCGAACGCCAGCGCGCGGCGCAGCGCGAACCGCTCCGCCGCCGCGTCGATCATCGCGCCCAGCGCATCGGCGTCCCACGGCTTGTTGGCATAGCCGCTGATCGCGCCGTCGTTCAGCGCGCTGACCACCGCCGACAGATCGGCATAGCCGGTCAGCAGGATCGCTTCCGCATCGCTGACGCCCCGGATGCGGGTGAGGAACTGGCTGCCGGTCAGCTCGGGCATGCGCTGGTCGGACACGATGACCGCGATGTCGGGATTGGCGGCGACCAGTTCGATCGCCTCGACCGGCGATCCGGTGGCGATCACGCGGTAGCGGTCCTCCAGCAGGTCGGTCAGCGCGACAAGGATCTCGCGCTCGTCGTCGACCAGCAGCAGCAGGGGCGGGGGACCGGCAGTTTCCATTATGGTCGTTCCGGTATCCTGATTGTGAACGCCGCGCCACCCTCCCCGGCGGAATCGACGGTAATCGTGCCGTGGTGCGAGCGGACCACCCCGTACGCGATGGCGAGACCGAGGCCGGTGCCCGCCCCCACGTCCTTGGTGGTGAAGAACGGCTCGAAGATGCGCTCGCGCCGGTCGGGCGGGATGCCGGGGCCGTTGTCGGCGATGCGGATCACGAACTGCCCGCCTTCGGATCGGGTCGATATGGCGATCCGCCCCGCCGCCGGATCGACCGCGTCGGCGGCGTTGGCGACGATGTTCATCACCACCTGATTGACCAGCGCCCCCGAACATTCGAGCAGCCGGACCGGGCCATAGTCGCGCGCCACCGCGACGGTGCCGAGCCGGGGGGCCAGCAGCGTCAGCACCGCATCGATCGCCTCCGGCACGTCGATCCGCGATACCTCGCCGTCGTCCAGCCGCGAGAAGCGCCGCAGCTTGACCACCAGCTCCTGGATACGGGTCAGCCCGGTGCGGATCGACTCCAGCCGGTCCGACGCCTTGGCGAGATGCGCGTCGCGCCGTTCGTCGTCGGTGGCGGTGCGCGCCGCGCCGACCGCGCGCTCGACGGTCGCCTGATGGGCGAGGATGAAGGCCAGCGGATTGTTGATCTCGTGCGCGATGCCCGCGACCAGTTCGCCGAGCGACGCCATCTTGGCCGATTGCACCAGTTGCGCCTGCGTCTCGCGCAGCAGGGCGTTGGCCCCGGCCAGTTCGGCGTTGGCGTTGGCGAGGCGTTCCGCCGATTCGGCCTCGGCGCGCGCCTGCGCCAGTGCGACCGCCTGTGCCCGGTCGCGGGCGATGCCCGCCGCCTCCTCGTCGCGGGCCAGCTTGCGGCGGACGATCGCGCGGATGCGCACCAGCAGCATGTCGCCGCCGCGCCCCTGCGACACCACGTCGTCCGCGCCCGCCGCGAGCCCCGCCAGCACGGTCGCGGGTTCGGCATCGTCGGTCAGCGCGACCAGCGCCACCCCGCTCGCCCGCTCGATCCGGCGGGCGTCGAGCCGGGTAGTGGCGGCGAAGCGGTCCGCGCCGTCGTGCGCCACGATCAATATGCCGTCCGCGACATCGGCATCGATCGCCGCCAGCGCCGCCGCCACATCGCCCAGATCGCCGACCGCATAGCCGTCCGCGCCGAGCCGCGCACGCAAACCGTCGCGATCGGCCTCGCTGCCGCCCAGCAGCAGCAGCCGGGCACGGCGCAGCGCGGGGGCGGGCGCATCCTCGACCGGGCGGCCGGGTGACTGGCGCAGCAGCGCGCGGATGCGCGACACGATCAGCTCGCCGCCGCCGCCCTTGGGCACATAGGCGTTGGCCCCGCTGTCCAGCCCCTGCCGCTCGATCTCCGAAGCGTCGTCGCCGGTCAGCATCAGGACCGGCAGCGCGCGGGTGGCGCTGGTCTGGCGGACGATGCGCACCAGCTCGTCGCCGTTCATGCCGGGCAGGCGATAATCGACGACCAGCAGGTCGGGCCGGTGCGACGCCAGTACGCCGAGCGCGGCTTCGGCATCGCGGGTGCGCTCGACCCGCAAACCGGCACGCTCGAACATGCGGCGCAGTTGCAGCGCCTGCGTCTCCGAATCCTCGACCAGCAGGATCGATGCGCCGTCGCTCATCCGGTGCGGTCCATGATCCGGCGCAGATGCGGCGCGATCATGCCGAGCGGCAGCGACAATGCGCCCGCCCGGTGCGCGGCGGCAGGCATGCCATAGACGACCGCGCTGCTGGCATCCTCCGCCACCGCCGATCCGCCCGCCGCCAGCAGCGCGCGCACGCCTTCGCCGCCGTCGTCGCCCATGCCGGTCAGCACCACCGCCAATGCCGCGCCGTCGAGGCCGGTCGCGGCGCTTTCGATCAGGCGGGTGGCGGACGGGCGCTGTCCGCCGACCGGTGCATCGGTCGAAACCGCCATGGTGCCGCCGCGCGCGATGGTGAGATGCGCGTCGCCCGGCGCGACATGGATCGTGCCCCGCCGGGGCGTCTCGCCATGGCGCGCCAGTTCGACCCGCTGCGGCACGACGCTGTCGAGCCAGCCGGCGAAGCCCGGCATGAAACCGGCGCCCATATGCTGCACCAGCAGCACCGGCAGCGGCAGATCGGCGGGGAGCGCCGCGAACAGCCGGGCCAGCGCGGGCGGCCCCCCCGTCGACGCGGCAACGAGCAGCATCCGCGGATCGCGGGTCCGGGGCGGCACCACCGGCGGCGGCAGCGGTTCGCGCAGGCGGCGGCGGACGACCGCCACCTCGCTCATGATCGCCAGTTGCGTGCGGATCTCGTGCGCCACCTGCGCATAGGCGGCGTCCGCCAGGCCGACCGGCTTCTCGACCACCGACAGCGCGCCCGCGCGCAGCGCGTCCATGCTGCTGCCCAGTTCGCCGCGATCGATGTTGCCGGATACGACCACGATCGGCGTCGGATGATCGGCCATGATCCGCCGCGTCGCCGCCAGCCCGTCCATGCCGGGCAGGCGGATGTCCATCGAGATGACGTCGGGCCTGACGGTGGGGATGGCGGCGATCGCCTCCTCGGCACTGGCGACGGCGGCGGCGACGGTGAGGCGCGGATCGCCCGCGACGATATGGGTCAGCAGCGTGCGCACGACCGCCGAATCCTCGACGATCATCACGCGGGCGGGGCGGGTACGGCGTTCCATCGGCGCTTCAGAGCAGTTGCTGGACCACGGAGATCAGCGTGCCCTGATCGAAGTCCTGTTTGGTGACATAGGCATCGGCCCCCAGCGCCAGTCCGCGCTCGATATCGTCGGGACTGTTGCGCGAGGTCATCATGACGACGGGTAAAGATTTGAGCGCCGGATCGTTCCGCACCGCACCCAGCAGGCCGAAACCGTCCATGCGCGGCATCTCGACATCGGCGACCAGCAGGTCGATCGCGTCGATCCCCGATCGCAGCCGCTCCAGCCCGGCCAGCCCGTCGACCTCCACCAGCACGCGGTAGCCCTGCGCCTCGAGGATGCTGCGCTCCAGCGTGCGGGTGGTGATCGAATCGTCCACGACGAGAATGGTCTTCTGGACCGACGCGGCGGCGGCGGGCGCGACCGGCAACAGCGCCATGCCGGGCCGGTCGCGCACCAGTTGCGCCGGGTCGAGCACCAGTACCACCGCCCCGTCGACCAGCACGGTGCCCAGCACCAGCGGCGCATCGGCGGCGATCGCCGAGGGATCGCCGACCAGCAGCGCGCGCACCTCGCGCAGCGCATCGACCAGCAGGACGCGGCGCTGCCCGTCCATCGACAGTACCAGCGCGTCGGCGCTGCCGCCCTCGCCGTGGGCGATGCCGAGCACGTCGCCCAGCCGCGCGACCGGCACCGGCGCGTCGTCCACCAGCAGCATCGTCTGCCCGCCGCTGGGTTGCAGGTCGGCGGGCGCGACGCGGCGGACATGCGCGACCGCATCGGTCGGCACCGCGCAGCGCGTCGCGCCCACCTCGACGAACAACAGCGTCCGGCGGGTCAGCGCCAGCGGCACGACGAGGCGGATCGCGGTGCCGCCGCCGGGCGCGGGCAGGATCGAGGCCGATCCGTGCAGCCGCCGCGCGACCTCCGCCACCACCGACAGGCCGATGCCGCGCCCCGCCACCGCATCCAGCCGTTCGGCGGTCGAGAAGCCCTGCTCGAACAGCAGCGCATGGAGAGCGCGGCGCGGCGGGCGCGGGGCGTCGGGCGCGATCAGCCCGGCGGTGCGTGCGCGCGCCTCGATCCCGGCATCGTCCAGCCCGCGCCCGTCGTCGCGCAGGGTCAGCGTCATCCGTCCGCGATCGATCCGCACGTCGATCGCGATCAGCCCTTCCTCGCCCTTGCCCTTCGCCCGTCGTTCGGACGGCGGCTCGATCCCGTGGCGCACCGCATTGCGCAGCAGGTGGAGCAGCGGATCGCGCAGCGCCGCCAGCACCCGCCGGTCCGCTTCGCCCTCCACCTCGGGCAGGACCAGCCGCGCGGCCTTGCCCTCGGCCCCGGCCAGATCGCGGACGGTGCGTTCATAGCCGTCGAACAGCGTACCGATCGGCTGGAGCAACAACCGCTCGCCGTCGCGCTCCAGTTCGGCGCTGGAACGGTCGAGCGCGCCGAGCAACCGGCCATGCACGCGGCGGATGCGTCCCGCCTCGGCCGTGGCCTGGGCGAGGCGCCGGACCAGTTCGGCATTGCCCGTGGCCAGCGCCAGCGTCTGGATCTGCGCCAGATCGTCGGCAAGCGCCTGCAACCGGTCGGTCACGACGCCCTGTTCGGCGATTTGCGTTGCGAGCAGTCCCAGCGACCGCCCCAGCCGTTCGACGCGGTGCCCGGCGATGGCGACGCGGCGGTCGGGCTCGGCTTCCCTGGGCGCGTCGGCGGCCGGTGCCGCCCCGTCCTCGATCGCGTCGGCCAGCACGCGCAGCTCGGCGACCAGCGGCGCGTCGAGCGGGCGTTCGCCGCGCTCGACCGCCAGCAACAGCGTCTCCATCTCGTGCGCCGCCGCTTCGGTATCGGGCAGGTCGACGGCGCGCGCCGCGCCCTTCAGGCTGTGGGCACGGCGGCTGAATTCGCGCAGGTCGACCGCGCGGCCCGCATCGGCATCGGCCAGCGCCGTGCGGATGCCCGCCATATGCTCGGCCAGCTCCGATGCGAACGCCGCCAGCAGTTCGGCCTGAAGCTCGTCCATCGCCGCGGCCTACAGGCGATAGCGCTCGGTGAGCGAGACGAGGGTGCGCGACAGGTCGGACAGGTCGCCCGCCGCCTGGTCGAGCTGGCGGGTGGAGGCGGCGGTCTGCTGCGACGCCTGGCGGATGTTCTGCAGCGCGATCGTCACCTGTTCGATGCCGATCTGCTGCTGGTTGGTCGATGCGACGATCTGCTGGAAGGTCTGGACGTTCTCCTGCACGCGCATCGCCAGTTCCTCGATCGCGGCATGGCCCTGATCGGTGCGTTCCTTGCCCGATGCGATGCGCTTCACCGCTTCCTCGGTCAGCATCACCGACGAATTGATGCCGCGCTGGATGTCGCCCAGGATCGATCGCACGCCCTTCGTCGCGCCCTTCGCCTGATCGGCCAGCATCTTCATCTCCGCCGCCACGATCGCGAAGCTGCGGCCCTGCTCGCCCGCCGCCGCCGCCTCGATCGAGGCGTTGAGCGCGAGCAGGTGCGAGCGTTCGGACACGTCGTTGACCGTCGCGATGATGTCGCCGATCGCCTGCGTCTTTTCGGACAGCGCGACGATGTTGGTCGCCACCGCTTCGGCCTGATCGCGGATCGCGTCCATCGCGCGGGCGGTGTCGGCGACGGCGGTCAGGCCGTTGTCGCTGACCTGTGCGGTCGCCTGTGCCGCGGCGATCACCTCCTGCGCGCGGCGGCTGATCTGCGCGCCGCTATGGGTGATCTCGTCCACGGTCGCGGCGGTTTCCTGCACGGCGGCGAGCTGTTCCTCGACCGACGCCGCCTGTTCCTGCGTCGATGCGCGGATCTCGGTCGCGGCGGCGTTGAGGTTCTCGGTCGCCGCGCGGTTCTGCGTCGCGATGGTGCGTAGCCCGCCGACCATCTCGTTCAGCGTCCGCCCCAGCTGCCCCAGCTCGTCGCGCCCGGTCGCATCGGTGGTGTGCGACAGGTCGCCGCCGCCGATCCGCCCGACGAAGCCCATGAACTCGCCCAGCGGCCCGACGATCGAGCGGCGGATCGTCACCGCGACGACGATGCTGACCACGATCGCCGCCAGCAGCCCCAGCAGGATCGAGCGACGGCTCGCCTCATACACCTCGCGCGTCGCCTCGCTGCCGCGCTGGATCGCGACGTTCAGCGTCTCGCGCGCCTGGGCGACGCGGGCGACAGTCGCGGCGTGATCGCGCGCGATACTGGTCTCGCTCGCCAGCACCGCCTCGCGGTCGCCCGCGCGGATCGCGGCGAGCTGCGCCTCCACGTCGCCGCGGGTGCGCGACAGCGCCTCCTCGGCATCGCCCAGTTGCGCGACCATCCGGGTCCACTGCTCCGCGCGCGACCCGGTGATGGCGTTGGTGCGATAGCTTTCGGCGGCGCGCTGCTGCTCGGCGATGCCGCGGGTCGCATCGTCGATCGCGCCGCGCCACGCCGTCGTGCCCTCGCGGATGCCCGCCGCGTCGTTGGTCAGGAACGCGCGGACGATCGCGCCGCGCGCCTCCACCTTGCGGGCCAGCGCCTGGTCGATCCGGCTGAGCGCCTGCATCGACGCGAGGTCGCGCCCGACGATCTGGTCGACGGTGGTCCGCACCTCGCCGATCTGGGTAAGGGCATAGACGCCGAGCGCCAGCAGGATGGCGGTGATCGCGGCGAAGCCCGCTGCGATCCGGGTGGAGACGGACAAGGCTTATCCTTCCTGAAGACGGGGCGGGAGCAGCAGTTCGACGAGCAGCGCCGGTTCGATACGGGTGACATGGCCGGTATCGGTCGCGACCAGCCGCGACAAGTGTGTCGCGACACCGTCCGCCGCCGCCGCCGTCACCACGCCGGTCAGCGTATCGACCGCCAGCGCGATGCGCGGCGCTTCGTGCCGCAGCAGGATCATCGCGCCCGGCGTCGTCGCCGCCCGTCCGAGCGCCGGGCCGGGGGCGAACAGGTTGACCACGGTCCCGCGCCACGCGACGAGGCCGAGCAGCGCCGGGGGAGCCTGCGGCACGGCGGCGATCGGCGGCACCGCCGCCACCGCGCGCACCGCCGCGATCGGCAGCGCATGGGCCACGCCGTCCAGCGCGAATGCCAGCAACGTCTCGCGCGCGGCGGCCGGACCGGCGTCGGGCGCGGCCAGCGCCCGCTGCCGGGCGCGCAGCACGGCGGCGACGGCGGCGGGGTCCAGCCCCTCGGCAATGATGTCGATGCCGCTCACAGCGTACGGATCGCATGGCGGGCGGCGGCGGCGAGCGCACCGGCGGTCATCCCGTCGCCCTCGGCCAGTTCGGCATCGGGCGGCAGCGCGGCGGCGAGGCGCAGCGCGTTGGTCAGGCTGCGGCGGCCATCGTCGGTACGCCCGTCGGCCAGCAGGTTCCGCGCGAGCAGATAATGCGCCATCGCGAACGAGCGATCGAGATACAGCGCGTCGCGAAACCCGCGCTCCGCCACGGCGCGTTCGCCCAGCGCCATCGCCGACAGCGCTGCTAGGTAACAGGCGACAGCATCGCGTCCGGCGGGCTCGCCCGGCGGCGGGGCGGGGGCGGGGACGGGCCGGGCGACCCTGGGCATCGGGCGCGCCGGACGGGGCAGGGTGATGCGCGGCGAAGGCGGTTCGGATACGACCTGCGCGACCGGCGGCGGGGGCACGCTGCCCCTGCGGCGATAGGCGAGCACCCCGCCCAGCTGCACCGGATCGGCGACCGCGTCGAACGCCGGATTGGGTTCGGCATGGCCGAGCAGCAGTACGCCGCCCTCCGCCAGCCGCTCGGCCAGCGCGCCGACGATCCGCGTCGCATGGTCGTGACTGAAATAGATCAGCACGTTGCGGCACAGGATCAGGTCGTAGTCGGCGAAATGCAGCGGGGCGGCATCGGCGATCATCGCCATCAGGTTGTGCCGCTCGAACCGCGCGATCCCGCGATAGGCGTCCTTCAGCCGGTAGCGTTCGCCGTGCCGGTCGAACAGTCGCGCGCGCTCCCCCTCGCCCATCGTACGCAGCGCCCATGACGAATATTCCGCCTGCCGCGCCGCCGCCAGTGCCGCATCGTCGATGTCGGTGCCGGTCAGCTGGATGCGCCACTCGCCGATGGCCTCGCCCAGCAGGTCGGCGAGCAGGATCGCGACCGAATGCGCCTCCGCGCCGGTCGAGCAGCCCACGCTCCAGATGCGCAGCCGCCGTTCCCCGGCCCGTGCGGCGATCAGGTCGGGCAGGATGCGGTCGCGCAGCGCGGCGAACTGTTCGGCGAAGCGGAAGAAGAAGGTCTCGTTGATCGTGACCGCGCTTTCGAGCTGCGGCCATTCGTCGCCGTCGCCGTCCCGCAGCCGGTCGCGATAGGCGGCGAGCGTCGCATCGCCGCGCGCCGCCATCCGCTGCACGATGCGCTCGAGCAGCTGCGCGTCCTTGTCGGCATAATAATGATGGCCGGTGCGCTCGATCACCAGCGCCTTGATCTCGGCGAAACCGGGGTCGGTGGGCGTCATGCGGCGGCCCATTGGTCGCGCCGCGCCGCCGCCGCCGTCGCCAGCCGGGCGATCGCGGCGCGTTCGGCGGCGAGCAGCAGCGCGGCGGAATCGATGACCAGCGCGGTGCCCTCGCCCAGCGGGAGTTCGCCCGTCACCGTGCCGTGCAGGCTGTGCGCCGGATCGATCGGCTGCGGCGCACCCTGCACGGCATCCTCGGCACGATCGACCAGCAGGCACGGTGCATCGTCCCCGCGCAGCCGGACGAGGTGCGCCGACAGCGCCACCGGCGGCAGCGGCGCCTGCGGGTCGAGCAGCGCCAGCGGCTGCACCACCGCGACGATATCGCCGCGCAGGTCGACGAACCCCAGCAGCGGGCGCGGCAGTCCCGGCACCGCCTCGACCGGCAGCAGCGGCAGCACCTCGCGCACCGCCGCCAACGGCAGCCCGAGGCGCACGGCGCCGGCGCGCAGGATCAGGAACAGGTCGCTCACGGCTTCGCTATATCGGGCGTTCGCGGGCGTGTCAGCGCCGTTCCGCGGCGGCGATGCGGGCAAGGTCGTCGGCGGTGTTGACGTTGGCGATGCCGCCGCCCGGCACTGCCCGCGCGCCGATGCGGTCGGCGAAGGCACGCACCGACCGCGACCCCGGTCCGGCGAGCAGCGCATCGAGTTCCGCCAGCGCGGCGCTCGGCCACAGCCCCACGACCGGCAAATCGGCCAGACAGGCCGGTGGCTCACCGAGCAGTGCCGGCAGATCGTCCGGCAGGTCGGGCGCGTCGCATGGCACGCTCAGCACATGGCTGAAGCCGTGCGCGGCGGCATGGGCGAGCGCCCCGGCGATCCCGCCCAATGGGCCAAGATCGGCGGCCGGGCGATCGGGCGTGCCGGTGAGGCCCGGATGATCGCGACCGACGACGACCAGCGCGTCGACCTGCGGACGCAGCGCATCGGCCACCCGGTCGATCAGCGCGCGACCGTGGAGCAGCGCCAGCGCCTTGTCGCTGCCGAACCGGCTGGAGCGCCCCCCCGCGAGGATCGCGCCCAATCTCCGCATCACGACGCCAGCATCGCATCGGCGCGCACCAGCGTGCGCAGCGCAAGGCCCGCCCCGGCGGCGCGCTCCAGCGCCAGCGCGGTCGCCGCCGACAGGGTGGCGAGCAGCGGGCAATCGGCCAGCACCGCCTTTTCGACCAGCTCGAACGAGCAGCGCGAGGTGAGCAGCGCGAAGCCGCCGTCCCAGTCCAGCCCCTGCCGCCGCATCGCGCCGATCAGCTTGTCGAAGGCGTTGTGCCGTCCGACATCCTCGCGCACCAGCCGGACCGTGCCGTCGGCGGCGCACAGCGCCGCGGCATGCGCCGCCCCGGTCGCGCGGGTCAGCGGCTGGTGATCGCGCAAGCCCTGTGCGGCGGCGAAGATCGCATGCGCCGTGGCGGCGGTCGCGGCGGTGACGCGCGGCAACGGGCGCAGCGCCTGTTCGAGATTCTCGATCCCGCACAGCCCGCACGACGATTCGGACACGCGGTGGCGCACCCGCTCCGCCACCCGTTCGTGCCGATCGGGGATCAGCATCAGGCGCAGCAGCATGCCGTTCGCGGTCGCATGCGCATCCACCTCGACCAGTTCCCCGGCGCGGTCGATCAGCCGCTCGGCCAGCGCGAAGCCGGTGGCGAGGTCGGGCAGGTCGGCTGGCGTCGCCATCAGCACCGCATAGCCGAGCCCGTCGACCTCGATCGCGACCGGCGTCTCGCTGGCGACGATGCGCTCGGCGGGGGAGGCGGTGCCGTCGCCGGCAATGCGGGTGAACGGGGCGGGGCGGGTGGGGGCGGTCATGCAAGCGTCCTGCAACCAGGCGTCCGGACAGTCTCTACACCGTACCCCCGCGCAGGCGGGGGTCCAGAGCGATATACGGCAACGTCCCTTGTATGAAACCCTGGACCCCCGCCTGCGCGGGGGTACGGGCGCGGGATCGGCGTGACCCTACGCCAATATCTTCACCGGCACCGCCTTCGCCGCCGGGGTCATCGATTCCTTGTCATGCCAGCCGATCGGGATCAGCGGGTTCAGTTCGGGATAATAGCCCGCGATGCACCCGTCGGGCAGGTCGAACGGCACGACCTTCAACCCTGCCACCCGCCGGTCGATGCCGTCGTCCCCGTCGCCGACCAGCGTGACGATCTGCCCCTTGCGCAGGCCCGCCTTCGCGATCTCCCTCGGGTTCAGCAGCACCACGTCGCGCGTGCCGCTGATCCCGCGGAACCGGTCGTCATAGCCGTAGATCGTCGTGTTGAACTGGTCGTTCGAGCGCAGCGTCACCAGCCGCAGCCGCCCCGGCGCATCGGGAATGTCGGTGCCCGACAGCGATTGGGGCACGGTGAACTCGGCCTTGCCGCTCTCCGTCTTCCACACCCGTTCCCGCGCCGAATTGCCGCGATAGAAGCCGCCCGGCGTGAACATGCGCTCCTCGAAATCGTGGAACTCCTCCGGATAGGTCAACTCGATCTGCTTGCGGACCCTGGCATAGTCGCCGGTCCACCCGTCCCAGTCGACCTTCGGATTGGGCGGCAGCGTCGCCTTGGCGATGCCCGCAACAATCGCGATCTCCGACTTCAGGTGCGGGCTGGCGGCGGGATGGGTGGCGATCGATCCGTGGATGTGGCTGAACGTATCCTCGATCGACACGATCTGCTCGCCGCTGGCCTGCACGTCCACCTCGGTCCGCACCAGGCAGGGGAGGAGATAGGCGACCTGCCCGTTGATCAGGTGGCTGCGGTTCAGCTTGGTCGCGATCTGCACCGTCAGGCGGATGTTCGGCCACGCGGCCTCCAGCCGCTCCAGATCGGGGATCGCACGGATGAAATTGCCGCCGAGCGACAGGAAGGCGTCGATCTCGCCCTTCAGTATCGCCTCGCAGCCGGTCACGGTATTATGGCCATGCTCCATCGGCGGATCGAAACCGTAGAGTTCGCGCAGCCGGTCGTTGGGCACCAGCTCCGGCTTTTCGGAGATGCCGACGGTGCGCTGCCCCTGCACGTTGCTGTGGCCGCGCACCGGCGACATGCCGGTCCCGTCGCGCCCAATATTGCCCTTCATCAACAGCAGGTTGACATAGGTCGCGACGTTGTCGAACCCATGGACCTGCTGCGTCAGGCCCATGCCGTAGATGCCGATCGTCCGGTCGGCCTCGACATAGACCTGCCCCGCGCTTTCGATCGCGGCGCGCGTCAGGCCGCTCTCGCGCTCGATATCGGCCCAGTCGGTCGCGCGGACCATCGCGGCGAAGGCATCGAAGCCGTTGGTGTGCTGCGCGATGAAATCCACGTCGAGGACATGGACCTTGCGCTCGGCCCAGCTCTTGTCCTCGGCGGCGAGCACATGCTTGGCAAGGCCGATCAGCACCGCCACGTCGCCGCCGGGGCGCACCTGATGATATTGGCACGAGATGTTCGTGCTGGTCCGGGTCGCCATCTCGAACGGGTTCTGCGGATCGGTGAAGGCGATCAGTCCCGGTTCCTTCACCGGATTGAACGTCACGACCTTGCACCCGCGCTTCACCGCCTCGCGCAAGGGGTGGAGGAAGCGCGGGCTGTTCGATCCGGTATTCTGTCCGAAGAAGAAGATCGCGTCGCACGATTCGAAATCGTCGAGGATCGAGGTGCCGACCGGCGCGCCGATCGTCTTCTTGAGCGCGACCGAGGTCGTCTCATGGCACATGTTGGAACTGTCGGGCAGGTTGTTGTGGCCGTAGAGCCGTGCGAACAACGCCCAGAGATACGATGTTTCGAGGCTGGCCCGGCCGGATGCGTAGAAGATCGTCTTCTTCGGGTCCATCGCCTTCAGCTCGGCCCCGATCGCGGCGAACGCCTCGTCCCAGCTGCATTCGACATAATGGTCGGTCGCATGGTCGTAGCGCATCGGATGGGTCAGGCGCCCCTGATGCTCGAGGTCGTAGTCCTTCCAGCCCTTCAGCTCGCTCACGCTGTGTTTCGCGAAGAATTCCGGCGTGCAGCGGTTGGGCGTCAGGTCCCACAGCGTTGCCTTCGCGCCGTTCTCGCAGAACTCGAACGGATGCGGCTCGGCGGGCTTGCCCCATGCGCAGGAGGTGCACATGAACCCCTTGGGCTTGTTCTGGCGGGCGAGCTGGGCGAGCGCGGCGGGGTGGTTGCGCTCCCTCGCGAGCACCTTCGACATGCCCTTGACGGACCCCCAGCCACCGGCGGGACCCTTGTATCCCACCGTCTCTTCGCGATCCGCCACGTCTTTTCCTTCCCGCTACGCCCGAGCCCGCTACGCCCGAGCCCGCTACGCCCGAGCGTAGCATATGCCGGGCGGGCGGCGAAAGTTCCGTTGGGGTGGGGGCGTCAGTCCAGCAACTCCACCGCCATCGCCGTCGCCTCGCCGCCGCCGATGCACAGCGAGGCGAGCCCGCGCCGCTGGCCGTGCGTCTCCAGCGCCGACAGCAGCGTCGCCAGCACCCGCGCCCCGCTCGCCCCGATCGGATGGCCCAGCGCACAGGCCCCGCCATGGACGTTCAGCGCGTCGTGCGGCAGCGACAGGTCGCGCATCGCGATCATCGCGACGCAGGCGAACGCCTCGTTCACCTCGAACAGATCGACATCGGTCGCGGACCAGCCCGCGCGCGCCAGCGCCTTGCGCATCGCGAATACCGGCGCGGTCGCGAAATCGGCGGGCGCATGGGCGTGCGCGGCATGGGCGACCACCCGCGCGACCGGGGCGAGGCCCAGCCGGTCGGCGACCGACTGCCGCGTCAGCACCAGCGCCGCCGCCCCGTCCGAGATGGACGAGGCGTTGGCGGCGGTGATCGTGCCGTCCTTGGAAAAGGCGGGCTTCAGCGTCGGGATCTTCGCCACGTCGCCGCGCGCGGGCTGTTCGTCGACGCGCACGGTCGTGCTGCCCTTGCGCCCCGCGACCTCCACCGCGACGATCTCGCGATCGAACGCGCCCGACCCCTGCGCGCGCTGCGCCCGGTGAAGCGATTCGATCGCATATTCGTCCTGCGCTGCCCGCGTGAACTGGTACGCCGCCGCCGTCGCCTCGGCGAAGCTGCCCATCAGCCGCCCTGGCTCATAGGCATCCTCCAGGCCGTCGAGATACATATGGTCCATCAACCGGTCGTGGCCGATCCGCGCACCGCCGCGATGCCGGGTGGAGAGATAGGGCGCGTTGGTCATGCTCTCCATGCCGCCCGCGACGATCAGGTCGGCGGAGCCCGCCGCCAGCGCCTCGGCGGCCATGATCGCCGCCTGCATCCCCGATCCGCACATCTTGTTGACCGTCGTCGCCTCGACATGGGTCGGCAGGCCCGCACCCAGCGCCGCCTGCCGCGCCGGGGCCTGTCCGAGGCCCGCGGGCAGCACGCAGCCCATGTAGATGCGCTCGACCGCCTCGCCCGACAGCCCGGCCCGTTCCACCGCCGCGCCGACCGCGGTCGCGCCGAGCTGCGTCGCGCTCGCTCCGGCAAGGCTGCCCTGGAAGCTGCCCATCGGCGTGCGCGCATAGGACAGGATGACGACCGGATCGGTCTTGGCGGGATCGGACATGGCGGCTGCTCTCCTGAAGCATCTGTTTCGTTTGAAACCATATCTAGGCGCAGCGCAGGGCGGACGCCAGCCGAGTTGCTCCGCCCACGGCTTCGCGCGATAGGCGCGGTCATGTCCATGTCGCTGCCGCCCCCGTTCTGGCCGATCCTGCTCGGGGTGCTGGGCGCGGTGTTCGGCAGCTTCATCGCGACGATCGCGCTGCGCTGGCCGGAGGGGCGCGGCGTCGCCCATGGCCGATCCGCCTGCGACGGCTGCGGACGGGTGCTGCGACCGGTCGAACTGGTGCCGCTGGCGAGCTTCCTGCTCCTGCGCGGACGGTGCCGGACGTGCCGTGCCGCAATCGCGCCGAGCCATTTCGTCATCGAACTGCTGGGCGCGGGCATCGGCGTCACCGCCGGGCTCGTCGCACCGGGGCCGGCGGGCGTGGCCGGGGCGGCGTGCGGCTGGCTGCTGCTGGCGCTCGGCGCGATCGACCTTGCCGCCTTCTGGCTGCCGGACCGGCTGACTTTGTCGCTGGCGGTAGTGGCGGGGATCGGCGGGATCGCCGGGGTCACGCCCGATCCGGCGGCGCGCGCGATCGGGGGCGTCGCGGGGTTCGGCAGCCTGTGGCTCCTCGCCGCCGCCTATCGGCGCGTGCGCGGACGGATCGGGCTGGGCGGGGGCGATCCGAAGCTGTTCGGCGCGATCGGCCTGTGGCTCGGCTGGCGGGCGTTGCCGCTGGTCCTGCTGATCGCGGCGCTGGCCGGGCTGGCGGCGGTGGCGGCGGGTGCGGCGCAGGGCGGGCGGGTGCGCGCCGACGACCGCCTGCCGCTCGGCACGCTGCTGGCGGGGGCGGCATTTCTGGTGTGGGCGGTGACGGCCCCCTGAGGCGCCTGGCGACCGCCCGCCCGGTTCGCCGTGACGCTCATCTTATTCCATATGCTGTTATTCTATCAGTCATGCCAAGTTTTCCCAAGTTTAACCCGTTACGGCTGTAGTTCACGATTCTTCATGGACAACAGGTCGACCGCCGCGATATTCATCATGATAAAGTGATGGGGGAACTATGAACACGAAGCTCACGATGTCCGCGCGTGCCCGGAGCCGCGCGTTGGGCTCGACCGCGATCGCGCTGGCGGCGTGCGTCGCCGCACCGGCCTATGCGCAGTGCACCCCCGATCCGGCGCCACAGAATGCCGAGATCATCTGTACCGGCACCGACCCTGACGGGGTTCGGTCGGCGGGCGCCAGCCCGCGTATCACGGTGGCAAGCGGTGCGGTCGTTCAAGGCAATGGCAGTCCGGCAATCGACATTTATCGGCCAGCCACCGATTATAGTTGGTCATATGCCCAGGTGGCGGTCAACGGAGCCGTCGACGGTGGCACCAGGGAAGGGATTCGTCTGACAGCCCTGGCCAACGGCTTGGGCTACGGCGCGAACAATATGGACCTGCGCGTCGCCGAGGGCGCTACCGTCACCGGCTACGTTGGGCTCTTCATGTCCAGTAACAGCAGGAATTCGACGAACGTCAGCGTCGACAACGCGGGTACGATTTCCGGTCGGTCCGGCGTTGCAATATACAGCGGCAGCAGTAGTTCTTTCGTTAGTTCCATCATCAACCAATCGACCGGGAACATCGGTGCGATCCTCGCCCCGATCAGGACAATCGACAACGCCGGAACGATCGACGGCGACAGGCGGAGCGCCGTTTTTTCGACGTCTGCTTCCAATAGTTACTCGGCGATTTTCAATGCCGGTAAAATCGTCAACAGTGCTGCATCGAGTACATTGTCGTATCGCAACTATCTGCAGATCGGCAACTCGGGGGTCATCGCCAATAGCGGCAGTGGCGCTGCGATCGATGGATCAAGCATCGAATTGTTGAACGATATCGGGGGCAGGATCACCAGCGGTGGTTCGACGGCGATCAGCGCGGCCGGCAGTTTGCGGTTGGTGAACGACGGCGAGATCGTCGGCAACGTGATCATGACGTCGCCCCTGTATTTTAACAGCTATATCGATAATTCTGTCGGTACCATCACCGGCGATGTCCGTTTCGGGTCCGGAAGCGATACGCTGGTCGTCGGTTATGCCGATGGCGCGCTCCGTACGGGCATCAGTGGCGAGATCGACGGCGGGGCCGGTTTCGACCTGCTGCTGGTGCACTTCACCAGCGATGCAGTGGTCGGTCCGGCGTTGACGATGCCCACGGGCTTCGAGAATCGCGGTCTGATCGTGGATAACGACAGCACGGTGACACTCGACGCGGGCTTCGCATCGCCAGGCACGATCCAGGCGGGTTCGGACAGCAGCGGAACGATCATCAATCGTGCCAGCCTGACTTCGGAAAACAACGTGTTCGCGAGCATGGCCGGATACTCGGGCTTGACGCTGGTGAACGAGGGCACCATCCGCACGACCGCGCCGAGCAGTTATTCTGACGCCGTCTACTGGCGGAACGGCGGCAGCTTCGATAACCGCGGGACGGTGATATCGACCGGCAGCGGCGTAAGTGTCGGCGGGACCGCCGCATCGACGTTCCGGAACAGCGGATCGATCACCGCCAGAGATACCGGCGTCAGCCTTTCTATCGCGAGTTTCCTCAATACCGGGCAGATCAGCGCGAATGGTACCGGGGTCGATTTCGGTCTCTTCGGTTCGTCGCCCGCTTCGGAAAACCGCGGTCGCATCTCCGGCGGCAGCAGCGGCGTGATCCTCAACGGAACGCTGCGCAACAGCGGAACGATCAGTTCGGGCGACACCGGCGTGCGGATGCGGTCGGGGGCGACGCTCATCAATGCGGCAGGCGGGGTCGTGTCGGGGCTTTCCGCTGGTATCGTCGGTTTCGGCTCCTCTTCATTTTACGACGCGAACGTGAATTCCGCGACCGTGGCCAACGCTGGTACCATCAACGGCGATGTGCAGTTGGCAAGGTTGACCGACAGGGAAGTCCGGCGAAACCGGTATTTTGCGGAGCGTGGCGGCGTGCTGAACGGCAATCTTTTCCTCGGGCGCGGCGGTACGCTCGTCGTCGAGTTCGCCAACAGCGGTCCCGGCACCTATGCCGGTATCACCGGCTCGGTGAACGCGCCTGACGCGCAACTGGTCTATCGCCTGCGTTCCGATGCGTCCTACAGCGTCGATCCGGGCAGTTTCGCCGGGATCGGGTTCGACCTGTACGACGATGCGAAGCTGACCCTGACCGGACTCGCGTCGGCACGTCCGCTGCTGTTCGCAGGGAACGGCACCGTCGAAAGCGCGCTGAACCTGACGGCGGCTACGTCGCCGATCTTCATCCTGCGGACGCCGACCCTGGCATCGACGGCCGAAACGGCGGTGCAGGATCTGGAGTTGATCAATCGCGGCACGCTGCTGCTCAATCGCACGGTGCAGAACAACGTCACGGCCGCCGTGGTCGGCAGCGTAGGTACCACCTTCACCAATTTGGGTGCGATCGGCGTGTATGACCGCGGATCGGCCAATGACAAGGCCAGCGCCGTGGCGGGCGGGCAGCAGGTGGTAAACGCCGGTACGATCACGCTTGACGGCGGCATCGGCGTGAACGGTTCGCTGAATGTCACGAACGCGGGGCGTATCGTCCAGGCGGCCGGCGGCTTAGCGGGGACCGGCGTTCGCAACGTTCGCAGTCTGATCAACACCGGCACGATCGAGGTGGGCGGCCCTGCAGCGGCGTTCGATGCGTTCGGATACCCGAACGAGGCGAGGTCCATCGTCAACACCGGTCGCATCGCGAGCGCGAGCGGACCGGCCATCGTACAGGCCGAATCGAACTACTACGGCAATCTGGCGGTTCGGAACGGACAGGGCGGCACGATTGCGGGGACCGGCGGTACCGCGATCATCGGGCAGAACATGGCCGTGTTCAACGCCGGAACCATCGAGGGTTCGGTAAACCTAATCAGCACCGGTTTCTTCGGCCAGTCGGCAGCCTATGTCGCCAATGGCGGCGTGCTGCGCGGCAATCTGACCTTTGGGGGCGGCAACGACCTGTTCGTCGAAACCGATGGGCAGACCGGCGTGACCGGCACGATCGACGGCGGTACCGGTCTGGATACCTACCGCTATCGCCGCACCGCAAGCGGGGTCGTGACCCTCGGCGTGCGCACCGCCACCCGATTCGAGCGGGAGTCGGTCGAGGCGCTCGGCGCCGACACGGTCGTCACCGTGGAGGCGGATCGGGCCTATAATCAGCTGACGCTCTACGGCACGGGTTCGATCGTCAACAAGGTGAACGTCACCAACGGCATCTTTGCCGATGCGCAGTATGACTCGTCACTGCCGTTCAGCACCCCGGACGACCTGCGCCTGAGCGGGCTGGCAAGCTTTACCAATCAGGCGACCATCGCCGGTTTCTACGGCAGTGTCGGCAATTTCCTGAACAGCGGCACCATCGAAACCGCCGGGCTCTCCTATTTCGCGGTGCATCAGTCGCGCGAAGGCAGCTTCTCGTTCCAGAACGACGGGACCATTCGCAACGCCGGTGTCAGCGCAGCCGTCCGGCTGTCGAGCGACGGTTCGATCGTCGCGACCAACAACGGGACCATCACCGGCGGCGGCGTCCTGGCGAGCACCACCGGGGCGACGGCGCTGGCGACGGGCGAGCCGTTCGCGCTGGTCTTCAACAACAGCGGCACGGTCACGTCGCGGCGCCCGGAGGACAGCTTCGATCCGGCCGCCGTCACCCTGGCGGTGAACGGAACGCCGGGTAACGGGCAGATCCTCGTCAACAACAGCGGCACGATCGAGGCGCTCAGCAGCGCCAATGCCGGGTTGTCGGTGGCGATCCGACCCGATGCGCCGGCCCTCGGGACGCTGGGCATCGCGATCCAGAACAGCGGCACGATCCGCGCCAACGCCGGTGGTCGCGAAATCCTCGAGATCTCCGACCGTCCGTATCTCTACACGCGGCCCGCCAACGCAGTTCTGGTCGAGACACCGATCGGCGTAACCGCCGCGATCACCAACTATGCCAGCGGCGTGATCGAGGCGACCGGCGCGCGCTCCAACGCGATCGGATCGCTCGGCGCCACGCTCGACATCACCAACTTCGGCACCATCCGCGGCGGTGCGGGCACGGTGCTGGCCGATGACGACCTGACCGGTGCGCTGATCGGCGCACCCTATCTGGCGGGTGCGGTGCAGGGGTCGGACGGCAACGACCGGATCTTCAATGCCGGCACGATCACCGGCTCGATCAGCCTGCTCGGCGGCGACGACCGGGTAGAGAATTACGGCCGGATCGAGGGCGACGTGTTCCTCGGCGCGGGCGACGACATCTTCCTGCACAGCGCCGTCGCGACGCAGATCGGCACGGTCGATGCGGGCGAGGGTGACGACGGCTTCATCCTCGACGCGACCGGCGGCGGCAGCGTCAACGGCGACCAGTTCGTCAATTTCGAGCGCTTCAGTCAGATCGGCAGCGGCAACGTCACCTATTCGGGCACCTTCCGCTTCAACACGGTGAGCGTCAGCGGCGGATCGGTGACGGTCGCGGCGGGCCAGACGCTAAGCAGCGCGGGCGACACCGCGATCACCGGCAGCGACGGCGCGGAGACGGTCACCAACAACGGCACCATCGCCGGATCGGTGTCGCTGGGCGGCGGCAACGACCGCGTCGTCAACGCCGGGCTGATTGCGGGATCGGTCCTGCTCGGCACCGGCGACGACGTGTTCGTCGACCAGGCGGGATCGCGCGTGACCGGTACCGTCGACGGCGGCGCGGGCAACGACCTGTACAACGTGATCCTCGCGGGCAACCGCAACGGGCTGGGCAGCATCCGCGGGTTCGAGCGGTTGCAGATCGACGGCTATGGCCTGCTGTCGCTGGCGCAGACCGAGGCGCTGGACCAGATCATCCTCAACGGCACGTGGCTGAACCTGACGCAGCGCGGCAACCGGGTCGGCACGATCCAGGGCAGCGATGCGAGCGAATGGGTCGCGATCGACGGCGATGCGTCGGTGGTCGCGCTGGCGGGCGGGGACGACCGGCTGTCGCTCGGCACCGCGAACGCCGTGGGCGGCTATGACGGCGGCACCGGCAACGATCTGCTGACCTTCGCCAATACCGGCGCGGTGACGCTGACCGGCCGGGCGACCGGGTTCGAGGCGGTGCAGGTGGACAGCGGTTCGCTGACCGTCACCGGCCTGCTGGCGAACAACGGGGCGATCTGGTTCGGCGGCAACGACCTGTCGCTGACCGTCGCCAACGGCGGCACGCTGGGCGGGGCGATCGACCTCGGCGGCGGCAACGACATGCTGCGGCTGGTCGGCAATGCGTTCCTCGTCGGCACCGCTTCGGGCGGGGCGGGCAACGATACCGCGGTGTTCGATCTGGCGGGCAACCGCACGCTCGGCGAAGGGGTGCTGACCGGCTTCGAGACGCTGGCGACCACCGGCAGCGGCATCCTGACGCTGACCGGCACCCACAGCTACGACCGGGTGACGCCGGGCACCGACCTGACGATCGCCGCCGACGGTCGCCTGACCGCGCGGCAGGTGGCGTTCGGCGCGGGCGACCAGCGCTTCACCATCGCGGGCCAGTTCGCGGGCGCGATCGACGGCGGGGCGGGCAGCGACACGATCAGCGTGTCGGGCGGCAGCGCGTCGGCACCGGTGGCGTTCGATTCGATCGCCAATGTCGAGGCGTTCGCGATGACCGGCGGCTATGCCACGCTGGCGGGCAGCGGGACGCTGGGCGTCACGTCGCTCGGCGGCGGGCGGCTGGTCGGCCTTGCCGGATCGACGATCACCGCGTCGCAGATCAACGTCGGGACGGGGGCGGTCTTCGGCTCGTCGGGCGTGGTCAACGGCAATCTGACGGTCGCCGGGGTGCTCAGCCCCGGTTCGTCGATCGGGACGATGGTGGTGAACGGCAACGTCACGCTGCTCGGCAGCTCGACGTCGCTGTTCGAGCTGAACCAGAGCGCGGCGGACCGGCTGGCGGTGAACGGCGCGCTGACGATCCAGAACGGGGCGACGCTCCAGCTCGCGCCCACCGGCTATGTCCGCCCGGGTACCTCGTTCGAGCTGATCACCGCGACCGGCGGGATCACCGGCAGCTACACCAACATCGCCAAGCCGTCGTCGCTGTTCGGTTATGTGGCGCAGCAGGGCAATCGTATCGCGCTGATCGGGCAGTTCCGCACCGATGCGACCTTCAATCCGCAGGTCGCGCGCAGCGTCGCCTATGCCAACCGCACGCTGCTGCTGCAGGGTGACAACAGCGCGCTCGGCAATGCGCTGCCCGTGCTGCTGACCGCAGCGGGCGACGGCAATGCCAATCCGCGCCAGTTCGCGCTGATCACGCCCGAAGCCTATGCCTCGGCGACGCAGATCGGGGTCGACAATGCGCTGGCCCTTGCCGAGACCACGCGCGGCCCGGCGTTCGCCACCACCCGCACCGATCCCGGCGCCTATCTGTTCGCCCAGTCGGTCGGCCAGTGGCATCGGTTGGGGGCGGATGCCGATCAGGGGATCAGCAAGGCGGCGTCGCAGGGCTATGGCTATCTCGGCGGCATCGGCTACGGCACCGGCGACGGCATGGTCGGCATGTTCGCGGGCTGGCTCGACACGCGCCAGTTCATCCGCGAGCTCGGCGCGCGGACCCAGGCGGACGGCGTGGTGGTCGGCGGCGTCGCCCGCTACCGCGATCCCAGCGGCTTCGGCTTCGCCGCGTCGATCGTCTACAACGACGCCAAGGCGCGCACCGACCGTTTCGTGCCCGGCGCGAACGGCATCACGCTCGGTCGCTACGACCTGACGAGCTGGAGCATGGACCAGTCGATCTACTATGCCGCGCAGCTCGCCAACGGCTGGGCGATCACGCCGCGCCTCGGTGCCACGATGGTGCGGACGACGCGGGAAGCGGTGCAGGAAAGCGGCAGCGCGGCCTTCGCGCTGAACGTCGCGCGGGACCAGCATCGCGCCAGCTTCGTCGATGCCGGGATCACCTTCGGGCGCAGCGAGACGTCGGACGATCCGTTCCGGCCGTTCGTGACGCTGGGCGGGCGCTACCAGACGATCGGTACGCGCGCCGATGCGCTGGGCGGCTATGCCGGGGGCGGGCTGGGGCTGCTGGCACTGGGCGTCGGGCGGGCGCCGATGGTCGCCACCGCGACCGGCGGCGTCACCTATCGTTACGGCCGCAACCTCGAAATCTATGCGGTCGGCAGCGCGCAGAACGGGCGCGACGATCACCAGGAATCGATCCTCGCGGGGGCACGCCTGCGGTTCTGACGGGGGTTCCGCCTCACCATGCGCTGTCCGTTACGGGGAGCGCAGGGCAGGGCGGTCCGGCGTCCTTCGGGATGCAGGGGGTTCAGCCGGTCGAACGCCGGGGGGCGATCCTGCCCCCCGGCGCATGGCTCAACCGCAGACGCGACGGCCGTTGCGGATCACATAGCGGCACCCGCCGCGATACTCGACACCCATGGCGCGGGCCTCGCGCGAGCGCGGGTCGATGATCCGTTCGCGCACCACCGGGCCGCGATGGCGTCCGCGATCGCCGCGCCAGTCGCGACCGCGCCGGTCGTCGCGCCAATCGCGACCGCGCCGGTCATCACGCCAGCGCCGGTCGTGGCGTCGGTCGTCACGCCACCGGCGGTCGTCGCGGCGATCATAGCCGCGCCCGTCACGCCAGTCGCGCGACTGGGCGGCGGCGGTATCCGGCGTGGCGACGACGGCGGCGGTGGCGCTGGTGACCAGCAGGCCGAGGGCGGCGAAGGCGTTCAGCAAGGTCTTCATGGTCGTTCCTTTCAGACCCCGTCCTGCCCGGTTCGCGGTGAACCTGAGCTGGACGGGTGCGGGTGGGCGACCAAGCCGTCAGGGCGGGCAAAGTTCCCGCGGGCCTCCCCGCCGACCCGCGGCAGGCGACGGGACGGACCGATGCCACCGGGCCGGATGCGGCCCGCCGTGCCTCAATAGGCGGCGGTCCACATCCGCGCGGCGATCGCGTCGCGGTCGATCGTGTCGGGGGTGGTCGCCACCCCGTCGGCGACCGCCTGTTCCGCCACCACCTGCGCGATGTCGAGCGCCACGTCGCGCAACCGCTCGATCGGGGGGAGCAGCGTATCGGCCCCGCCCATGCTGCCCAGCGCGCGGGCGGCGGCCATGAACATGCCGTCGGTGATCGCCCGCGCCCCCGCCGCCAGCGCACCCAGGCCGACGCCGGGGAAGATGTAGACGTTGTTGACCTGCGTTACCCCGTCCACGCCGAACGGACTGCCCGTGCCGATCAGCGCGCGGCCCGCGCTCCAGCGCAGCAGGTCGGACGGATGCGCCTCGGCCCGCGATACGGGGTTGGAGAGCGGGAAGATGACCGGGCGGGCGACATGCTGCGCCATGGTGCGCACCACCGCCTCGCTGAACGCGCCGTGCTGGCCCGATGCGCCGATCAGCACGGTCGGGTGGACGTTGGCGACCGTCTCGAACAGGTCGATCGCGCCGTGCGCGGTGCGGGTCCAGTCGGCGACCTCGCCGGACGCGCGCGCCAGCGCCGCCTGGGGGCCGCTCAACCCCTCCATGTCCGACAGGATCAGCCCGTCGCGATCCACCGCCCAGATACGCGCGCGGGCGTCGGTCTCGCTCAGCCCTTCGCCCGCCAGCGCCTGCACCAGCATCTCGGCGATGCCCCCGCCCGCCGCGCCCGCGCCGAACAGCACGATGCGCTGTTCGGCGAGCGGCACGCCGGTCCGCCCGATCGCCGACAGCAGCGTGCCGACGGCGGTGGCGGCGGTGCCCTGGATATCGTCGTTGAAGCTCAGCAGCCGGTCGCGATAGCGTTCGAGCAGGCGATAGGCGTTGTGCCCGGCGAAATCCTCCCATTGCAGCAGCACGCCGGGGAAGCGCGCGGCGACGGCGGTGACGAAATCCTCGACGAAGGCGTCGTATTCGGCGCCGCGGACGCGCGGGTGGCGCCAGCCGACATAGAGCGGGTCGTCGCGCCGCGCCTCGTTGTCGGTGCCGACGTCGAGCAGGATCGGCAGCACCTCGGCGGGATGGACCCCGGCGCAGGCGGTGTAGAGCGCCAGCTTGCCGATCGGAATGCCCATGCCGCCCGCGCCCTGGTCGCCCAGCCCGAGGATGCGTTCGCCGTCGCTGACGACGATCACCTTCACCCGGTCCAGCGCCGGATCGGCGAGGATGTCGGCGATGCGGTGCCGGTTGGGCCATGACAGGAACAGCCCGCGCGGACGGTGCCAGATCTCGCTGAACCGCTCGCAGCCCTCGCCCACGGTCGGGGTATAGACCAGCGGCAGCATCGCGGGCAGGTCGCGCTGCACCAGCGCGTGGAACAGCACCTCGTTGGAATCCTGCAATTCGCGCAGAAAGGCATAGCGCTGGAAATCGTCCGGCATCCGCGCCAGCGCCCGCCGCCGCCGCTCGATCTGGCTGTCGAGCGTGCCGACATGCGGCGGCAGCAGCCCGTGCAGCCCCAGCGTGTCACGCTCCGCCTCGGTAAAGGCGGTGCCCTTGTTGGTCAGCGGATCGGCGAGCAGGGCGCGCGCGGCGGCATGGGGGGCGGCGGTCATGGGCACACTCGTGTTACATGGACGGAGAAACGCCCCGGCGACGGGCACCGGGGCGTCAGCAGGGCCGGCGGATCAGAAGCGGAAGCTGATCCAGCCTGCCAGGAAGTCGGAACTGCGATACCCCGCGTCGGTCAGCGCGGGACCGGCGATCAGATGCTCGTAGCGCCCGGTGATGCTGACCCGCGGGCTGATCGCATAGATCGCCTGGAGCCGGATCGTGTCGGCGATCTTGCGCGAATCGCCGAGCTGCGTGCCCGCGAACGCCTGTCCGTTGGCGCGGTATACCGCATCGTTCAGGCTGTCGCGCCACGACAGCTGATATTCCGCCGCCACGCGGACCTTGCTGTGCGGCTGGAACTGCACGCTGGGGGCGAAGGCGATCAAGTTGGTCGGCGTCGCGTACAGCTGATAGCTGTAGTAGATGTTGTTGCCGAACGGCGCGAGCGAGGTCTTGAGCGTGCCGCCGTTGTACGAATTGCCGCCGCTCGCATAGTCGAAGTGGAAGCCGACGCGCGGCGCGGTCTTCGACTTGCCGACCTTGTAGGTCTGCTGGAGCAGGACCAGCCATGCCGAGATCGGCCGATCGTCGAATTCGCCGCCCTGGTAGTTGACCGTCCAGTCGAGGTTCACCGGACCGGCATCGCCATAGAGGTGCAGGCCGTAGAATTTGCGGACTTCCTCGGCGGTGCGGCCGCCCCACACGGCGTTGCTGTTGCGCAGCCCCCAGACGAAGGGATCGAAGAACAGGTTCGATCCGCCGAACAGCGTCTTGGGCAGGACGAAGCCCGCCGTGCCGCCCGAGAAGCGGCGGTTGTCGTCGACGATGTCGTCGCGCGTGCCGCCCACGCCCAGCCGGGTGGTCTTGAAATCGAACACGTCGCCGCGGATCCTGTCGCCCTTCGCCCACGCGCGCACGCCGTTGTAGACGAAGAAGATGGTGTTGTTGTCGCGCGGCACGACCATCAGGTTGGGGCCGTCGGCAAAGGTCTGGCGACCATAGCGCACGCCGACATCGACGCCGCCCAGCTCGCCCTTCACGTCGACGAAGCTCTGCTGCACGACGAGGTCGTTGTGCAGCTGCCCCGCCTTCACGCCGAGGTTGCGGCCCGACATGCCCGCATGCGCCAGTTCGCCGTACAGGCGGACATGGTCGCCGATGTGCAGGTCGGCACCGCCGACGACGCGGAAGATGTCCTGCCGCTGCGCCTCGCGGTCGCGCAGGTTCGGGTTGGTGGTCAGGTTGACGCGGGCGCGGAATTCGCCGGACAGGGTCAGATACACCTCGTCGCTCAGGATCGGGATGTACTTCAGCCGGTCGAGGATGTCGTCGCGCTTCTTGGGATCGCGATACTTGCTCCAGTCCTCGGCCCAGCGCGACTGGTTGTAGCCGCCCGCGGTCACGCCGTCGCCGACGCCGGTGCTGGGATATTCCTGCGCGACCGGGCGGGCGGTCCCCTTGTCCGGCACGGGGCCGGGGAAGACCGACGGCGAGTTGCTGTTGGTCGATCCGCCCTGCGCGGGTGCGGTCGATGCGGCGGGGGCGAGGGCGAGGGCGACCGGGGCGGCGACCGGAGCGGCCTGCGGCGGGACCGGGGCGTCGGCGGTACCCGGCGCGGCATGGCCGACGGCCGGGATCATCAGGGCGGCGGTGGTGCAGCTCAGCCGCAGGAACATGTTCATCTTTACCTCTCCGGTGCCTCGCGGGGCGGGCAGAATGTCGCCGGCCGGGGTATTCCCATCGGCCGGCGGGGCAGGGGCTTGTCGTTATTCGGCGGGAACCGCGCCTTCGGGCATCTGGTCGACGCGGACGCTGCGACCGGCGAGCGCCTCGTCGAACTGGCGCTTGTCCAGCTTGCCTTCCCACTTGGCGACGACGACGGTGGCGACCGCGTTGCCGATGAAGTTGGTCAGGCTGCGGCACTCGCTCATGAAGCGGTCGACGCCGAGGATCAGCGCCATGCCCGCGACCGGCACCGAGGGAACGATCGAGAGCGTGGCGGCAAGGGTGATGAAGCCCGCGCCGGTGACGCCCGCCGCACCCTTGGACGAGAGCATCGCGACGGCGAGGAGCAGCAGCTGCTGGCCGAGCGTCAGGTCGACGTTGCACGCCTGGGCGATGAACAGCGCGGCCATGGTCATGTAGATGTTCGTGCCGTCGAGGTTGAACGAATAGCCGGTGGGAACGACCAGCCCGACGATCGACTTCGGAATGCCCGCGCGTTCCATCTTCTCGATCAGCGAGGGCAGCGCGCTTTCCGACGACGAGGTGCCGAGCACCAGCAGCAGTTCGGCCTTCAGGTACGAGATCAGCTTGAAGATCGAGAAGCCGCAGGCCCGGGCGACGAGGCCGAGGACGACGACGACGAACAGCAGCGCGGTGAGATAGAAGGTGCCGACCAGCGCGGCGAGGCTGAACAGCGTGCCGATGCCGTATTTGCCGATGGTGAACGCCATCGCGCCGAACGCACCGATCGGCGCCGCCTTCATGACGATCGCAACGACCTTGAAGAAGGCGATCGAGATGTCGTTCAGCGCGTCGAGCACGCGCTCGCCCTTGTCGCCGATCATGGCGAGGCCGATGCCGAACAGGATCGCGACGAACAACGTCTGGAGGATGTTGCCCTCGGTCAGCGCCGAGATGAAGGTGTCGGGGATGATGCCGGTCAGGAAGCCGGTGATCGTGGTGTCGTGCGCCTTGGCGGCATATTCGGTGACCTTCGACGTATCGAGCGTCGCGGGATCGATGTTCAGCCCCGCGCCCGGCTGGACGACGTTGCCGACGATCAGGCCGACGATCAGCGCGAGCGTCGAGAAGGTGAGGAAATAGGCGAACGCCTTGCCCGCGACGCGGCCGACGCTGGCGAGGTCGCGCATCCCCGCGATGCCGGTGACGATCGTCAGGAAGATGACCGGTGCGATGATCATCTTCACCAGCTTGATGAAGGCATCGCCGATCGGCTTCAGCGCTTCACCGGTCGAGGGGTAGAAATGGCCGAGCAGCACGCCCGCGACGATCGCGATCAGCACCTGGACATAGAGGTGCTTGTACCACGGCTTCGCGGCGGGCGGGACCGGCGGGTGGCCGGTGGCGGGGGCAATCATCATGCGTTCTGCCTTTCATCCTCTGGGATGCGCTCCCGCCGTTCTGCGACGACATTTGCGCGATGGCGGCAGGATAGGTTCGTGCAATCCAGGTTGTCCAAAACGCAATCGCTATGGAAATATCGTTGCAGAACAATGGTATAAACGAAGTGACGAACCAGTCGTACGCCATTTTTCGCCGCTGGACGCCGCCGCATGTGTCAATTGTTGCACATGGCCGGACGGCGACGTAGCATCGCCGCGATGCGACAGAATCACCGGTTATGGACGATGATCTGGGCGGTCGCCGGGCTGTCGCTGGCGGGCGTGCTGGCGTTGTTCGTCGGGCATCTGGTCGAACAGCGTTCGCGGGCCGATCTGATCGCGACCGCCACCGCCGACGTGCGGTTGCGGCAGGTGCTGCTCGCCAGCGAGGTCGCGCGCTTCCGGCTGATGCCGCTGGCGCTGAGCGACGACCGCGACGTGGTGGGCGCGGTGCGCGGCATGCCGGGCGCGCGGGCGGCGCTGGACCGCAAGCTGGAGGGGCTGGCGCGCACGACGGGCGCGTCAGTGATCTATGTGACCGACCGCACCGGCCTTGCCATCGCCGCCAGCAACTGGCGCGCGCCGGATACGTTCGTCGGCCGACGCTACGGCTTCCGCCGCTATTTCCGGGATGCCGTGCGCAACGGATCGGCGACGCAGTTCGCGCTGGGCACGGTCAGCCGCCGCTCGGGCCTCTATCTCACGCGCCGCACCGCCGACGGCGGTGTGGTGGTCGTCAAGCTGGAGTTCGACCGGATCGAACGCGAATGGCGCGCGGCGGGCGGGCTGACCTTCGTGACCGATCCGCACGGCGTCATCCTGATCGCCAGCCGCCCGGCGTGGCGCTATGCGACGACCCGTCCGCTGTCGCCTGCCGAAGCCGCCGCGGTGCGCAGCGATACCGGCGCGCCCGCGCTCAAACCCGCGCCGTTCGTCGCGGGCGGCAATGCCATCACCCTGCCGCGCGAGCCGGGGACCTATGCGCATGTCGTCACCGATCCCGACGACGCCGGCTGGCGGGTCCACCTCGCCATGCCGTTGCCGCGCAGCGTCGGAATCGCGGTACGCTGGGCGCAGGCGGCGACGCTGCTGGTGCTGTTCGCGCTGTTCGGCGTCGGCTGGACCCTGCGCGAGCGTGCCCGCCGCCGCGCCCGCCGCACCAGCGAACTAGAGGCAGCGGTGGCCGACCGCACCCGGCTGCTCCGCGCCGAGATCGAGGAGCGGATCGCCGCCGAATCGCGCGCCGCCGAACTGCGCGAAGGGCTGCGCCAGGCGAACCGGCTGGCCGCGCTGGGGCAGATCACCGCCAGCGTGGCGCATGAAACGGCCCAGCCGGTCGCGGCGATCCGCAACTATGCCGCCGCCGGCCGCCAGCTGCTGGAGCGCGGCGATACGGCGGCGGTCGTCGGCAACCTCTCCGCCATCGCCCGGCTGACCGACCGGATCGGGTCGGTCACGTCGGAACTGCGCGGCTTCGCCCGCAAGGGCAGCGGCGAGATCGGCCCGTTGCCGCTGGCGGAGGTGATGGAGGGCGCGCTGCTGATCCTGAAGGAACGGCTGTCGCGGGTCGCGCTGCACGTGTCGCCGATCCCGGACGACCTGCTGGTCGTCGCCGGGCGGGTGCGGCTGGAACAGGTGCTGGTCAACCTGCTCCAGAATGCGGTCGAGGCGCTGGAGGGGCGCGACGATCCGGGCGTCACGGTCGAACTGACGCAGGACGATCGCACCGTCGTGCTGGTGGTCGCGGACAACGGCCCCGGCATCGATCCCGCGATCGCCGAGCGGCTGTTCACCCCCTTCGCCACCAGCCGCCCGGCGGGACTGGGGCTGGGGCTGGTGATCGCGCAGGACATCATGAACGATCTCGGCGGCACGCTGCGCCTGCTGCCCTCGGCGCGGGGGGCCCGTTTCGAGGTGACGTTGCGGAAGGCGACATGACCGAAGCGGGCCGGATCATCCTGGTCGAGGACGACGAGGATCTTCGCGTCTCGACCGCGCAGTTGCTGACGCTTGCCGGGTTCGACGTGCTGCCCTTTGCGGCGGCGGCGCCCGCGCTGCTGGCGATCGATGCGGACTTCGCCGGGATCGTCGTCACCGACGTGCGCATGCCGCACATGTCGGGGATCGAGCTGTTCCACATCCTGCACGAACGCGATCCCGCGCTCCCGGTGGTGCTGGTGACGGGCCATGCCGATGTCGCCACCGCGGTGAACCTGATCAAGGGCGGGGCGTGGGACTTCCTCGCCAAGCCGTTCGATCCCGACGCGCTGGTCGCCGCCGTCACCCGCGCGGTGGCGGCGCGGACGCTGGCGCTCGACAACCGGCGGCTGCGCGCGGCGGCGGCGAGCACCGAACAGGTCGCGCTGGTCGGGCAGTCCGCCGCGATCGTGCGGCTGCGCGAGATGATCCCGGTGCTCGGTAATGCCGACATCGACCTGCTGATCGAGGGAGAGACCGGCACCGGCAAGGAACTGCTCGCCCGGCTGATCCACCGCGCGGGGCGGCGGGCGCGGCACCGCTTCGTGCCGGTCGCGTGCGCCGCGTTGCCCGATGCGCTGGTCGATGCCGAACTGTTCGCCACCACCGGCGATCGCGGGGTGGCGGCGGCGGCGCGCGGCACGCTGTTCCTCGACGACATCGATCAGGCGTCGCGGTCGTTGCAGGCGCGGCTGACGCAACTGGTGGAGGAGCGCACGCTGCGCGGCCCGCGCGATCCGATCCCGGTCGATGTCCGGGTGATCGCCACGGCGGCGGAGGAAAGCGCGCGGGCCGACGACGCGATCGCCCCCGCGCTGCTCTATCGCCTAGCCGCGGTGCGGCTGCGGCTGCCGCCGCTTCGCGAACGGCGGCAGGACGTGCCGCTGCTGTTCGCGCATCTGGTCGATGCGTCGGCGGCACGGCTGCGCCGCGCGGTGCCGCCGCTCACCCATGCCGCGCGCGACCGGCTGGCGCGGCACGACTGGCCGGGCAACGTCCGCGAACTGGCGCATTTCGCCGACCGGTTCGTGCTGGGCCTCGACGCCGACGTTACGGGCGAGTCGGCGGATGATGCCGCCCGCACGCTGCCCGAGAGGATCGCCGCGTTCGAGCGCGAGGCGATCCTGACCGCGCTGGCGCAGGCGGGCGGCGAAATCGGCACGGCGATCGACCGGCTCGGGATTCCGCGCAAGACCTTCTATTACAAGGTACAACGCCTCGGCATCGATCTGAAGGCGGTGCGCCGGCGCGAGTAGGCGGAAACGACCCGTCGGAACGGGAGCGCAACTGGTGCATTCGGTACGGCTGGGACCGAAGGGTCGTGCGGTACGTGCTTGCGATCGGTCGTCCACCCCGGTTTGAATGCAATCCGAAACACGGCCGGGCGAGCATGTGGCATCGAAGGGGCAGACGATGACGGACGGTATCGCTTGAGCGGCGTCGCGATGGACCGGCAGCGGCTGTCCGGCGCGCTGCTGCAACTGGGCGGCGGGGATACCGACGCGATGCGCGTCGTCTACGACCTCACCTCGGCCAAGCTCTATGCGGTGTGCCTGCGCGTGCTGAAGGACGCGGCGGCGGCCGAAGAGGTGCTGCAGGACGTGTATGTGAAGGTGTGGCACCATGCCGCGCGCTTCGATCCCATGCGGGCCAGCCCGATCACCTGGCTGTGCAGCATCGCGCGCAACACCGCGATCGACCGGCTGCGCGCGGCGGCACGGACCCCCGGCGGCGACGGCGAGGTGCCCGACACGCTGCCCGACGATTCGCCGAGCGCCGAGCAACTGCTGGCCAGCCGCGAGGAGCAGGACCGGATGCTGGCGTGCATCAGCCTGCTCGACGGCAATCATGCCCGGTGCATACGTGCTGCATTTTTCGACGGACACAGCTATGTACAGCTCGCCGACCGGCACGCGGTGCCGATCGGGACGATGAAGAGCTGGATTCGCCGCAGCCTGCTCCGCCTTCGGGAATGTCTCGACGATGCCTGACGTCACGCCCGAACAGGAAGACGAACTGACCGCCGCCGAACTGGCGCTGCGGCTGGTCGACGGGGCGGAGTGCGTCGCCGGACGCGCGCGCATCGCCGGCGATCCCGCGTTCGCCGCGCAGGTCGGCGAATGGGACGAACGCCTCGCCCCGCTCTATGCCGAGATCGCGCCGGTACCCGCCCCGCCGGGCGTGTGGGATGCGGTCGCGCGGAGGATCGCCGATCCCGCCGTGGCGGTGCTGCGGCGGCGGGTGCGCCGCTGGCAGGTCGCGACCGGCGTCGCCGGGGCGCTGGCCGCCGCGCTCGCGCTGATGCTCGCGCTGCCGGTGCGGCCGGTGCCGGTGCCGCCGCCCGCGCAACCCGCGCCGATGCTCGCGGTCGCGCAACTGTCCGACGATCGCGGCACGCCGATGCTCGCGGTCGGGATCGAACGGCGCAGCGGGCTGGTCAGCGTGCGGTTGCAGGACATGCCCAAACAGGCGCGCGTGCCGGAGCTGTGGCTGATCCCGGCGGGCGGCGCGCCGCAATCGCTGGGCAGGATCGGCGCGGACGGTCGGCTCGACACCCGCATCCCGCCGGACATGCGCCGCGGCAGCACGCTGGACGCGACGCTGGCGGTCAGCATGGAGGAAGCCGCCGGGATTCCCCATGCCGCCCCCGCCGGTCCGGTGGTCGCGAGCGGCCCGCTGGTGACGATGTAGCGCCGGGCTGGTCAGGCCACCCCGTCGCTCCCGACATAGGCGAGGCCCGCGCGTGCCTCCAGCGCGGCGCGGTCGCGCATCACGATCCGGCCGCGCGAACAGCGCACCAGATGCTCGCCCTCCAGCACGTGCAGGCAATCGGTCACGGTCGCGCGGCGCAGGTTCAGCGTCGCGGCGATCGCGGCATGGGTGACGGCCATCGTATCGCTGTCGATCCGGTCGTCGATCATCAGCAGCAGCCGAGCGATCCGTCGCTCGGGCGCGTCGCGCAGCGCGGAGGCGAGGGTGCGCGCCACCTGCATCGAAAAACGCTGGGCGAAGGCCAGCACTGCGCGCAGCACCATGCTGTCGTCGGTGGCGGCATCGACGATCGCTTCGGCAGGCACGGCCACCGCATGGCCCGACTGGATGCGGACGGAGGGGGTGAAGGGCGCGGGCTGATCGCCCAGCAGCCGCGACCAGCCGATCACCCCGTCGCGTCCGACCAGCCCGACATCCTGCGACATGCCGCCGGTCGACACCGACAGCATCACCGGCGCGCCTTCGGGAAAGATCAGCCGGTCGATCGGCTCGCCCATCCGCATCAGCACCTGCCCCGGCTCCAGCGCGATCCGCGTCGCCGCCATGGCCAGGCGGCGCCGGGAGTCGGCGTCGAGACCGCCGATAAGCCGGTTTTCCGTCGTCGGCAGATAGGACACGGCGTTGCCCGAACTGTCTATCCTCACCAAAATCTTCCTTACGCAAAACTTTCGCACTCTAGCTTCGTCGGGATCCGCCTGCCGGATGCGGCCCGTACGCATCCGTACCCCAAAAATATTATCCGATCCCCCGCGCGTAGCTGATCGTTGCAGGCGGATAAGCCATGCAGGGAGATGAGCATGACCGAAGGGGCACTTGTCGCAGAGGCGTTCGACGCCCGCGCGAAACGGCGCGAGGATCGCCGCGATTTCTTCCGGATGATGGGCGGCGCCGCCGCGATCGGCGGGGCGGCGATGCTGGCGGGCCAGTCCGGCCCGGCCGCGGCGCAGAGCGCGTTCGCCGATTCCGACGTGCTGAACTTTGCGCTGAACCTCGAATATCTCGAGGCGCAATTCTATTATTATGCGGCGTTCGGCACCGGCCTGCCGAACTCGATCCTGACCGGCACCGGCACCCAGGGTGCCGTGACCGGCGGGCGGCAGGTCGCCTTCTCCGATCCGCTGGTCGGGCAATATGCCCGCGAGATCGCACAGGACGAACGCGCGCATGTCGAATTCCTGCGCACCGCGCTCGGATCGGCGGCGGTGGCGCAGCCCGCGATCGACATCGGCGTCGGCGTCAACAGCGCCTTCTCCAACGCCGCCCGCGCGGCGGGGCTGGTCAACGCCAGCACCGCGTTCGATCCCTATGCCAGCGACGAGGCGTTCCTGCTCGGCGCGTTCATCTTCGAGGATGTCGGCGTCACCGCCTACAAGGGCGCCGCGCCGCTGCTGACCAACAAGACCTTCCTCGAAGCGGCGGCGGGCATCCTCGCGGTCGAGGCCTATCATGCCGCGATCGTGCGCACGACGCTCTATGCCAAGGGCATCGCCACGCCCTCGGCCAATCTCATCGCCGCGACCGACCAGATTTCGAACGCGCGCGACAGCCTCGACGGCACCAGCGACATCGACCAGGGGCTGAGCCCGCTGTCGAGCAACCCGAACGCCAGCAACATCGTGCCGCTGGACGCGAACGGCATCGCCTACAGCCGCACGACCGCGCAGGTGCTCAACATCGCCTATCTCAACCGGGCGCAGGTGAACGGCGGCGGGTTCTTCCCGAACGGCGTCAACGGCCTTTTCCGCAGCAGCGGCGCCAACTGAGCGCGAACCCGGGAGACACATGATGAGCATCAACGATCCGATCCTCCAGGTTCTGGAAGCGTGCGACGAACGGCGCGCGGCCCGGCGGCAGTTCATCCGCTTCGCCAGCGGCGCGACCGTCGCGGCGGCGGGAGCCTCGCTGCTGGCGGCGTGCAGCGACAGCGGCGGCGGCACCATCGGCACGCCGACCCCGACGCCGACCCCCACCCCGTCACCGACCAGCGCGATCAGCGACGCCGACGTGCTGAACTTCGCGCTCAACCTCGAATATCTCGAAGCGCAGTTCTACAGCTTCGCCGCGACCGGGGCGGGGCTGCCCAACAGCAGCCTGACCGGCACTGGCACGCAAGGAGCCGTCAGCGGCGGGCGGCAGGTCAACTTCACCGATCCGCTGGTCGCCCGCTATGCGCGCGAAATCGCGGCGGACGAGATCGCGCACGTCAACTTCCTGCGCTCGGCCCTCGGCTCGGCGGCGGTGGCGCAGCCCGCGATCGACATCGGCGTGGGCGTCAACAGCGCCTTCTCCAACGCCGCACGGGCCGCCGGACTGGTCAACGCCAGCACCGCGTTCGACGTGTATGCGACCGACGAATCCTTCCTGCTCGGCGCGTTCATCTTCGAGGACGTCGGCGTCACGGCGTACAAGGGCGCGGTCGGGTTCATCTCGAACAAGACCTTCCTCGAAGCGGCGGCGGGCATCCACGCGGCGGAGGCGTATCATGCCGGGCTGGTGCGCACCGTGCTGTATCGCAAGGGGATCGCGACCCCGGCGATCATCGATCAGGTGGAGGCGGTGTCGAACGCGCGCGACAGCCTCGACGGCAGCAGCGACCTCGACCAGGGCATCCGCGCGACGGGCAGCGGCAATGCGGCGGTGTCGAACCTCGTGCCCGCCGACGCGAACGGCATCGCCTACAGCCGGACGCCGGGGCAGGTGCTCAACATCGTCTATCTGAACCGGACGGCGCAGACGGCGGGCGGGTTCTTCCCCAACGGCGTCAACGGCACGATCCGCGCCAGCGCGTCGAGCTGAGGCCAGGGGGCAGGGGGCAGGGGGCGGGCCGGACGTTCCGGCCTGCCCCTTATCCCGGCAACCGGGCGAGCAACTCGTCCTCGGTCACGATGGCGAGGCCGAGGTCGACCGCGCGGCGATACTCGGCCTGCGCATGGACGAAGCGCCCGAACGGCTGGGCGTTCGCGACGACCAGCATCGTCGCGGTCGATCCCACCGATGCCATGACCCGCGCGCCCTGCGCCGCCAGCCGGTGCGCCAGCGGCCCGTCGCGGCGCTCCCCCAGAAGTGCGATCCGCTCACCCTGCAACGCGCCGGTCGCGGCGGCCCTGGGCACGGCACGACGACGCGGCGTCACCGGATTCATCAGCGCGGCGAGATCGGTGCCCGCATGCGCCATCGCCCGCACCACCACCATCCCCGCCGCGCGCGCGTCGCTCAGCGCGTCGTGGTGGCGGTGGCGCAGCTTCAGATGTTTGGCGAGCACGTTCAGCCGGTGGCTCGGCAGTTCGGGCCATGTCCGCTTGGCCACGCCCACGCTGTCGAGCCAGCGCGTCTCGATCGGCGGCAGCGCATGGACATGGCACGCGGCGGCCAGCGCCCCCTTGTCGAACAGCGAATGGGCGACCGTCACCTTGCCGGTCAGATAGTCCCGCACCGTCGCATGCACGTCGGCAAAGCTCGGCTTGCCGCGCACATGATCCTCGGTGATGCCGTGGATGCGGGTGTTGAATGCCGAGAATTCGTCGAGCGGATCGACCATCGTCTCCCACGCGAACGCCTCGACGCCGCTTGCGAAGCCGACGATGCCGATCTGGCAGATGCTGCTGACGCGCGAACAGGCGGTTTCGACATCGATCACCACGAAGTCGACGGGCGGTAGGGTGGTCATGCCCGACCCCCTAGCACGCCCGCCGCGACATTCAGAAGTTCAGCCGCACACCCAGCGCATAGCGCGGGCCATAGGTCTCGTAGGCGATGACCCGCTCCTTGTAGACCGAATAGAGAAAGGTCTTTTCGTTGAACAGGTTCAGCCCCTGCGCGAACAGCGTCACCTGATCGTTCAGCGCATAGTTGATGCTGGCGTCCCAGATGCCATAGGCATCGACGTTGACCGGCTGGCCGCGATTGCCCTGCTGCGTCTGTTCATAGGCATTGCGATAATTATAGGCGATACGCGCCTGGAGCGGCCCCTTCTCATAGAAGGCGACGGCGTTGTAGGTCGTCGCATCGGGATCGACGAAGCTCAGATTCGCCTGCACCCCCAGCCCGTCGAGCGGTTCGGGCAGCCCGCTGAAGGTATACTGGCCCGAAAATTCGATGCCGCGATAGTTGCGGCTGCCGATATTCTCCGGCCGCGTCCGGCGGAAGTCGAGGCCGAGGATCTGCACCGTCGTCGTCGTGCTCTCCGACAGGTTCTGGAGATCCTTGGCGAACAGCGCGACGCTGAGGAAGCTCGACCGGTCGAGATACCAGGTCAGCGCCGCGTCGTAGTTCCACCCGATCATCGGTTCGAGGCCGGGGTTGCCGTCGGTGATCGCGCGTTCGCGCGGGCGCGGGTTGATGTTGCGGATGAGCAGCAGGTCGCTCAGCGTCGCGCGCGTCACCGTCTTGGCCACCGCCGCCTGGAACACGACATCCTCGAACACGTCGAGCTTGAAGTTGGCGCTGGGCAGCCACTGGCCGTACGATCCGCGCTCGGTGATCGGCTGCGGCGCCGACAGGTTGACCACCGGATCGCCGCCGCCCGCAGGCTGGGTGATGCTCAGGATTTCCTGCCCCACGCCGCGCGAGGTCACGTCGGTGCGGGTATAGCGCACGCCGACATTGCCCGACCAGCGCCGCGTGCCGAAGTCGCCGCCGAACGACGCCTGGAGATAGCCGCCGATGGTGCGTTCCTGCGCCGACCCGCTGTTGCCCGGCACCGGGATCACCGCGAAGCTGTTGCCGTTCGCCGCCAGCGCCGCGCGCGCCGCCGCCGGATCGGCGAGCTGGTTGATCGCCGCGTCGGTCAGCAGATAGGCGGCGAGGTCGCTGGCCGAATAGGCGGGGAAGGCGCTGTCGAACATGCCCGTGCCGAGGAAGTTGGCGCCCCCGACCGTGCGGGTGAACAGGCTCTGCGGGATGCGGGTGTTGGTGCCGCAATACAGGCACTGCAGCGCGTCGGGCGTCTTGAACGAGAATCGCGACTTGGTGCGGTCCGAATAGTTCACGCCGCCCGAGATGCGTTTCAGGATACCCATGTCGGCATCCCATTTGAGGTTCGAGTTGACCTGATAGATCTCGTCCGCGACGCTGACCCCCTCATAGGTCAGGAACCCGGCGCGCGCGTTCGACGTATCGAGGATGTTGCCGAACCCGGTATAGACCGGCAGCCCGGTCGGCCCGATCGCGAAGCGCACGCCCGCAGGCGAATAGGTCGGCGTCGCGAGGTTCGATTCGAACCACGCCTGATTGCCGCCGGTGTCGTCCTTCGCCTTCGACCATGAGAAGTCGAGCGTGCCGCTCAACCGGCTCGACGGGTTCCACGCGAGATTGGCACCCGCCTGATAGGTGGTGGCGAGGCGCGGGCGGATCTGGTTGGTGAACATCGGCCCCGACGCGATGCCGGTATAGCTGGTGACGGTGTTGTTGCCGTCCACCGTCGCGGCGGTCACGTCGCCCGGACCGCCGTAGACGAAGAACACCTTGTTGTCGTCGTTCACGTCCAGCTTGGAATACAGCCCGTCCAGCGTCAGCAGCAGTGTGTCGCTCGCGCGCCACTGCGCGGTCAGCAGGCCCGAGAGGCGCTTGCGGCTCGTCTGGTTCACGCCCCATTCGACATAGGTCGGGATCGACACACCGGTGAATTCGGCGCGCCCGTCCTTGTTCAGGTCGAGGCTCTGGTTCGCTTCCCACCCGTCGGTGAAGATGCGCTGCCCCTCGATCTTGCGGTCGATGTAGGAGAAGGCGCCGAGAATGCCGAAGTCGCCACCGCCGAAGGTCGTGCTGAACAGCCCCGACGCCTGTGGCGAGAAGCGCCCGCGCAGCTTGTCGTAGTTCGCCTGTCCCGACAACGCGACCTTGCTGCCGGTGAAGTCGAACGGCCGCGCGGTGTACATGTCGACCGTCGCGGCGATGCCGCCCTCGATCTGCGCGGCGGTCGGCGTCTTGGACACGTCCACCCGGTTGATGAGCTCGGCGGGCAGGATGTCGAAGCTGAACTCGCGCCCCTGATTCTCGGTCGCGAGGATGCGCCCGTTGTACAGCGCGGTGCTGAACGCCGGGCCGAGCCCGCGCACGGTGATGAACTGCCCCTCGCCGTTGTCGCGCGAGATGGTGACGCCGGGGATGCGCTGGATCGCCTCGGCGATATTCTGGTCGGGCAGCTTGCCGATGTCGTCGGCCACGATCGAATCGACGATGTTGTCGGCGTTGCGCTTGATGTCGGTCGCGCGGCGAAGGCTCTCGCGCAGGCCGGTGACGACGATCTCGCCGTCCTCCGCGCTGGTTGCCGCATCCTGCACCGGGGCCGCCGGTGGCGCGGGATTGTCGGCGGGCTGGGTCTGCGCCGTGGCCTGGGTCGCTGCGACGAGTGTCGTGGCCATTCCGGCCAGCCCAAGCAGGCGGAACCGCGTGTCGGATTTCATACCGAATCCTCTCCCTGTCGCTTCCGCCGACCATCGCCGTTCAAGCGGCGACTGGCCCGGAAGGAGCGGCAGGTTTAACGATCAACCTTTCGGGCGGCAAGCGGTTAAACCGGGCGGGCCGGCGAAAATATCGCGACAGCTCAGTATGCTGCGGGGGTCGCCGCGCCTTGGGCCTACGGCCGATCGATGTTCGGTGGGTTGGACGCGAAGCTGCCCGTTGATCCCATGCCCGTCACTCCCGCGCAGGCGGGAGTCCATATGCGCTGACGTACCGGATCCGCCGCGAACCGCCGCGGTTATGGATTCCCGCCTGCGCGGGAATGACGAACATCCATGGTAGCGACGCGAACCTCGATCCGCGTCAGATCAGTTCCGACACCGCATAGCCCGCCAGCAGCACCGCCGCCGCCGCCAGCATGCCGAACAGGATATAGCCGATGTGGTTCACGATCGGCGGGTTCGGTCGCTGGGCGCGCTGGTTGCGCGACGCCGCCGACAGCACGAAGCTGGCCAGCAACCCACAGGTGAACACCGCCGTCTCGACCATCGTCCGCCATTTCCCTTGCCAGTGTGTGCGGTGCCCCCCCGGCATCTCGCCCATCCGGCTAAAACACAGCTTGCGACGACTGGCAATCGGTTGCGGCGGAACCGATCGTCCGGTTGAGGCGTTTCGTCGGGTTGCGTTGGGGGATAGTTCGGATCGGGCGGTTCAATCCACCGCGTGCCCGCCCTGATCGAACACCAGCAGTCGCGCCGGATCGGCATGGAGCGTGATCGCGTCGCCAAGGCCGTGGTGCCCGTCCAGCTTGGCGCGGAACGCATCGCCCGACGGCAGCCTGCCGTAGAGATAGGTCGAATGGCCCAGCGCCTCGACCGCGTCGATCGCCATCGGCAGCGCGACGGCATCGTCGCCGCCGCGCAACCGGACATGTTCGGGCCGCAGCCCCAGCGTCGCGCGATCGCCGGGCGCGAGCGCGGCTCCCCTAGGCGATGCGACGCGCAGTCCGCCCGCCATCTCGAACCACGTACCGCCGCCGTCGCGCCCGATGACCGTCGCGTCGAACAGGTTGATGCGCGGGCTGCCGATGAACCCGGCGGTAAAGACATTGGCGGGCCGGTCGTACACCTCCAGCGGGGTGCCGACCTGCGCGATCCGGCCCTGGTCGAGGATCACCAGCCGGTCGGCCAGCGTCATCGCCTCCACCTGATCGTGCGTGACGTAGACCATCGTCGCCCCCAGCCGCCGGTGCAGTGCGGCCAGTTCGTGGCGCATCCGCACCCGCAGGTCGGCGTCGAGGTTCGACAGCGGCTCGTCGAACAGGAAGATCGCCGGATCGCGCACGATCGCGCGGCCGATCGCCACCCGCTGCCGCTGCCCGCCGGACAACTGGTGCGGCAACCGGTCGAGCAGCGCGTCCAGTTCCAGCACCTGCGCGGCGTGCGCGATCTGTTCGGCGATCCGCGCCCTGGGCACCTTCAGGTTGCGCAGGCCGAAGCCGAGGTTCTCGCGCACCGTCATGTGCGGGTAGAGCGCGTAGGACTGGAACACCATCGCCACGCCGCGATCGGACGCGGGCACGCGCGTCACGTCGCGCTCGCCGATGCGGATCGAGCCGCCGGTCGCGTCCTCCAGCCCCGCGATCATGCGCAGCACCGTCGACTTGCCGCAGCCCGACGATCCGACCAGCACGACGAACTCGCCGGAGCGCACGTCCAGGTCGATTCCCTTGATCGTCTCGACCCCCGCATAGGATTTGCGGAGGTCGCTCAGCACCAGTGCGCTCATTCCCGTTCCAGCTCCCACGGCTTGGCGCTGCTGTCGCCGGGGACGAATTCGGCAGCGATATGGATCGGCGATCCGGCCTTGCGCGGCGCGGACAGCAGGGTTTCGGCGGCCTTGCGCCCCTTTTCAAAGGCGTTCTGGCGAATGGTGGTCAGCCGCAGCCCCTGCGGCGGCCGCCCCGGCGGGTCGATCCCGTCGAACCCCGTCACCGACATGCGGCGCGGCACCGACAGTCCCAGCGCCTCGCACCGCGCCACCGCGCCATGCGCCAGCCGGTCGGAGAAGCACACCAGCGCGGTCAGATCGTGCTGGCGGCGCAGCAGCCGGTCGACCGCGCGCTGCCCGCCGTCCTCGCCGTTGGGCGTCTCGCACACCAGCACGGTGTCCAGCGGCACGCCCGCGGCGGCAAAGGCGTCGCGGCAGCCGAGGATGCGCTGGTGCACGACATAATTCTCGTCGGGAAAATCGCGGTCGAGGGCGAAGATCTCGCCATGCCCCTCCGCCCAGGGAAAGGTGACGATCGCGATGTGGCGATGGCCGAGGTCCAGCAGGTGCGTGACGATCGTGCGCATCATCGTGCGGTCGTCGGTCAGCACGCTCGGCAGGTCGGGGGCGTCGAAATCGACCACGACGGTCGGCAGCCCGCGCGCCAGCGTCTTGCGGATCGTCGGATTGCTCTTGTACGGCGCGTTCAGGATATAGCCGTCGACGATCGCGGTCAGCGTGTCGAGCCGTTCGGGATGCTTGTCCTTCAGCGGGATCAGCACGATGTTCGCGCCTTCCTCCTCGCACACCGACGATACCCCGCGCAGGAACGCGATGTCGTGCGCGTCGGTGAAGGCATAGCTCAGCTGGTCGTTGAACAGGATGCCGATCGCGCCGCACCGCCCGGTGCGCAGCGATCGCGCCGCGGGGTTCGGCCCCTCGTACTGCACCGCCCTCGCATGGGCGAAGATGCGGTCGCGCAGTGCCTGCGACACCTTCGACGGGTTGTTGTACGCATTCGACACCGATGTGTGGGTGACGCCCAGATCGGACGCGATCGATTTCAGCGTGGCGCGTTTCGCGCGGGTCATGGCATCCTCTCCGGGTGGTCGGCCACCGTCTTGTCCCCATGCCTAGCCCGGCGGGTTGACAGCCGCAACCGCCAATGTTTAACGATAAACATGCACCCCGCAACCGGGGGCGGGGATGAGGAGCGGGTGCCACGATGATCGGCCAGACGATACGCCCGCGCCTGCGGTCCGCGCTCGCGGGGGCGCTGCTGCTGGCCCTGGTACCCGCTGCCGCCCCGGCCCAGGCCCCCGCCGCGGCCAGCCGCGATGCGACGGCGTTGCGCGTCAACTTCGCCCACTTCGACCATCTCTATGCGGAGCGCGACCTGAACGGCGAACGGGTCGGCTTCGTCCATATCTACAGCGAGGCCCCCGACTTCCGCTTCGCGATCGAGCCGCGCGAGGGCTATACCTGCGTCGACGACGTGGCCCGCGCGATCGTGCTGCTCGCCGCCGATCCCGCGCCCGATCCGGTGCGCCTGCGCCAGATCGAGCGGATGGCGCGGTTCGTCCTCGCGATGCAGGCCGACAACGGCTATTTCCACAATTTCCTGTGGGCGGACGGGCGGATCAACCGCGAATACCGCACCTCGCTGGCCGAGCTGAACTGGTGGTCGCTGCGCGCGCTATGGGGGCTGGAGGCGGCGCTGCTGCGCCTGCCGCCGGACGATGCGACGGCGGTCCGCGCCCGCGCCGCGAGCGACCGGCTGGTCGCGACGTTGCAGCGCGACCTGCCGGTGGCGGCCAACGGAACGATCGCGGTCGAGGGGTTCGTCGTGCCCGCGTGGCTCCCGCTCGAATCGGGCGCCGATGCCGGATCGACCGCGCTGCTCGGCCTGCTGCCGCACTATCAGCGGACCCGCGATGCGGGCACCCGTGCGCTGATCGAGCGGATCGGCGAGGGGATGACCGCGATGCAGGCGGGCGACGCGAAGACCTTCCCCTACGGCGCGCATCTGAGCTGGCGCAACCAGTGGCATGCCTGGGGCAATGCGCAGGCGTACGCGCTGCTGCGCGCGGGCAGGCTGCTGGGCCGCGCCGACTTCACCGAGAGCGGGCTGCGCGAGGTGGAGCATTTCTACCCCTGGCTGCTGCGGTCGGGCATGCGATCGTCGTTCGCGCTGCGCCGGAGCGGGGGCCGGATCGAAACATACGACGCGAAGCGCTTCCCGCAGATCGCCTATGGCCTCAGCCCGATGATCCTCGCGGCGACCGAGGCGCATCGCCAGACCGGCGAGGCACGCTACGCCGCCACCGCGCAGGCGCTGGGCCGCTGGTTCACGCGCGCGAACGATGCCGGGCGACCGATCTACGATGCGGCCAGCGGACGGGTGCTCGACGGGATCAACGCGCCGCGATCGGTCAATCCCAATGCGGGCGCGGAATCGACGATCGAGGGGCTGTTCGCGCTGACCGCGCTCAACGGCACGCCGCTGCCGTGATCGGCAGGCGCACCCTGTTGCGCTACGGCGTCGGCGGCGGCGTGGCGCTACTCGCGGGCTGCGGCGCTCGCGAGGCGGCGCGGCGCACCGACCGCATCCAGCTCTGGGTCGCGCCCAATGCCGCCGAGGAGGGCTTCTGGAAGGTCGCGGTGGCCAAGTGGAACCGCGCGAAGCTGGGCCTGCCGGTGCAGTTCACCACCATCCCGACGGCGGGCAATTCGGAGGATACCGTGTTGTCCGCACTGGTCGCGGGCACCGGGCCGGACCTGTGCACCAACATCTTCTCCGGCTTCGCGGTGCAACTGGCGGCGCTGGGGCAGGTGGTCGATCTGGCGACGATGCCGGGCTATGCCGCGCTGGTCGAACGGCGGCGGATGGCGTCAATCATGCCCGGCTGGACGCAGGACGGACGGGTCGCGGCGCTGCCGATCTATTCCAGCCCGACGCTGATCTGGTGGCGCGCCGACCTGCTGGAGCGGCACGGCCTGTCGGCCCCGCCCGCGACCTATGCCGATGTCTATCGCTTCGCCGAACGCTATGGCATCGCGGGCAGGCGCTACGCGATGCAGGTGGTCGCGGGCCGGGCATGGCAGGACCGCTGGTTCGATTACATCTCCTATTACTATGCCGCATCGCGCGGGCAGCCGTATATGGCGGGTGGTCGTGCGCTCTACGACAATGCGCCGGGAGCGCAGGCGGCGGGGTTCGTCGACCGCATGTTCCGGTCGGGGTGGACCGCGCTCGATTTCGATGCGGAGGAACCGCTCGTCTCCGGGCTTGCGGCGGGCGCGGTGCGCGGGCCGTGGGACGTCGAGCGCTTCGCCAACCTCTATCCCGATACGCTTGCCCGCATCGCGATCGGGCCGATGATCGCGGCGGCGCCGGGGCCGGGCGCCGGATCGACCTTTTCCGACAGCAAGGGCGCGGTGATCTTCCGCACCAGCCGGGTACAGCGGCAGGCGTTCGACTTTCTGGCATGGGTGCTGGGCGAGGAGGAACTGAACCTGTTGTGGTTGCGGCACACCGGCCAGTCGCCCGCGCGCGACGACCTGCTGACGAACCCCGCGTTCGCGCCCTATTATCGCGGCAACCCGCTGGCGCGTGCCTATGCCGATCATGTCGCGGCGGCGCGGCCCCCCGCGCTGTCGGAACATACCATCGATATCCAGAAGATCATGTCCGCCCGGCTGGTCGAACCGCTGATGCTCGGCAGCGCGCGGCCCGCCGAGGCGCTGGCCGATGCGGTCGCGCGGACGAACCGGATGCTGGAGGTACAGGGCTGATGCGGCGCTTCCACCTGTCGCGCGAAGCGGTGATCGGGCTGGCGCTGGTCGGCACCTATCTCGTCTTTACCGCGGTGTTCTGGGCCTATCCCTTCTTCTGGCTGGCGCGGCTGTCGGTCACGCAATGGCGTTTCTTCGACGAGCCGGTGTTCACGGGCGCGCGCAACCTGCTGCTGACGGTGCAGGACCCGCAGTTCCTGGGCGCGCTGTGGAATGTGGTGCGTTTCCTTGCGATGTACCTGCCGATCGCGTTCGGCGGCGCGCTGGTGGTCGCGTTCGGACTGCGCCATGTCGGGCGGGGCAAGGCGTTCCTCGCGCTGTGCTTCCTGCTGTCCAACGTGTCGTCGGGCGTCGCGCTGTCGCTGGTGTTCGCCAAGATATTCTCCTCGACCGGGCCGCTCAACACCGCGCTGTTCGACGCGGTCGGCGTGCGCATCCCGTGGACCAACGATCCGACGCTGGCGATGCTGGCGATCGCACTGGTCGTGGCGTGGAAGTTCGTCGGCTATTACGGGCTGATCCTCTATTCGGGGCTGCTCGCCATCCCGAAGGAGATTTACGACGCCGCGCGGCTGGACCATGCCGGGCCGGTGACGCGGCTGGTGCGCATCACCCTGCCGATGATGAACCCGCAGCTGATGATGGTGCTGACCTTCGCGATCCTCGTATCGTTCGGGCTGTTCACCGAACCGTTCATCATCACCGGCGGCGGCCCCGCCGACAGCACCGCCACGCCGCAGATGATGATCTACGAAACCGCGTTCCGCCGCCTGCAACCCAGCCATGCCGCGATGATGAGCATCCTCGTGGCGCTCGTCACCTATGCGCTGGTGCGGCTCGCCCGGCGGCTGTTCGAGCGAAAGGTCGTGCTTGCATGAACCGCCTCCGTGCCATCCTCGGCAAACGCAGCCCCGGCGGCTGGGCGGCGACGATCGCCATCTACGCGCTGGCGCTGACATGGCTCTATCCGTTCGTGTGGATGGTCGCCGCGTCGCTGAAGCCCGCCGCGCAAATCTATGGAACGTCGCTGTTCGAGGGGGACTTCTCGCTCGACAATTTCCGTTTCCTGTTCGCCACCGCCGACAAGCTCGACCGGCCGTTCCTCGGCGCACTGGGGGTGTCGGCGGTCGTGACGCTGACCGTCACCGCATCGGTGCTCGTCACCTCGGCGTTCATCGCCTTCGCACTGGCAAGGCTGCGCTTTCCGGGAAACAAGCTGTTCGGCGACTTCCTGCTGCTCCAGATGGTCATTCCGACCGGCATGTTCATCCTGCCGCTGTTCGTGCTGGTGAAACAGCTGGGCCTGCTCAACTCGCTCGGCGCGCTGATCCTGCCGTCGATGATGTCGGGGTGGGGCATCTACATGATGGCGCAGTCGTTCAAGGCGATGCCCGAGGAATATTTCGACGCCGCCCGGCTCGACCGCGCCGGCCTGTGGCAGACGGTGATGCGGATCGTCGTGCCGCTCAACAAGTCGATCATCGCGATCGTCGCGCTGTTCACCTTCACCGGCACGTGGGACAATTTCCTGTGGCCGCTGATCGCCATTTCCGACACCGACCGGATGCCGCTGTCGGTGCTGCTGGCGACGTTCAGCAAGCAGTACGGCGGCTATGCCGGGCCGGTGATGGCGGGCGCGGTGCTCCAGACGCTGCCCCTGGTGCTGCTGTTCATCCTGTTCCGCCGCCATTTCCTGCAGGGCATGTCGCTGTCGCTCAAGTGACGCCCCGCTACGACCCATGAGGATTTCCAAGATGCTGAAGCGCAGCCCGCGCAACCCGATCGTCACGCCCGAACAGGTCCGGCCCAGCCGCCCCGGCTGGCAGGTCGACGGCACGTTCAACGCGGGCGTCGTCCGCTTCGGCGAGGAGACGATCCTGCTCGTCCGCGTCGCCGAGAGCATCGTGGCGACCGGCCCCGGCGAACTGCACGTGCCGGTGCTGGCGGAAGGGCAGGGGGCATGGACCTGCACCACGCGCGGCTTTCGCACCGACGATCCCACCTGGGACTTTTCCGACCCGCGTATGGTCCGATCGGTCGCCGATCCGCGCGACGTGTATCTGACCTCGCTGTCGCACCTGCGCCTCGCCCGCAGCCGCGACGGGGAGACGTTCGTGGTCGACGACGCGCCCTTCCTGTTCCCCGCGAACCGCAGCGAGCGCTTCGGATGCGAGGACGCGCGGATCACCCCGATCGAGGGGCGCTACTATATCAACTACACCGCCGTGTCCGACCTCGGCATCGCGACCGCGCTGGCGGTGACGGACGATTTCGTGCGCGTCGAGCGGCTGGGGATCATCCACGCCCCCGACAATCGCGACGTGTGCCTGTTCCCGCGCCGGATCGACGGCAGCTACTGGTGCCTGCATCGTCCGGCGCCGCTGCATCTGGGCCGCCCCGAAATCTGGATCGCGCGCTCGCCCGACCTGCTCCACTGGGGGCAGCACCGGCATCTGGCGGGGCACATCCCCGGCGGGTGGGAAGGCAACAAGATCGGCGGCGGCGCGCAGATGCTGGAAACCGATCGCGGCTGGTTGCAGGTCTATCACGGGGTCGATGCGGACCAGCGCTACAGCCTCGGCGCGCTGCTGCTCGACCGCGACGATCCGACGATCGTGCGCGCCCGGCTCGTGCAGCCGCTGGCCGAGCCGGTCGAACCCTATGAGACGACGGGGTTCTTCGATCAGGTGGTGTTCAGCTGCGGTGCGCTGATCGATGGGGACGAGTTGAAGGTCTATTATGGCGCGGCGGACCGGGTCATGGCGCTCGGCAGCGTGGCGCTGGCCGATCTGTGGGCGGCGATGGGGGTGTGAGCGATGGACGATCTGGAGAGTTTCGGCGTGGAGCATGACAGCATCCTGCGCGTGCGCACCCGCTACAACGCCTTTGCGGGCAGCATCCCGGCGGCGCGGACCGGCCAGCTGCGCTTCGCCGGGGTGGATGGCCGGGACGTCTACAACATCACCGCGCCGTTCCGGATCGACGGGCGCGCGGTGATCGCGGGCCGGGTCGAACGGCGCGACAGCGAGGATTCGTTCGCGGTGTTCTTCGAGGAACGCGACGGGACGTGGCACCCGATCGAGGGCGCGCCGCGCCTTGCGTTGCAGGACCCGTTCGTCACCTGGATCGCAGGCGAACTGGTGTTCGGCGGGGTCGAGATCGCGCACGAACCGGACGGGATCGCGTGGCGCACGGTGTTCTATCGCGGCCACGGCCTGTCCGACCTCCGCCGCTGTTTCGCCGGACCATGGGGGATGAAGGATATCCGCCTGTGCGAGCTGGCCGACGGGCGCGTCGCGGTGTTCACCCGGCCGCGCGGGGTGAAGGGCGGGCGCGGCACGATCGGCTATTGCGAGGTTGCCTCGCTCGATGCGCTGACCATCGCGGCGATCGACGCCGCGCCGATGCTGGAGGGCATGTTCCATCCGCTCGACTGGGGCGGGGTGAACGAGGCGCATCTGCTGGCCAATGGCGAGGTCGGGCTGATCGCCCACGCCGCCTATTTCGAGGACGACACGATGTACAGCGCGCGGCACTATTACGCCGTGTCGTTCGTGTTCGATCCGGCCAGCCACCAGTGGCGCGACCTGCGCATCCTTGCGGGCCGCAGCCAGTTCGCGCCGGGCGAGGCGAAGCGCCCCGATCTGGTCGATGTCGTCTTTTCCTCGGGGATCGAACGGGTCGGCGGTGTCGTCCGCCTCTATGCAGGCACGTCGGATGCCGAGGCGCACTGGGTCGAGATCGCCGAGCCGTTCGACGTGCCGCTCGCCGCCGAGGCGACGGTGCTGCTCGACGACCGGCCGCAACGCGCGCAGGGGTGAAGCCCCGCTCGCCGCACCGCCACGACCACCACCCAGCGCCGGTTGCGCTCGACCGTCCGCACCCGCCATCCGGCGCCGCTGTCGCGCAGGAAGCGGTGCTGCACCGTGGCGGCATGCTGGGTGAAGTCGTGGAAGTCGATGCGGTGATGCGCGAGGATCAGCCGTCCGCCGGGTCGCAGTGCCCGTGCCGCGCTGCGCGCCACCGCCGCCGTCGCACGTGGCGTCAGGTAATATAGCACCTCGGCGATCACGATCGCGTCGTAGCGGCGGCGCGGCAGGCGGGCGGGCAGGGCGAGGCGGATCGCCCGCGCCCGCCGCTGCCCCGCCAGCGCCTTGGCGACCAGCCGGGTGCCCTCCGCCGTCCCCTCGGTCGCGTCGAGCCGTAGCGCGCGACCGGCGAGCGCCACGCTGTTCGACCCGTTGCCCGCCGCCAGTTCGAGCACCCGCCCGCTGCGCCCCGGCACCAGCCCGCGCAGGATCGCCGCGCGCTTGCGCCCCTCGTCGCGGCTGGTGAAGGTGGCCCAGGGATCGGCATCGGCGGCGAACATCGCCGCGAACCCGTCCAGCGCGATCCGCCGCGTCACGCGCGCAGCCCGTGGCGTTCGGGCGAGCGGACGAAGGCGTCGAGTTCATGGACCGCGATCGCGAACCCCGCCGGATCGTCGCGGATGCGCCCCAGCTGCGTGGCATGGACCCGCACCAGCGATCGCTTGGCGGCGGCTGGCAACGGCAGCGTCAGTACCGGGCCGCAGCCCCCGGCGCGCGGCGGCCAGACCTGATAGTGCAGGCGGCGTATCCGGCGTCCCGGCATGGCCAGTGCGGCGGCGACCGCGCGGTGATCGGGATGGCCGTCGCCCGCCGCCGGACCGACGATCAGGTCGATCCCCCGCCGCCGCCGGATCGCGCGCGCCAGTATCGCGCGGCAGCCGCTCGTCGCGACGCGCCCGTCGGGCAGGTTCAGAAACTCGATTCCCCCGGCGGCGATCCCGATCCGCCGGAGCGCCACCCGGCTCTCGCGCCGCCGCTCCGCGACCAGCCGTTGGCAGGGCCATGCGCGGCTGTGGGGATGCGACGCCGCACCGTCGCTGACGATCACCACCGACACCCGCGTACCACGCCGCACCAGCCGGTCGATGATCGCCGCGCAGCCGATCACCTCGTCATCCGGGTGCGGCGCGACGATCAGCGCATGCGTGGCGGGGGGGAGGGTGCGGATCACAGCGCAGGCGTCAGCACGCCGTCGGCCACCGCCCGTCCCACGCGCAGCCGCTGCGCGTCCGGGGCGGGCTGGCGCAGATAGACCGACAGGTCGGCGATCCGTGCGGCAAGCGGGTGCGCGACGAACTGCCCGGCCAGCCCCACCGCTTCGCGCGCCACCACGATCGCGCGTTCGGCGGCGGCGGTGACGGCGATGCGCGCGGCGGCGACCCGTGCCAGACGCGCGGCATCGCCGTCGCTCGCCCACGCCTCCGCCGCCGCGCGGACCGCCCCTGCCGCGCCGTCTGCTGCCACGAACAGCTCGGCCAGCCGTGCCGCCTGGAACGGATCGTCCGCACGCCCGGCCGCGACGAGATGCGCGCGCGCCGCGTCGCACAACCCGGCCACCGCCCCGGCATGCACCGCGACGAAGCGCAACGCGCCGCCCCCGAACCACGGCTCGCGCGGATAGTCGCCCGGCGCGCCGATCGCCGCCTCGGCCCCGACCGGCGCTTGCGACCAGCGGACGAGATGCGTTTCCGAGCGCTGCATGCCGGTGACGCGCCACCAGTCGCGATCGATCTCCGGCGGCGCGGCGGCAAGGTCGACCAGCAGCAGCCGCGCGCCAGCATCGTCGTCCGCCGTCACCAGCGCATGGGAGAGCACGCCCGCGCCCGAGGCATGGCTCTTGCCGCCCGACAGGCGCCCCCCGTCCCAGCGCAGCCCCTCGCCCGGCAGCCCGGCGTTCCAAACGCCGAGGGTCGCCCCCGCCGCCAGCGCGTCGGCCAGCGCCGTCACCTGCGCCGCGCTGCCATAGCGCCGCACGATCTGCACCGCATCGACATGCCCCTCCAGCAGCCGGGCGAGCGGCAGGTCGCGGCGACCCGCGTTGTGAAGCGGGCGGAGGATCGCCAGCCAGCCCGCGGCATCGACCGGATCGGCGGGCGGTGCCCGGTCCCAGCCCGCAGCGGCGATGGCGGTGCGGAGCGCGGCGGCGATGCTCATGCCGCGACTTCCTCGCCCGTGCGTTCCAGCGCGTCGAGTGCCGCTTCCGCCTCGACCAGCGGCACCATGTGGATGCCCGTGGGGGCGGCGGGCACGATCCGCATCGCGAACGCCTCCGCATTGGCGCAGTCGCGCGCGACGCCCAGCACATGGTCGGCGCTCAGCCCGATCGCGCGGCCCAGCCGGGTGCGCTGCGCCGCCTCGTCGGCGCGGGCGAAGGCCGCGCGCGCCAGCGCCTGCATCCGATACTGCCAGTCCGCCGCCGCCGGATGCGGAACCTCGGGCAGGCCGTGCCGGTCGAGCGCATCGAGTGCAACGGCGAGGCCGCCCGGTGCGCGCCCGTGGCGCCGCGCCGAACTGTGCACCCGCATCGCCGGATCGTGCCGCACCCGCCAGCCGCCGCGCGCCGCATCGTCGAGGAAGGTCGCATCCTCGCCGGAGGGCAGCGCCCGGAACCCGCTGAGCGCGCGATAGACCTCGGCGCGAACGCCGAGGTTCGCGCCGCCGCCGAAATGGCATCCACCCGCCTCCCACGCCACCGGATCGATCCGGCGGCGGTGCGCGTGCAGCCGGTCATAATAGCGCTCGACCCGCGTCTGGTGCAGGTCCGCCGCCGCGCCGAAACGCAGCACCCGCCCGGCGGCGACATCCGCCTGCGCCAGTGCCGCCACCGCCGCCTGCACCCAGTCGCGCTCGGGGCGGCTGTCGGCGTCGGTCGACAGCAGCACCTCGCAGCCCGGCAGCGCCAGCCCGATCGCCATCGCCGCCGCGCGCGCCCGGCCCGCATTGGCATCGCCATGGCGTGGGCCGTGGCGCAGGTGGCGCGCGAAGGGCAGGGCCGCCGCCTCGGCGATCGCCGCGCTGCCGTCGGTACAGCCGTCGAGATAGAGGCAGAGCGCCAGCTCCACCCCCGACCGATCGAGCGCGGCACAGGCGGCGAGCAGGCCGGGGAGCAACCGCTCCTCGTCACGCACGGGAACACAAAGGGCGATCACGTGCGGCATATGCTCCGGGCCAAGCGAAACAACATCTTAGCCGCTTCGCCTCGCCGGGCAAGGTCGCGATGGCACTTGGTCCGGGGCCGTCAGAACCCCGTCTGCGCCAGCCAGGCCGCGCACAGTTGCGGCCACAGCGTCACCGGCCCGGTCGGCGTGTCGAGCGCGAAGCCGTGCGGCGCGTCGGCGAATACATGCAGCTCCGCGCTGCCCCCCAGCGCGCGTACGGCATCGTACAGCCGCTGCGCGTTGACCACCGGGACCACCGCATCGTTCGCGGCATAGGCGATGAACATCGGCGGCGGCGGATCCAGCAGCATCGCATCGGGTTGCAGCGCATCGTACATCGCCTGCTTCTCCGCCGGGGGCAGCGGCGGCTTGTCGGCAACGATCGTCCGCCCCTTCGCATTGGTCGAGATCGGGGCATAGCCGACCACCAGCACGTCGGGGCGGATCGGGACGTCGGGAAAGCGCGACGGCGGCGCGACCCAGCCATCCGGTCGCGCGGCGGCAAGACAGGCGGCGAGGTGCCCGCCCGACGAGAGGCCGACGACGCCGAGCCCGCCCGGTGCGAGCCTCAGCCCACGGATCGTCCGCATCGCCTCCGCTGCATCGTCGAGCGCGGCGGACGGTCCGCCGGTCGCGTCGGGAAAGCGGTGGACCAGCACGAAGGCGTGATAGCCGAGGCCCGCCAGCCATTCGGCCACCGCCACCCCCTCGCGCCCGATCATCAACCGGGTATAGCCGCCGCCCGCCAGCACCAGCATCGCGCGGCCATTGGGGCGGGCGGGGGCATAGCCGAGCAGCACCGCCCGACGCACCGCCGTCACGATCGCGCCCTGCGCCGGGGCATCCGGATCGGCGAGGTCGAACGCCCCGTCGACCGGGTCGTCGGACAGGGCGATGCAGTCGTCCGCGCTCAGCATCCCTCCCGCTCCGTCATGCGATAGGTTCAATCCGCCTCTCCCGCTACTATCGTGCTGCAATAGTGGAAAGGCTCGCCGGGGCAACGCCCGAGGATCAATAGATATCGCGGCGGTAGCGTCCCTCCGCCGCAAGCGTCTCGACCGCCTCATCGCCGAGGATCGTGCGCAGCGCGGCGTCGACGCCGCCCGCCATCCCCGCCAGACTGCCGCAGACATAGAAGGCCGCACCGCGCGCCGCCCATTCCGCCACCGCATCCGCCGCGTCCGCCACCAGATGCTGGACATAGCGCCCGCAATCGGCGTCGCGCGAAAAGGCGCGGTCGATCCGCGCCAGCACGCCCGCTTGCGCCAGCGCGTCCAGTTCGGCGGCATAGGGCCGGTCGTGCGCACCGCTGCGCTCGCCATAGAGCAGCCATGCCGGGGCACCGCCTTCCGCCGCCCGATGCCGCAGATGCGCCATCAGCCCGGCGATGCCGGTACCGTTGCCGATCAGCACGATCGGCACCTCGGGCGGAGCGGGGGCGAAGCCGGGATTGTCGCGCACCCGCATCTGCACCGCCGCACCGACCGGCGCGACCTGCGTCAGCCAGCCCGATCCCAGCCCCAGCCCGCCGTCCGCCGCCGCGCATTGCCGCACCAGCAGTTCCACCGCACCCGATCCTGCGATCGACGCGATCGAATAGTCGCGGTGGGCCAGCGGGCGCAGCGGCGCTGCCGGGTCGTCCGGCAGCACCTTGTCGCGCAGCTTAGCGGCGAGCGCCGTGTCGTCGCTGCGGCCATGGTGTGCCAGCCAGCGCGCGATCCGTGCCGGATCATGCTCGGGCATCACCTCCGCGATCGCGCCCGCTTCCCACGTCACCGCCTCCGGCGGGGTCAGCGTCACGCGATAGACCGGCGCGCCGGGGCTGCCGGGATTGACATGCTCGCGGCCGGTCAGCGTCCACCGCCGATAGCTGGCGCGCTGCCAGTCGGGCTGGATCGCGCCGCCCGCGATCGCGGCCAACTGCTGCTGCCAGTGGCGTTCGGCATCGATATCGCCCGCGTCCAGTTCCACCCGGTCGAACAGCCGCCGCCCGCCGCCCGCGTGCAGCCACGCATCGACCCGCTGCCCGAAGGCGCAGAAATGCGGATATTGCCGATCGCCCAACGCCAGCACCGCATAGTCGAGGCCGCCCAGATCGGGCGGCGTGGCCATCGCCTGCGCCTCGAACCGGCGGGCGCGGTCGGGGGCATGGCCCTCGCCATAGGTCGCGACGACGAACAGCGCGCGGCGCACGCCCCGCAACTTGTCGAGGTCGAGCGTCGCCAGCGCCTCTACCCGCGCACCCGGAAAGGCGGCGGCGCTCAGCCGTGCGATCCGCTCGGCATTGCCGGTCTGCGAGGCATGGACGACCAGCAGGTCGCCGCCGTCGCCGCCGGTCGCGGGCGGGGCGGCATCCGCCACCGCCTTCAGCGCCTTCTTCGACCGCCGCCGCGCGAGATAGAGCAGCAGCCCCGTCACCGTGAACAACGGCATCGTCAGGCTGGTCAGCAGCATCACGATCCGCCCCGGCAGGCCGAAGAACGCGCCGGTGTGCAGCGCATAGAAATTGCCCGCGAGTCGTTCGCCCAGCCCCCGCGCGGCATAGCGATCCGCTTTGGTCAGCGCGCCGGTGGTCGCGTCGAACTTCAGCTCGTCGGTCATCCGGTCGAACCGAGCCCCCTGCGGCAGCACCCGCATCGTCACCGGACCGTCGCCCTGCGCCGGGGTGATCGTCACCCGTTCATAGCGTGCACCGTCGCTTTGCAGGAAGCGCGCCCATGCCGCGCCGACCGGGCGTGGATCGCCCTCCGGCCCGCGCGGACGCTCGCGCTCGCCGCCCGCCTTGCCGGTCAGCGCGTAGCGCGCGCCCTGCCGGTACCAGTCGTACGACCAGGTGAGGCCGGTCAGCGCGCTCAGCAGGTAAAAGACCAGCACCCACCCGCCGATCACCGCATGCAGCGCGCGATACAGGTTGCGCCCGGTCATCCGCCAGTCGAGCACGAACCACGACCGCCAGTCGAGCGGCTTGCGCGGCCAGCGCAGGTAGAGGCCGGACAGCGCGAAGAAGATCAGCGACAGCGCGGCGAAGCCGGTGATCTGCCGCCCGATCCCGTTCGGCCCCCCGGGCAGCGCCAGCCAGCGGTGCAGATCCTCGACGAAGCGGAAGAAGCCCGCCCCCGTCGGCTTGCCGAGCAGCGCGCCGCTCGCCGGATCGACGAAGCGCTGCTCGCCGCGCCGCTGTCCCTTGGGCGGGGCGAAGGTCACTTGCGCCGCGCGGGCCGGATCGCGCTCGATCACGATCCGCGTGACCTTGGCCCCGCCGTTGGCGCGCGACGCCGCCGCCGCCAGCGCGTCGGGCGACAGCGGCGGCGTGGGCGAGGGGGCGATGGTGACGACGCCGGGGCTGAGCGCCGCCATGATCTCGTCCTCGAACGCCATCGTGGCGCCGGTGACGCCCATCACCGCCAGCACGAACCCGGCGGTGATCCCGAGGAACCAGTGGATCTGAAACAGGATGCGGCGGGTCATCGGACAGGGGTTCCCATGGCGTTACAGGCGGAAGCGCAGCGAGCCGATCGCGCGGCGCGGGTCGCCGATCGCGACGCCATACTGGTTGACCGCCGAGACATAGGTGGTCGCGTCGAACAGGTTGCGGACGTTGAGTTGCAGGGTCGCCGCGCGCCCGCCCAGCCGGAGGTCATGGCTGAAGAAGGCGTCGGCCACGTCATAGGCGGGCAGGGTGAAGCTGTTGGCGGCATCGCCCGCGCGCGCGCCGACATGCCGCCCGCCGCCGCCGATCCGCAGCCCGCCGCCGACATGCCATGCCACCGACAGCGATGCGGTGTGCGGCGCGACATTGGCCAGCGCATTGCCCGCGAACACCGGATCGCGGGTGGTGCGGGCATGGGTATAGGCATAGCTGCCGATGACGCTCAGCGCCGGGCCGATCTGCCCCGCCACGTCCAGCTCGACGCCGCGCGAGATCGCCGCGCCCGCGGTGCGGAACATGTTCAGCCCGGTGGCCGGGTCGAGCTGCGACACCAGCACGTTGCGCTTGTCGATATCGTACAGCGCCAGCGTGGCGGTGATCCGGTCGGGCAGGTCGAGCTTCGCTCCCGCCTCGATCGATCGCCCCTTCTCCGGCGCGAAGGTCGAGGTGATGGTCACACCCCCGGCCAGCGGGGCGATGGTCGAGGTCGGGCGCAGCGAGCGGGTATAGCCCGCATAGAGCGAGAATATCGGCGTCGCCCGCCACACCACCCCCGCCTGCGGCACCAGCGCCCAGCCGCTCAGGTCGGTATTGGCGACGAACGGCCGCCCGCGTCCGGCGCGCTGGTCGTAGCCGATCAGCCGTCCGCCTGCGCTGACGATGAGTCGACCGATCGTCACCTGATCCTGCGCGAACAGCGAATAATTGGCCAGCCGGTCGGTCTGGTCGCTGTCGCTTGGCGACACGCTGGTCGGAAACGGCTCGCGGCCATAGACCGGGTTCAGGTAGCTGAACACGTTCCGCACCGCCTGCCGGATCAGGTCGCGGCGGTAATAGCGGCGAATCTCGCCCTCCGCGCCGACGATCAGCTTGTGCTCGGCACCCAGCAGGGTGAAGCCGCCGTCGACATAGGCCTGGAGATAGGCGTCGGTGGCGAGCGCGCCGATCGTCGCGTCGTTGCTGCGGCTGAGCGTGCCGCGCGCGACGTTCACGCCGGTCACGCGCAACTGTCCCGCGTCATAGCCCTCGCGGTTGAAGCTGGCGGCGAGATGCGCGCTCCAGCCGCCGCCCAGCCGATGGTCGAGCGCCAACTGCACCAGCTGGCTGTCGCCGAACATGCGGTTGTTCGGCTCGTCCAGCCGCCGCCGTCGCGGCACCGCCAGCGGCCTGAGGCTGCGCGGGTCGAGCGAGGTGCCCCGGTCGAACGGCGTGTCGAAGCTGCGCAACTCGACCCACAGCACCGCCTGCGTCGCGGTACCGTACCAGCCGAGCGAGGGTGCGATCAGCGTCTCGCGCCGCTCGCCGAAATTGCGCCAGTAATCCTCGTCCTGATGATCGACCACCAGCCGCCCGGCCAGATTGCCCGCGATCCGCCCGGTCAGGTCGCCGGTCGCCTGCAACCCGCTGCGCCCGGCGGCATAGCTCGAACCGGCCAGCGTCACCGATCCCTGTGCGGCGGGCAGCGGCTTGGCGGTCACGATGTTGATGACCCCGCCGGGGTCCATGATGCCGTAGAGCAGCGAGGCGGGGCCTTTCAGCACCTCCACGCTCTGCGCCGCGGCGGTGAAGGCGCGGCCCTGCACCACCGGCATGCCGTTGTGCATGACCGATCCGTCGCGATTGGCCCCGAAGCCGCGTTTCAGCACCGTATCCTGCGTCGCCGCCAGCGTATTGCCCTGGGTGATGCCGCTGACGTTGGCGAGCACATCGTCGAGGAAGCGCGGGCGCTGGTCGGCGATCACCTGCGCGGGTACGATCGCCACCGCCTGCGGGCTGGTCAGCGGCGATGCGTCGCTGCGCAGCGTCGATGCGTCGGGCACCGGCTTGTAGCGGTCATCGGCGGCGACCGGCGCGGGCGAGGCGCGCCCGACGACCACGATCTCCTGTCCGTCGGGCAGATCGGCGGGCGCAGGCGGCAGCACCGCCGCCGCAAGGATCATCCATCCGCCCGTCACCCGCCGTTCCCCCGCAGTCCCGCCATGCGCCTACCGCGAATGCGAAGGACTCGCAATAGCACATGGACAGCCAGGCGGCGGGCCGCGCTGCCGCTCGATCGGGAAATTCTTTCTTTTCCGCAGCCTGCCCTTCGCTCCGACCGCGATCAAAGGGCGTCGATTTCCGGATTTTTCGTCATTCGGATGAACGATCGCCGGTTAACGGCGCGGAAAGGCTGTTCCGGCGGGCGGGGCGAAGGCCGCAATTTCCGCATCCCGCCGGGTGCATCGCGCACATCAATCCTTGGGTACGACGCGGCCAGCATCACCCGGCACGAGAAGCCCCCCATTCTCGGCACACAGGAGGATGTATCATCATGGCCACCGCCACCCCGCGTATCGCCGTCCCGCGCCTGCTGCTCCGGACGCTCATGGGAACCACCGTCCTGATCGGCATCGGCGCCGCGCAACAGGCCGCCGCGCAAACCCGCGTGGTCAGCGCGTGCAGCGGCGTGCAGTTGCCCCCGTCGGTCGTCACCGGCATCATGTCGCCGGTACTCACCGGGATCACCGCGCCGATCGAGAGCCGGGTGAACCAGCTCCTCGGCATCCCCCTGCTCGGTCTGGGCGGGGCGACGCTCAATACCAACGTCACCGGATTGCTGAACCAGGCAGCAGCGGGCCAGCCGATCACCCTCCAGGTGCTCGACACCAGCGGCAACGTGGTCGGCCCGAACGATCAGTGCCGCGCGACCTCCGACCAGATCAGCCTCAACACCCCGGCGGGCATCTCGATCGGCGGCAACCGTATCACCGGCCTCGGCGCGGAAGGCGCGGTGGCATCGGCGGCGGACATCAACGCCATCGCCTTCGGCAACGGCGCGGTGGCGAGCGGCACCGCGACCGGCAGCATCGCCTTCGGCTTCAACAGCAGCGTGACGGCGGCCAACAGCGTGGCGCTGGGCGCGGGATCGACCGCCGGTCGCGGTGCGGTCGCCAACTATGCCGCGCTCGGCCTCGCCGCGCCGCAGACCTCGGCCGGCGAGGTTTCGGTCGGCACGGCGGGCGGCGCGCGGCAGATCACCAACGTCGCCGCCGGTACCGCCGCGACCGACGCCGCGACCGTGGGCCAGCTGACCGGCGTCGCCAATCAGGTGACGGCGCTCGCCGGCACCGCGATCCAGTATGACGACGCGACCCGTGCCCGCGCCACGCTGGGCGGGGCGGGCGGCACCGTGCTCGCCAATGTCGGCGCGGGCGCGGTGACGGCGACCTCGACCGAGGCGGTCAACGGATCGCAGCTGTTCGCCACCAATGCGCAGGTCGGTGCGAACACCACCGCCATCACCACCCTGCAAGGGCAGACCGCGAACGCCGTGCGCTATGACGCCGATGCGGCGGGGGTGCGCACCGGCGGGCTGACGCTGGTCGGCGCGACGCCCGGCGCGACCGTGACCGTCGGCAACGTCGGCGCGGGCGCGCTGACCGCCACCTCGACCGAAGCGGTCAACGGGTCGCAGCTCTTCGCGACCAACACCCAGGTCGGCACCAACACCAACGCCATCGCCGGGCTGGATACGCGGGTGACGAACAACACCAATGCGATCGGCGGCCTCGATACCCGGACCACGAGCAACACGACGGCGATCGCCGGGCTCGACACCCGCGTCACCAACAACAGCACCGCGATCGGCGGGCTCGACACGCGCACGACCGGCAACACCAACGCCATCGCGGGCCTCGACACCCGCGTGACGACCAACACCACCGACATCGCCGCCCTGCAGGGCGCGGTCGGCAATGCGGTGCGCTACGATACCGATGCGGCGGGCGTGCGCACCGGCGGCGTCACCTTCGTCGGCGCGACGCCGGGGGCGACGGTGACGCTCGGCAACGTGGGCGCGGGCGCGCTGACCGCGACCTCGACCGATGCGGTCAACGGATCGCAGCTGTTCGCGACCAACACCCAGGTCGGCACCAACACCAATGCCATCGCCGGGCTCGACACGCGCACGACCAACAACACGACGGCGATCGCCGGACTCGACACCCGGACGACCAGCAACACCAATGCCATCGCGGGCCTCGACACCCGCGTCACCACCAACACGACCGACATCGCCGCCCTGCAAGGCGCGGTCGGCAACGCCGTGCGCTACGATGTCGATGCGGCGGGCAACCGTACCGGCGGGCTGACGCTGGTCGGGTCGACGCCGGGCGCGACGGTGACGCTGGGCAATGTCGGCGCAGGCGCGCTGACCGCCACGTCGACCGACGCGGTGAACGGATCGCAGCTGTTCGCGACCAATACGCAGGTCGGCGCGAACACCACCGCCATCGCCGGGCTGGACACGCGCGTCACGGCCAATACGACCGCGATCACCAACAACACGATCGCGATCAACGCCTTGCAGGGGGCGGGCGCCAATACGGTGCGCTATGACACCGATGCGCTGGGCAACCGCACGGGCGGCGTCACCTTCATCGGCGCCACGCCCGGCGCGAACGTGACGCTGGCGAACGTCGGGCCGGGTGCGCTCGACGCCGCCTCGACCCAGGCGGTGAACGGGTCGCAGCTGTTCGCGACCAATACGCAGGTGGGCAACAACACCACCGCGATCACCAACCTCGACGGCCGCGTGACCAGCAACACGAACGCGATCACCACCTTGCAGGGCACCACCGCCAATGCGGTACGCTATGACGTCGATGCGGCGGGCAACCGTACCGGCGGCATCACCCTGGTCGGCGCGGCGCCGGGACAGGCGGTGACGATCGGCAACGTCGCGGCCGGCGCGCTCTCCGCCACCTCGACCGATGCGGTCAACGGGTCGCAGCTGTTCACCACCAACCAGCGGCTGGACGGCGCGCTGACCTCGATCGGCGGGCTCGACACCCGCGTGACCGGCAACACCAACGCCATCGCCGCGCTGACGCTGAGCGCGGTGCAGTATGACAATGCCGCCCGCGACCGGCTGACCTTCGGCGGGGCGAACGGCACGCTGCTCGCCAACGTCGCCGCCGGGCAGCTGTCGGCCACCTCGCGCGATGCGGTGAACGGATCGCAGCTGTTCGCCACCAATACGCAGGTCGCCGCCAACACCGCCGCCATCGCCCAGATCGGCAACGGATCGGCGGGGCCGGTGCGCTACTCGACCGCCGCCGCGCCGACGACGCCCAACGGCGGCACCGTGACCGACGAGCTGACGCTGGTGGGGGCCAGCGGCGGCGCGGTGGGGCTCCACAACGTCCGCGCAGGCAACGTGGGTGCGGGCTCCACCGATGCGGTCAACGGCGACCAGCTCAACACCACCAACCAGGCGGTGGCGGCACTCGGCACCCGCGTGACCAACACCGAAGGGCGGCTGACCACCGTCGAGAACAACGTCGCCTCGCTCGACACGCGGGTCAGCAACAACACGACCCAGATCGCCAGCAACACCACCGCGATCACCAACCTGCAGAACAATCAGGCGGGCACCAGCACCGCGATCACCAACCTGACCACCCGCGTCGACAACAACACGACCGCGATCAACAACAACACGACCGCGATCACCAACCTCCAGACGCAGGTCGGCAACGCCCCGATCAAATATGCCGATGCGGGCAGCCCGACGACGCCCAACGGCGGCACGATCACCGACGACACGACGCTGGTGGGAGCAAGCGGCGGCCCGGTCGGGCTGCACAACGTCCGCGCGGGCGTGGTCGCCGCCGGATCGACCGACGCGATCAACGGCGGACAGCTCGCCGCGACCAATGCGCAGGTCGCGTCGAACACGACGGCCATCACCAACCTGTCGAACATCGTCACCGGCAGCACGGTGTCGGCCGTGCAGTACAGCAACCCCGGCAGCCCGACGACGCCCAACGGCGGGGTGCGCACCAACGACGTGACGCTGATCGGCGCGAATGCGGCGGCCCCGGTCGGCCTGCACAACGTCGCGGGCGGCAGCGTCGCGGCAGGCTCGACCGACGCGGTCAACGGCGGGCAGCTGTTCGCGGTCTCGCAACAGGCGTCGAACAGCATCCAGTACGACCGTAACGCTGCCGGACAGCGGACCAACACGATCACGCTGGCCGGGGGCAATGCCGCGGCGCCAGTGACGATCGCCAATGTCGCCAACGGCGCCGTCGCCGCCGGTTCGACCCAGGCGGTGAACGGCGGGCAGTTGTTCGCCACCCAGCAGACGGCACAGGCCGCCCTCGCGCTCGGCAGCAACTCGGTACAGTACGCCGCCGACGGCGGGGTGACGCTCGGCAACGGGACCACGCCGGTCACGGTGCGCAACGTCGCGGCGGGCACCGCGGCGACCGATGCGGTCAATGTCGGCCAGTTGCAGGCCAGCATGCGCAACACCTTCGTCGAGGCGACCAACTATATCGACAGCCGCCTGACGCAGGTCGGGTTCGACCTGCGCGACATGCGGCGCGACATGAGCGCCGGATCGTCGGCGGCGATGGCGGTGGCGGCGCTGCCGCAGGCGATGGAGCCGGGCAAGACCATGATCGCCGCCGGTGTCGGCACCTATCGCGGCCAGTCGGCGATGGCGTTCGGCGCATCGCGCGCCTTCAACGACGGACAGGCGGTCGTGAAGTTCGGCGGCACGATCGACAGCCGCGGCTATGCCGGGGCGAATGCGGGCGTCGGCTTCCAGTTCTGAGGCCGCGCTTCGGGGCCGGGGCGTTCGCGCCCCGGCCCCTTTTCTTTGGGAGACGGGAGCGATGGGCAGGTTCTTCGACTGGTTCCGGGTCTTTCGCCATGTGGCGCCGCCGATGGAAGCGACGGGCGACCCGGCGGACTATCATCGCCGTCGCTTCCTGCAGGAACAGGAATTCGCGCGCGACGCGACCAGCCCGGCGGCGCGCGATGCCCACCGCCGCCTCGCCGCCGAGCACCGTATCGCGCTGGCCCGGCTGGAGGGCGAATAAGTCGTTACGCCCCTGTGACATGCCGCAATCGTGCCACGATGACGCCATGTCCGGATCGCGCCCTTCGCATCCGCAAAACGACCGCCCGGCCCAATAAAAAAGGGGCGTCCCGATGCCGGGGCGCCCCTTTCTTTGCAATCCGGTTCCGGTGCGGGTGAGCCGCGCCGGAGACGGGAATTACATGCCGTTCAGTTCGCCGGCGTTCTCGATCGCGTCCGAAGCGTCTTCGGCGTTCTCCGAAGCGTTCATCAGGTCGGCCGCAACGGCTTCGTTCGAGGTGTTCTCGGCCTGGGCTTCGAGGTTGTCGGCCATCATTTCCAGGTTGTCCGAAGCGGCGTCGGCGGCGTTGTCGGCCGGGGTGTTCTTGCAGGCGGCGACCGAGAGGAGGCCGGCGGCGGCGGCAACGAGCAGGATCTTCTTCATAGGGGTAGCTCCCAAAAATATACTTCGCGTTTTATCCGGCAGCGATGCCGTCGCGACGTTCCCGCAATAGCGTATGCTGCGCTGCCGTCAATCTTTGAATGTGGCAGGAATGCGGCTTTGCGACCAATGGAGGAACCGTTCGGCAATATTCCGGACACAACTCAGCGCGGCCGGGTGACGGGTCCGATCGGCTCGGGCGCGTTGGCGACGACCGCCAGCATCGCGGTCCATGCCGCTACGTTCTGGCGGAGTTGCCCGGGGTCCACCTTGTCCAGCGTGTCGTCCGGCGTGTGGTGGAGATCGAAATAGCGCAGCCCCGACTGCGTCAGGTCGATGCCCGCCACGCCCTGCGCCAGCGTCGGGCCGATGTCGGTGCCGTCGCCCGCGAACTTGCTGCCCCTGGCGATGCCCAGCGGGGCGAGCGCGGCGGCGAGTCGCGTCGCGATCGGTGCGGCTTCCGGCGGCAGGCCCACGTCGAACTGCCACACCCGGTCGGCGCCGAAGTCGCTCTCGGCGGCGATCGCGTGCCGCTCGCCCGCATGCGCCCTGGCATAGGCGCGCCCGCCGACGCCGCCCACTTCCTCCGCGCCGAACCAGACGACGCGGATCGTGCGGCGCGGGGTGCCCGCCGCCATGATCCGCTTCGCCGCCGCCGTGGTGATGCCGAGGCCCGCCGCATCGTCGATCGCACCCGTGCCGAGGTCCCAGCTGTCGAGATGCCCGCCGATCAGCACGATTCCCGCCGACGGATCGCTGCCCGGCACCTCGGCGACGACGTTGCCCGACTCGCGCTCGCCGATCTGGCGCGGGGTCAGCACCAGCTTGAGGCGCACCGGCTTGCCCCGCTTCAGCGCGCGTTCGAGCTGCTCGGCGTCGGGCACCGACAGCGCACCCGCCGGGATCGGCTTGATGCCGGTCGGGAATACGGTGGAGCCGGTATGCGGATTGCGGTGATGATCGGTCCCGATCGATCGGATGACGATCGCCGCCGCGCCCTTTTGCGCAGCGATTCCCGGCCCCGCGCGCCGCACCGCGCCGAACGCGCCATAGCTCGATCCGTCCTGCGTCGCGGTCATCGCGTGGCTGACGAAGGCGATCCTGCCCTTGAGACTGCCGTCGGGGGCGGCCTTCAGGTCGTCGAGCGTCGGAAAGAAGACGACCTCCGCCTCCAGCCCGTCCGGCGGGGTCGCCCCCGAATTGCCGAGCGCGGTGATCGCCAGCGGCTGGGGGAAGGGGCTGACGATCGCCGCCGTCTCCGCGCCGCGCACCCACACCGGCATGCGGTACGGCTCGATGCGGACGTTGCTGAACCCCAGCGCCTTGAGCTTCGCCACCGCCCATTCGCGCGCGCGCGCCTCGTCGGGGGTGCCGGCCAGGCGCGGGCCGATCTCGGTCGTCAGCCCCTCGGTGATGTCCCATGCCACCGTATCGGTCAGCGCGGCGTCGCGCAGGGCCGCGACGTCGGCGGCGGTCGGCTGGGCGAGCGCGGGCAGCGGCAGGGCAAGGGCGGCAAGCAACAGACGGCGCATGGGTTCCCCTTCGGTTCGGTACGCCTGCGTTCCATACGTTTGGATCGGACGCAACCCAAGATCCTCCCCGCAGGCGGGGAGGATCACGAAGTACGGCCCGGAGGGTCGCATACCCCCGCGTTGCCAACGCCCCGCCCCGTCGCTACATCGCTGACCGACACCTCGATCCATTCCAGACATTACGAAACGGAGCCTTCGGCGATGGCCGTGCAGTACAGCTATGTGATGAAGGGGCTGACCAAGACCTTCCCCGGTGCCGCCAAGCCGGTGCTCAACAACATCCACCTGCAATTCCTGCCCGATGCGAAGATCGCGATCATCGGCCCCAACGGCGCGGGCAAGTCCACGCTGATGAAGGTGATGGCGGGCATCGACACCGAATTCACCGGCGAGGCATGGCCTGCCGAGGGGATCAAGGTCGGCTATCTGCCGCAGGAGCCGAAGCTCGATCCGAACAAGACCGTGATCGAGAACGTCAAGGACGGCGTGCGCTCGGTCGCCGACCTCGTCGATCGCTTCAACGCCATCTCGGCCGAGATGGGCGATCCCACCGACGACACCGATTTCGACGCGCTGATGGAGGAGATGGGCGATCTTCAGGCGAAGATCGACGCGGTCGACGGCTGGAGCCTCGACAACCAGCTCGAAATCGCGATGGAGGCGCTGCGCTGCCCGCCGGGCGACGCCTCGGTCGAGAATCTCTCGGGCGGCGAGAAGCGCCGCGTCGCGCTGTGCAAGCTGCTGCTCGAAAAGCCGAACATCCTGCTGCTCGACGAACCGACCAACCACCTCGACGCCGAAAGCGTCGCGTGGCTGGAGAACTACCTCAAGGAATATACCGGCAACGTCATCCTCGTGACGCACGACCGCTATTTCCTCGACAATGTGGTCAACTGGGTGCTCGAACTCGATCGCGGGCGCTACTACACCTACGAGGCGAACTACTCGGGCTATCTGGAAAAGAAGGCCAAGCGCCTCGAGCAGGAAGAGCGTGAGGAAGCGGGCCGCGCGAAGGCGATCCAGGACGAGCTGGCATGGATGCGCCAGACGCCCAAGGCGCGCCAGACCAAGAGCAAGGCCCGCATCCGCGCGTTCGACGAACTGGTCGAACGGCAGGAAAATCGCGCGGTCGGCAAGGCGCAGATCCTCATCCAGATCCCCGACCGCCTCGGCGGCAAGGTGATCGAGGCGCAGGGCCTGACCAAGGCGTACGGCGACAAGCTGCTGTTCGAGAATCTCGACTTCAACCTGCCGCCCGGCGGCATCGTCGGCGTGATCGGCCCGAACGGCGCGGGCAAGTCGACGCTGTTCAAGCTCATCACCGGTCAGGAAAAGCCCGACGGCGGCACGATCGAGGTCGGACAGACGGTGAAGCTCGGCTATGTCGATCAGTCGCGCGACGACCTCGATCCCAACAAGAACGTGTGGGAAGAGGTGTCGGACGGCCTCGACGTGTTCCGCTTCGGCAAGCAGGAACTCGGCACGCGCGCCTATGTCGGCGCGTTCAACTTCAAGGGGCAGGACCAGCAGAAGAAGGTCGGCCAGCTGTCCGGCGGCGAGCGCAACCGCGTCCACATCGCCAAGATGCTCAAGGAGGGCGGCAACGTCCTGCTGCTCGACGAACCGACCAACGACCTCGACGTGGAGACGCTGCGCGCGCTCGAGGAGGCGCTGGAGAGCTTCGCGGGCTGCGCCGTGGTCATCAGCCACGACCGCTTCTTCCTCGATCGCCTGTGCACCCACATCCTCGCGTTCGAGGGCGACAGCCATGTCGAATGGTTCGAGGGCAATTTCGAGGCATATGAGGCCGACAAGCGCCGCCGCATGGGCGACGCGGCGGATCGTCCGACGCGCCTCGCCTACAAGAAGCTGACGCGCTAGACGCGATGGCCGTGGTCGAGGACAACAAGGCGGGATCGGACGATCCCGCCGATGCGATCCGTTATCGCCTCGACCAGCAGCGCATCCTCGCGCGCTTCGGCGGCATCGCGCTGCGCAGCCGCGACATCGACGAGATCGTGCGCGCCGCGGTCGAACTCGCCGCCGAGGGGATGCGCACCCGCCTCGCCAAGTTCCTCCACCATGACGGGGAGGGCGGCACGCTGGTCGTTCGCGCGGGCGTGGGCTGGAGGGAAGGCGTCGTCGGCGGTGCGGAGATGGGCGACGACATGGCCTCGCCCGCCGGTTTTGCCTTCCGCACCGGCGAGGCGGTGATCTCCAACCATCTCGACCAGGAAAAGCGCTTCCGCACTCCCGGCTTCATGGCCGACCACGGCGTCAAGCGCGCGATCAACGTGCTGGTCGAGGCGAACGGCAAACGCTTCGGCGTGCTGGAGGTCGACAGCCGCAAGGACGGCCGGTTCGAGGAGGACGACCTCGCCTTCATGCAGGGGTTCGCCAACCTGATCGGCGTGGCGATCGAACGGCTGGAGGCCGAGGCGCAGTTGCGCGCCGCGATCGAGCATCAGGAACTGCTGACGCGGGAGGCATCGCACCGCGTCAAGAACAGCCTGGCCATGGTCTCCGCCATGCTCAACCTCCAGATGCGCGAGGACGACGATCCGCGCGTGCAGCGGCTGCTGGGCGACGCGCAGGCGCGGATCGTCGCGATCGGCCAGGCGCACGACCAGCTGTGGCAGGGCGACCGGGTGGGCGTGGTGGCGCTCGACCGGCTGCTGTGCGGCATTATCGACCAGCTGCGCGAACAGGCGCCGAGCCATGCGATCGACTGCGACATTGCGGCGCTGACCGTCAGCGGCGATACCGCGATCCCGCTGGGGCTGCTCGTCACCGAACTCGTCACCAACGCGGTCAAATACGCCTATGGCGACGGCGGCGGTCCGGTCGAGGTCGTCACCCGCTGCGACGACGGCGAACTGCTGCTGACCGTGACCGATCACGGCGTCGGCCTGCCTGCGGGTTTCGATCCGACCGCGGCGCGCCCGACCAGCCTCGGCATGCGGATGGTCGCCAGCCTGTCGCGCCAGCTGGGCGGCACGCTGGCGTTCGAGCATGCCGGGCCGGGCACGCGCGCGGTGTTCGCGATGCCGTTGCCGGGGGCGGTGTAGCGCACCGCTCGCCATCCGTTTGCTTCGAGCTTGTCGAGAAGTCGTCGCGTGCGGCGATGCCTTGCCTTCTCGACGGACGGTTCTCGACTTCGCTCGAACCTGCTCGAAGCGAAGGGGGGGTGCGCTGGTTGGCGCACGCCAAACCTGCATTGCGCTTCGAGCCCGTTGAGAAGCCCCCCCTCACACCAGCTTGACGAACACCCCGGTATCGCGCCGTTCGACCTCGAACTCGCGGACCTTCTCGATCAGGTCGGACAGGCGCTTGAACCCGTAGTTGCGCGTGTCGAAGCTCGACCGGTTCGCCGCGCGCTGGCCGACTTCGGACAGGCTGGCGAAGCCCTTCTTGTCGACCTTCGACGCATCATAGGCGTCCGACAGCAGCTTCACGAGCGCGGCGTCCACCTTCTGGCTCTTGCGCGCCGGGGCGGGGGCGGGCCTGGCCGCGACCGGCGCGGCGGCGGGGGGAGTGCCGCCGATCGGCGGCGGCAGCGGCATGTTCGCCACATCCTCCACGTCCAGCGACGCGACATCGATGAACCGCGTGCAGCTCTCGCGGAACCCCTCGGGCGTGCGTTCGGTGCCGAAGCCGTAGACCGGCACCCCTTCCTGCCGGATGCGCTGGGCCAGCGGCATGAAGTCGCTGTCCGACGACATGATGCCGAAACCGGTGATCCGCCCGCGCAGCAACAGGTCCATCGCGTCGATGGTCATGCGCATGTCGGTGGCGTTCTTGCCCTTGGTGATGTCGAACTGCTGGAACGGCTCGATCCCGTGGCGCATCAGCAGCTTCTCCCAGCTCTTCAGGCCGGGCTTCTGCCAGTTGCCATAGGCGCGGCGGACGTTGACCGTGCCGAACTCGGCCAGCACCGTCAGCACCGAATCGAGATAGGCGGCACCGGCATTGTCGGCATCGATCAGCAGCGCGACGTTGCCGACGGGATGGGGGCCGGTGGGATTGGGCGGGGGAAGATGGACCATGGCCCGTCCTATCGCACCGCGCCGCCGGGCGCGACCGAAACCGTCACCCGCCGGCCTCCGCCCGGCGTTCGCCCGCGCGGCGCAGCATCGTGCGCGCCAGTTCCTCCTCGCCCAGCACCACCTCGTCGGCGCCATGCCGCTTGAGATGGGCGACATCCTCCGACGAATGGGCGCGCGACAGGATGTAGAGGTCGGGGTTCAGCTCCCGCGCGCGTACCGTGATCGATCCGGCCTCGAACCCGCCGGGAATCGCGATCAGCAGCTTGGTCGCGCGATCGACGCCCGCCTCGCGCAGCACCTGCGGGTCGAGCGCGTTGCCGACGACCACGCTCCACCCCTCGGCCTCCGCCGCGCGGGCGGTGTCGCGCTGGTCCTCGACGATCACGAAGGCGCGCCCGGCGTCGCGACAGCCCTTGGCGATCAGCCGCCCGACCCGCCCGGCACCGATTACGACGACATGATCCTCGCGGCGTTCCTCGCGCGTCGTCTCCACCGGCGTCGGCGCGTGCGGGCCGATGCCGCGCCCGGCGACGCGCGCGAACAGGACCGGGTTGAGCATGATCGAGACGATCGCCCCGGCAAGGATCAGGTCGCGCGCCTCCTGCGGCAGGATGCCGAGCTGCGCCCCCAGCCCGGCGAGGATGAACGAGAATTCGCCGATCTGCGCGAGGCTGGCGGCGATCGTCGCGGCGGTGCGGCCCGGATGGCCGAAGGCGCGCACGATGCCCCACGCCGCCGCCGACTTGCCGACCACGATGATCGCGACGGTCAGCAGCAGCGGCAGCGGCTGCTCGACCAGCACCTTGGGGTCCGCCAGCATGCCGACCGACACGAAGAACAGCACTGCGAACGCATCGCGCAGGGGCAGCGTCTCCTGCGCCGCGCGGCGGCTGAGTTCGGTCTCGCCGAGGATCATGCCCGCGAAGAAGGCGCCCAGCGCGAACGACACGTCGAACGCCAGCGCCGATCCGAACGCGACCCCCAGCGCGATCGCCAGCACCGCGAGGCGGAACAGCTCGCGCGATCCGCTGTGCACCACCCAGTGCAGCGCCCACGGGATCGCCCGCCGCGCGACGATCAGCATCAGCGCGACGAAGCCGCCGACCTTCGCCAGCGTGACCGCGACCGACCACAGGATCGCCGACGGCGCGACCGCCTTGTCGGGATCGCTCGCGGCGGCGATGACCGGCAGCAGCACCAGTGCCAGGACCATCGCCAGATCCTCGACGATCAGCCAGCCGACCGCGATCCGCCCGCGTTCGGTCTGCACCAGCTGCCGCCCCTCCAGCGCGCGCAGCAGCACCACCGTACTGGCGACCGACAGCGCGAGGCCGAAGAACACCCCCGCCATCACCGACCAGCCGAGCCACAGCGCCAGCGCGAGGCCCATCAGCGTCGCGGCGGCGATCTGCACGGTCGCGCCGGGCACCGCGATGCGCCACACCGACAGCAGGTCCTTCAGGCTGAAATGCAGCCCGACCCCGAACATCAGCAGGATGACGCCGATTTCGGCCAGCTCGCTCGCGACCCCGCTGTCGGCGACGACGCCGGGGGTGAACGGCCCGATCAGCACCCCGGCGAGCAGATAGCCCGCGATCGGCGACACCTTCAGCCGATGCGCCAGCGCCCCCAGCAGGAACGCCGCGACCAGCGCGAGCACGATGGTACCGATCAGGGGCGTGAAATGGGGCATCGTTTCTCCTCGACGGGTTGCAGAAGGAACCGCTGCACTGCGGCGAGGTTTCGTAGGTATGCCAATATGCGCAGATCGTCATTCCGGCGAAAGCCGGAATCCACGGACGCGGCACGGTCGCGCGTCGATCGATCCGGCCCGTGTCGATGGACCCCGGCCTGCGCCGGGGTGACGGCAGGGGTGGGGTGACGCATCACCTACCGTTCGTCATTCCCGCGCAGGCGGGATTCCATATGCGCGGAGGCCGCGACCTAATCCAAACCCTCAGCGGCAATCGGTTCCCGCCTGCGCGGGAACGACGAACCCGGCCCCATCGTCATTCCGGCGAAAGCCGGAATCCATGGACGCGGCACGGTCGCGCGTCGATCGATCCCGCCCGTATCCATGGACCCCGGCCTGCGCCGGGGTGACGGCAGGGGTGGGGTGACGCATCACCTACCGTTCGTCATTCCCGCGCAGGCGGGAATCCATATGCGCGGAGGTCGCGGCCTAATCGCAACCGTCGGCGGCAATGGGTTCCCGCCTGCGCGGGAACGACGACCTATGGCCCTGCACCCATCACCCCTTCACGGATAGCCGATCGCCATCACCTCATATTCCTTCGCCCCGCCGGGCAGTTGCACCGTCCGCACGTCGCCCACCGCACTGCCGCGCAATGCGCGTGCCATCGGCGAGTTCCAGCCGATCCGGCCCTTGCCCGCGTCGGCCTCGTCGTCGCCGACCAGTTCGAGCGTGCGATGGTTGTCGTCCTCGTCCGCGATCGTCACCACCGCGCCGAACCACGCGCGGCCCCGTTCGGTCTGCGCGGCGGGATCGACCACCCGCGCCGCCTTCATCCGCTTCGCGAGGAACCCCAGCCGCCGGTCGATCTCGCGCAGCCGCTTGCGGCCGTAGATATAGTCGCCGTTCTCCGAACGATCGCCGTTGCCCGCCGCCCAGGCGATGACGTCGACCAGCTTCGGGCGCTCGCTCCCCAGCAGCTGGTCATATTCCGCCTTGAGCACGGCATAGCCCGCGGGGGTGATGTAATTGGGCCGCGGCTCGCTCATCCCGGACGGTTCTTTCCCAGATACCAGCTGAGGTTGTTGGGGCCCCGCGAGCGCGCCTTGTCGGCGTGGATCAGGTCATAGACGACGGCGTTCTCCAGCACCCGCTGCACATAGCCGCGCGTCTCGGTCAGCGGGATCTTCTCGATCCATTCCACCACGTCGACGCCCGGCGTGCGCGGATCGCCGTTGGCGCGGATGAACTTGTTCACATTGCCCGGACCCGCGTTGTACGCCGCGATCGCTAGCGGATAGCTGCCGCCGTAATAGTCGAGCATCCGCTGGATATAGGTCGATCCGAGCTGCATGTTGTAGCTGGGATCGTTCAGCGACGACGCGCTGTACGACAGCCCCAGCTTGCCCGCCGTCTCGCGCGCGGTGCCCGGCATCAGCTGCATCAGGCCCCGCGCACCCGCGCGGCTGACGGCGGTGCGGTCGAACTGGCTTTCCTGCCGCGCGATGGCATGGATCAGCGTGAACTGCCCCTGATGCGGTCCGGGTACGCTGACGGAAGGATAGCCCGCCAGCGTATAGTCGCTGTGCCCGTTCAGCAGCGCGCTGCGCCCGACCATCACGCCCAGGTCGGGGCGGTCGACCGCCCGCGCCAGCTCGACCGCCAGCGCGTGGTCGGTGTCGCTGCGCGCATCCTCGGCGATCTTGCGGACGAACAGCGTCTGGTCGGCATATTGGCCGGTGCGCCCGAGATAGCGTACCGCGCGCGCGACCTCGCCGTTCATATAGGCGGTGCGGACCGCGGCGGGCACGGCGGCGGGATCGGCGGTCGCGGCGGGCGCACGCAACGGACGCCCGATCCGCTCGCTGGCCAGCTGGCCGTAGAACAGGTCGCCCAGATCGGCCGCCTGCGCATACCAGCGATCGGCGGTCGGCCGGTCGCCCGCCGCCTCCGCCGCGCGGCCCGCCCAGTAATAGCCCTTGGTGCGCACCGTCGGGGTGCGCGACCCGCTGGCATAGCGCGCGAACATCCCCGCCGCCTCGGTCGGGCGGTTCAACTGCTGGAGCGCGACCGTGCCCGCCAGCCATGCAAGGCTGGTATAGTCGTCGCGCTCGCCGTACGGCTCGTCGGCGATCACCGTGCCCGCGGGGAACGCATCGTCGATCTGCGACGCGATCTGGTACGCCAGCGAATACTGTCCGTCGGCCTGCGCGGCGCGGGCATTGGTCAGCAGCACCTCCAGCCATTCCTCGACATCGCCCGGCGTCCGCGACAGGCGGCGCGGCTGGGCGAGGTAGGCGCGCGCCGCCGCCGACTGGCCGGTCGCGCGCAGCCACATCGCCCGGTCGGCGACATAGCCCGGATCGGCCCGGTCCACCCCCGGCTGCTCGCCGCGCACCGTGGCGTCGGCCCCGCCGCCCTTGAACGACAGCCGCGCATCGAAGGTCGGGCGCATCGTCGCCGACACGAAGCCGATCTGCTTCTGGGCCGCGCTGGTCGCCCCCTGCCACAACAGCCGGTCCATCCGCGCGTCGTGATCGGCCGGGGTCAGCACGCCCGCGAACCGGGTGAACAGCTTGCTCTCGTCGGCAGTACGCAACGCGCCCCGCCGCCACGCCGCGCGCGCCGCATCGTTCGCCGCGCCCGACTGGCCGGTCGCCATCAGCGCCTCGGCATAGCGCAACTGTCCGGCGGCGGTCAGCGGGGGATAGCGCCCGAAGAAGCGCAGCACCGTCGACGGGTCCTGCCCGCCGTCGGCCAGCACCGTCTCGGCGGCGGCACGGCGGCTGGTCTCGCCCGGAAAGCCCGGATGCGCCAGCAGGAAGCGGGCGTATTCGCCGAAGGGATAATTGTCCGACTGCTGCAACCGCTTCCAGTCGGCCAGCACCGGCTGGATCGGGTCATAGGGCACCGGGGCCTGCACCGTGGCGGGCGCGGGGACGGAGGGGACATAGCCCGGCGGCAATGGCTGTCGCGTCGCCGTGGGGGCCACGGGCGCGGATTGCGGAAAGGGCGTCTGCAACACCCCTGCGGCCACGGCGGCACTGGCGACGCCGGCGAGCAGGAACGCGCTCTTGAACACGGTGGTCAGCATACTGGACATGATATGGAAGCGCGCCGTATCTGTCGCCACCTTTTCGGCCCAGATTCCTCTCGACGGAGCGTTTATCCCCATGTTTTCCGGTTCGATCCCGGCCCTCGTCACGCCGTTCGCCAACGGTCGATTCGACGAAGCCTCGTTCCGCGCGCTCGTCGACTGGCAGATCGAGAGCGGTTCGTCGGCGCTGGTCCCCTGCGGCACCACCGGCGAGGCGGCGACGATGACCATCGAGGAGCACGATCACGTCGTGCGGGTCTGCGTCGATCAGGCGGGCGGGCGCGTGCCGGTGATCGCGGGCTGCGGCTCGAACGACACCGCGGTCGCGCTGCACCACGTCCATGCGGCGAAGGCGGCGGGGGCGGCGGCGGCGCTGCTGGTCCCGCCCTATTACAACCGACCCAATCAGGAAGGGGTGTTCCGCCATTTCGAAGTGCTGGCGGGGCAGGGCGGGTTGCCGATCGTTCTCTACAACGTGCCCGCGCGCACCGTCACCGACATCGCGGTCGAGACGGTCGAGCGGATCGTGCAGGCGTTCCCCGAGGTCGTCGTCGGCATCAAGGACGCGACCGGCCAGATGGCGCGCGTCGCCGAGCATCGCGCGCGCTGCGGCACCGGCTTCGCGCAGCTGTCGGGCAACGACGACATGACGCTGGCATTCATGGCGATGGGCGGCACCGGCGCGATCTCCGTCACCGCCAATGTCGCGCCCGCGATGTGCGCCGAGTTCCAGGACGCCTGCCAGTGCGGCGACTATGCCCGCGCGCTGACCATCCAGGACCGGCTCTATCCGCTCCATGCCGCGCTGTTCAGCGATGCCTCGCCCGGCCCGGTGAAATATGCGCTGGGGCGCGTGCGGCCCGGCTTCCCGACCGACCTGCGCCTGCCGATGACCCCGCCGTCGGCGGCATCGCGCGCCGCGGTCGACGCAGCACTCGCACATGCCGGGCTGATCGGCTAACACGCCGGGCATATGCCTAACGGACCCATTTCGCTTCAGACACTTACCGGGCGGGAAATCGCCGCACGCGACTGGTCGCGGACGCCGCTCGGGCCGATCGATGCGTGGCCGGTGTCGCTGCGCGCGCTGCTGGCGATGATGCTCGCCTGCCCCACGCCGATGTTCCTCGCGTGGGGGCCGGATCTGCACTGCTTCTACAACGACGCCTATCGCCCGATCCTCGGCCATCGGGTGGACAAGGCGCTGGGCGAGCGGTTCGACGTGGTATGGGCCAATATCTGGGACGAACTCGTGCCCCTGGTCGAACGGACGCTGGCGGGCGGCAGTTTCGTCGCGACCGATATGAAGCTCGACCTGCAACGCACCGGCGAGCCGGAGGAAAGCTGGTGGAGCTTCACCTATTCCCCGGCCTTTGACGATGCGGGCCGGATCGCGGGCCTGTTCTGCGTCACCGGCGAGACGACCTCGCGCGTCGTGGCCGAGCGCGAACGCGCCGCCGCCGACGAACGGCTGCAACAGGCGCTGTCGGCGGGGCGCAACATCGGCGCATGGGACTGGGACGTGCAGGCCGATATCATCCGCGCCGACGCCCGCTTCGCGCTGCTCTACGGCGTCGATCCGCAGGTGGCGGCGGACGGCGCATCGATCGACGTGTTCTTCGGCGGCATCCACCCGGACGACCTGCCCGCAGCACAGCGGTTGATCGAGGGGGCGATGGACCCGTCGGGCGACGGCACGTTCCTCGCCGAATATCGCCTGCTCGACGCCGAAGGCCGCGTCCGCTGGGTGTCGGCACAGGGACGCTGCGTGTTCGACGACGACGGTCGCCCGGTCCGCTTCCCCGGCGTCAGCTACGACATCGACGACCGCAAGCAGGCCGAACTCGCCGCCATCGCCGCCCGCGACGAACGCGACTTCGTGCTCGCGCTCAGCGCACGGCAGCGCGCGGCCAGCGATCCGGCGGCGATCATGCGCTTCACCGCACAGGCGCTGGGCGAACGGCTCGGGATCAACCGCGTCGCCTTCGCCCGGATCGGCGGACACCAGGTCCGCTACGGCGCGGGCTGGAACGACGGGGCGCTGCCGACGCTCAGCGGCAGCCATTCGTTCGACCGCTTCGGGCGCGTAAACGTCCAGAAGCTGCGCGGCGGCCATCCGATCGTGTCGCATGATTTCAGTCACGACCCCGATTTCGAGCCCGAACTGGTCGCCAACTATACCGCGCGCGCCGGGCTGTGCGTGCCGCTGCGCCACGACGGGCGGGTGGAGGCGGTGCTGATCCTCAACCACGCCACCCCGCGCCGCTGGCTGCCGGGCGAGGTCGCGCTCGTGACCGAGATCGCCGAGATCACCTGGGTCGCGGTGCAGCGCGCCGACGCGCTGGTGAAGCTCGAGGCGAAGGTCGGGCGGCAGGGCGCGCAGCTCGAACGGGTCGCCACCGAACTGCACGACGCCGCCTCCGCCCGCGCCGCCGCCGAGACGCAGGTGCGCCAGTTGCAGAAGATGGAGGCGGTCGGCCAGTTGACCGGCGGCATCGCGCATGATTTCAACAACATGCTGGCGGTCGTGATCGGCGGGCTGGACATGATCGGGCGGCGGCTGGCACGCGGCAACCACGACATCCAGCGCTATGTCGATGCGGCGAAGGACGGCGCGGACCGTGCCGCCGCACTCACCCGGCGGCTGCTCGCCTTCTCGCGCCAGTCGCCGCTGTCGCCCGAGCCGGTCGAGGGCAATCGCCTGATCGCCGACCTGACCGACCTGCTCGCCCGCACGCTGGGCGAACGTATCGCGGTCGAGACGGTGCTGGGCGCCGGGCTGTGGCGGGCGGAGGCGGATCGCGGCCAGTTGGAGAACGCCATCGTCAACCTCGCGGTCAACGCGCGCGATGCGATGGAGGACGGCGGCAAGCTGACGATCGAGACCGCCAACGCGCATATCGGCGACGACTATGCGCGCGAGGCGGAGATGGCCGCCGGGCAATATGTGATGATCGCGGTCAGCGATACCGGCTGCGGCATGGCGCCCGAGGTGCTGGCGAAGGCGTTCGACCCGTTCTTCACCACCAAGCCGGTCGGGCGCGGGACGGGCCTCGGCCTCAGCCAGGTGTTCGGCTTCGTCCGCCAGTCGCGCGGGCACGTCCGCATCTATTCCGAGCCGGGCGTGGGCACGACCGTGCGCCTCTACCTGCCGCGCTTCTACGGCGAGACGCCGACGCCGGGTCCGCGCGGCCTGCCGCCCGAGGTCCGCGGTGGCCATCCGGGCGAGACGATTCTGGTCGTCGAGGACGAGACGCGGGTGCGCGCCTTCTCGGTCGAGGTGCTGCGCGATCTGGGCTATACCGTCGCCCATGCCCCGGACGGCCCCGCCGCGCTGGCGCTGATCGAGCGCGGGCTGGTGCCGACGCTGCTGTTCACCGATGTGGTGATGCCCGGCATGACCGGCCGCGAACTCGCCGACCGGGCGATCGCGCTGCTGGGCGAGCTCAAGGTGCTCTACACCACCGGCTATACCCGCAACGCGGTGGTGCATAACGGCGTCCTCGATCCGGGCACGCGGCTGCTGTCCAAGCCGTTCCGGGTGGACGAACTGGCAAGGAAGGTCCGCGAAGCACTGGACGCATAGGATCCTCCCCGGCACGAGGAGCGGGACCAGCGAAGCTGGTGGAGCGGGGTATCCGCATACGGAACCGGTGCGTCTGCGGCGAACCCCCTCCACCACCCGCTGGCGCGGGCGGTCCCCCTCCCCGTGCCGGGGAGGAGCGATGGTGCTTCCCCTCCGCCCCGCGACCTCCTATGTCGCAGGCCATGAGCCGTCCGCGTCCCCAGTTGTTCGACAAGAAGAAGACCGTCGCCGAAAACCGCCGCGCGCGCTTCGATTACGAGATCGACACCGTGTACGAGGCGGGCATCGCGCTGACCGGCACCGAGGTGAAGTCGCTGCGCTTCGGCGAGGGATCGATCACCGAAAGCTATGCCGACGTCCGCGACGGGCAGGTGTGGCTCATCAACTCGAACGTGCCCGAATTCAGCCACGGCAACCGGTTCAACCACGAACCGCGCCGCCCGCGCAAACTGCTGCTGCACGAGCGCGAGATCAACAAGATGCACGGCGCGGTCGCCCGCGACGGCATGACGCTGATCGCGCTGTCGGTCTATTTCAACTCCAAGGGGCGGGCCAAGGTCGAGCTGGCGCTGGCCAAGGGCCGCAAGACCCACGACAAGCGCGAGCATATCAAGGAGCGCGAATGGAAGCGCGAAGCCGGAAGGTTGCTGCGGGACCGTGGCTGACCGGCAGGGCAACGACCGGCGGCTGGGTGCGCGGGCGCTGCGCTGGGTCCGCGCCAACCTGCCGACGCGCGAATCGATCGAGGGCATCCGCTTCCTGCGCCCGGTCGCCCACCGGGTGCTCGCCCCCGAATTGTGGCGCTTCACCCGGCGATCGGTGCCGCGCGGCGTGGCGCTGGGCATGTTCACCGGCATCCTGATCCCGCTGGGACAGATACCGGCGTCGGCGGTGCTGGCGCTCCCCTTGCGCGCCAACGTGCCCGCCGCCGCGCTCACCACCTTCTTCACCAACCCGATCACCACGCCGCTGCTGTTCATCCTCTACTACAAGGTGGGCGCTTGGCTGCTGCATCTCGACCGGGTGGTGCCGGGGCAGCCGATCGGCGATGCGGTGGCGGCGCCGCCGGGCTGGCTCGACTGGCTGGTGGCGGAGGTCGGCCCAGCCACCGCGCTCGGCATGGTGGTGTGCTCGGTGATCGGTGCGGTGCTGGGCTATGCCGTCGCGGCGCTCGGCTGGCGGCTGTGGATCGCCGCCAAGTGGAAGCGGCGGCATCACCGGGAATAGGGCGCGGATGCCCGACTTCTCCCCTCCCTTCCAGGGAGGGGAGCGAAAGTGCTTCCCATATTGACGATCGATATCCCCGGGTGCAGCATCACCGTATCACCTGATACGAAAAGGCTTTCCCGATGCGGCGTAGTTTCGTCCTTGTCTCCCTGCTCGCAGCCACCGCGCTGTCCGCCTGCGCCACGCAGCCGACCGCGCCGGTCCAGACCGCTGCCGCCACGCCCGAACCGTCGCCTGCGCCGCTGCCTCCTGCGCCCAAGCCCGAGATCGGCAGCTTCGGCTTCGACACCGCGGGCATGGACACCGGCGTCCGTCCCGGCGACAATTTCTACAAATACGCCAACGGCACGTGGGAGCGGATCACCCCGATTCCGGCGGACAAGTCGAACTACGGCATGTTCACCGCCCTCGACGATCTGTCGCGCACCCGCACCCGCGAACTGCTCGACGCGGCGAAGGGCGATCCGACCTCGAAGATCGGCACCGCCTATGCCACCTTCCTCGACGATGCGGCGATCGAGACCAAGGGCCTTGCCCCGATCCGGCCATGGCTGGACGAGATCAAGGCGCTGAAGGCCAAGGCGGGTTATGCCGTGCTCGCCGCCAAGGCGTCGCAGGCGGGCGTCGGCGCGCCGTTCGGTGCCTATGTCGGCCCCGACGACAAGCAGCCGCAGGTCTATGCGCTGTCCGCGGGCCAGTCCGGCCTCGGCATGCCCGACCGCGACTATTATCTCTCGACCGACGCGAAGCTGGCGGCGACCCGCGCCGCCTACGAGGCGCATCTGACCAAGCTGCTGACGCTGGCGGGCGAGCCCAATGCCGCCGCCCGCGCGAAGGCGGTGGTCGCACTCGAGACGCAGTTCGCCCGGGCGCACTGGACCCGCATCCAGAACCGCGACGCGAACAAGACCTACAACAAGATGACCGTCGCCGAATTGCAGCGGCGCGCGCCGGGCTTCGACTTCGCCACCTATTTCCGTGGCCTCGGCGCGAACACCGACAGCGTGATCGTCGCGCAGCCCAGCGCCTTCACCGGCATGGCGAAGGTGATCGCCGCGGCCCCGCTGGCGGTGCTGAAGGACCAGCTGCTGCTGCGCTCGCTCGACAATTTCGCGAGCGTGCTGCCCAAGGCCTATGACGACGAGAATTTCGCCTTCTACGGCACCACCCTGTCGGGCACGCCCGCGCAGGAGGAACGCTGGAAGCGCGCGGTCAGCTTCACCTCGGACGCGCTGGCCGACGATGTGAGCAAGGTCTATGTCGAGAAATATTTCCCGCCCGCGACCAAGGCGGCGGCGGACGAACTGGTCCGCAACGTCACCGCCGCGATGGGCAGGCGCATCGACCAGCTCGACTGGATGGCTCCGGAAACCAAGGTGAAGGCCCGCGCCAAGCTGGCGGCCTTCACCCCCAAGATCGGCTATCCCGACCGCTGGCGCGACATGAGCGACCTCACGATCGTGCCCGGCGACGCCTTCGGCAACATGCTGCGCGCGAACCAGTGGCAGCAGCGCTACAATGTGCAGCATCTGGGCAAGCCGATCCAGAAGTGGGAATGGTTCATGACCCCCATGACCGTGAACGCCTATGCGAACCCGGTGATGAACGAGATCGTGTTCCCGGCGGCGATCCTGCAACCGCCGTTCTTCGATCCGGCGGCGGACCCGGCGGTCAATTACGGCGCGATCGGCGCGGTGATCGGGCATGAGATCAGCCACCATTTCGACGATCAGGGCAGCAAGTACGACGTCAACGGCAGCCTCACCGAATGGTGGACGCCGGAGGACGTGAAGCGCTTCGGCGAACGCACCGCCGCGCTGGTCAAGCAGTATGACGCCTATGAGCCGCTGCCGGGCATGCATGTGAAGGGCGAACTGACGCTGGGCGAGAACATCGCCGACCTCGCGGGGCTGACCGTGGCGTGGGATGCGTACACCCACGCCTATCCGGGGAACCAGCCGGTGATCGACAGCTACACCCCCGAACAGCGTTTCTACCTCGGCTGGGCGCAGGTGTGGCGGCGCAGCTACCGCGAGGCGAATCTGCGCCAGCGGCTGCTGACCGACCCGCACTCGCCGTCGGAGCAGCGGGCATGGGTCGTGCGCAACCTCGACCCGTGGTACGCGGGCTACAAGCCCTCGGCGACCGACAAGCTGTTCCTCACCCCCGAACAGCGCGTCCGCATCTGGTAAGGGGCGGGGGCGGCTGCGGTCGCCTCCCTCCCGTCATTCGGGAAGGGTTGGTTCGGCAAGGGCAAGACTGCCCCCTTCGTCATTCCCGCGCAGGCGGGAATCCATAGCCGCTGACGCTGCGCATCAAGCCGATACCGTTGCGTGTATGGATTCCCGCCTGCGCGGGAATGACGGAACGGCAGCCACACCCCGTCATCCCGGCCTGCGCCAGGATGACGAAGCGGGCGCGGCACGATCCGTCGCCGCCACCCGCGCACCCCGCTTGACGCCGCCCCCCGAAGCACCGCAACAGCCGCATATGGTGTCGCTTTCCCCCCGTCCGTCGTCGCCGCTGCTGCCGATCGCCGTCGCGCTGGCGAGCGGAGTCGTCGCGGCCGGGATCATCCTGTGGCTGATCGGCGATCCGATCGTCGCGACCGGCTTCGCCGCCGCCGCGCTGGTGCTGGCGGGCGCCATCTTCGCATGGAGCCGGACGGCGGCACGCGCCGAACTGCCCGAGCCGCTGACCGACTGGTCGGTCGCGCAGGCACTCGCCGCCGCCTCGCCGCATGCCATGGCCGTCACCGATCGCGCCGGGCGGCTGATGTGCGCCAACGACCGCTACGCCGCGCTGTTCGAGGGCTATCCCACCCCCGCGGCGGCGGGCGGCGAGGGGAACGACGCCACGCTGCTCGCCGGTGCCGCCCGCGCGGCATGGCGCGACGGTCACGCGCATGTGACGCTGCGCCAGGGCGACGCGCCGCTCGCCGTCCATCTGACCCGCGCGGGCGACGCGATGCTGGTGTGGCGCTTCGAGGGCGGGCAGGCGATCGCGGAGGCCGCGGGCCTTGCCGTGCAGATCGCGGGCGAGGTCGGCGAGCGGCTCGGCATGGCCGGGATCATGGTCGCGCTGCTCAGCCCCGACGGCCGCATCCGCAGCGCCAACCGCGTGTTCCAGGCCCGCGCCATGGGGCAGGAGGATGCCAGCGCGATCGACGGGCGCGACTTCGCCCGCTTCCTCGTCACCGACAATCGCGGTCGCGTCCGCTTCGAGCGCGAGGGGCTGGGCGGCGATCCGTTGCGCATCCTGCAAGTCCCGCTCGCCGAGGACAGCGGCGGCCCGATGCTGGTAGCACTTCTCGACGAGGAGGAGGCCCCCGCGGGGCTCATCCCCATCGCGGCGCCGGGGGCGGCGGGGCAGGTGCGCGCACTCGTCTCGCTGCTGCCGGTCGGCATGGCGCTGGTCGACCGCGACGGGCGGTTCCTGCACATGAACGACGCCTTCGTCCGGGCGACCGGCGTCAACCCCGTCGCCCCGCCGCTCTACCCCGGCGACCTGGTGGTGCGCGAGGACAAGGCGGCGCTGGCCGATGCCGTCCGCCGCTTCGCCGGGGGCGCGCAGCACAGCGCCGACATGGCGGTGCGCCTGACCGACCGCCCTGACGAGCCGATCGCGCTGTCGATCGCGGGCGCGCGCGGGCTGGGCGACGCCGCCGTCGTCCTGTCACTCCGCGACACCGGCGAGGAGGGCAAGCTGAAGCGGCAGGTGGCGCAGGCGACCAAGATGCAGGCGGTGGGCCAGCTGGCGGGCGGCGTGGCGCACGACTTCAACAACATCCTGACCGCGATCATTGGCCACTGCGACCTGATGCTGATGCGCCACTCGCCCGGCGACAGCGACTATGACGACATCCAGCAGATCCGCGCCAACTCCAACCGCGCCGCCAGCCTGACGCGGCAGCTGCTCGCCTTCTCGCGCCAGCAGACGCTGCGCCCGCAGGTGCTGCAACTCCCCGACGTGATCTCGGAGGTGTCGAACCTGCTGAAACGCCTGCTCGGCGAGACGGTGCAGCTGGTCGTCAACCACGGGCGCGGGCTGGGCTCGGTGCGCGCCGATCCGGGGCAGCTCGAACAGGTCGTCGTCAACCTCGCGGTCAATGCGCGCGACGCGATGCTGGCACGCGGCGGCAACGGCGGCACGCTGACCATCGAGACGCTGGCGACCAGCGCGCAGCAGGTCCGCGCGATGGACGACGACGTGCTGCCGGTCGGCGATTACGTCACGCTCAAGGTATCCGACACCGGCACCGGCATCCCGCCCGACATTCTCCCGAAGATTTTCGAGCCGTTCTTCACCACCAAGGAAGTGGGCAAGGGCACCGGGCTCGGCCTCTCGACCGTGTACGGCATCATCAAGCAGTCGGGCGGCTATATCTTCGCCGACAGCCGACCGGGCAAGGGATCGACCTTCACCATCCACCTGCCGGTCCATGCCACCGAACCGCCGCGCCAGGGCGCGCTGCCGCCCCGGTCGCGCAACGAGCCCGCCCCGGCATGGGGATCGGGCACCATCCTGCTGGTCGAGGACGAGGACATGGTCCGCGCCATCGCCGAACGCGCGCTGACGCGGCAGGGATACAGCGTACTCACCGCCGAGAACGGCGAGGCCGCGCTGGAGCTGCTGGCCGACCGGCCGCACATCGACCTGCTGATCTCCGACGTGGTCATGCCGACGATGGACGGCCCGACCATGGTCCGCCACGTGCGCAAGGCGTATCCCAGGCTGCCGATCCTGTTCATGTCGGGCTATGCCGAGGAACAGCTGCGCCGGTCGATTGATCTGAATCAAGTGTCGTTTCTGCCGAAACCCTTTTCCGTACAACAACTTGCGATGGCGGCACGCGATGCGCTTGCCAAGACTTCGCCGTGACCGCTAAGGACCACGGTCTATGACCTCGTCCATGCGTATCCTTGTCGTCGAAGACGAACCCCTCATCGCGATGATGCTGGAGGATTTCCTCGACATCCTCGGCAAGTCGGTCGCAGGCACCGCCGACAGCGTCGCCGCCGCCCTTGCCGCGATCGACGCGGGCGGCATCGACGCGGCGATCCTCGACGTCCACCTGCGCGGCGGCGAGAAGAGCTGGCCGGTGGCGGACGCGCTGGCGGCGGCGGGCATCCCGTTCGTGCTGGCGACCGGCGGATCGGGCGACATGATCGAACCCACGCACCGCGACCGCCCGGTCCTCTCCAAGCCGTTCACGATGGACGGCGTGGAACAGGCGCTGGCGGCGCTGGGGTAAGGGTCGAGACGTTCACGATGCCGACTACCCGGAGTTGATTGCCTTTTCGATTGCCTGGGAAAGTGTATCCGCAGCGTCGCGCATGCGCCGACCTTCTCGTGGCGGAGGCAGGATCGGCGCATGAAAGCGCACACGGACGGGCGGTCGCCGCAAGAGATCACGGAGCTGCAATTTCGTGGGGCCGGCATAGTGGACCGGCACCAATGGGCAGCCCGCCAGCATTGCGATCGTCGCTGCGCCCCGTTTCAGATCGCCGAGTGCTTCGCTACGTCGGCCACCGGGGAAAATCACCAGCAGTCCACCACCGGCCAATATCGCCAGCGGCAATTTCATCGCGCTGGGCCCCGGGGCATCCCGATCCACCGGGAATACGCCAGCGGATCGCAGGATCGTACCCATCACCGGCACGAACAACTCCCGCTTCGCCATGAAATAGACCGGGCGCGGCCAGGTCGCTGTTCCGATCCAGAGCGGGTCGAGCCAGCCGACGTGATTGGCCACGATGATGGCGGGGCCGTCCGGCAGGTGGTGCCGTCCGGTGACCTGTCCCCTGCCGAATGCGAACGCGACTGTCCGCAGCATGCCGCCGATCCATCGGTAGGCGCGACCGGGATGGTCCCGATCATGTAGTTTGGTGCCGGTGCTATCCACGTTGCATCGCTCCTGCACATCGTGCCGGATGGCACATGCCGTTGCGTTACCCTTCGATCAGTGCGGCCCGCAACCATTGCATCTTGCAAAACCGGAACAAAACGAATACATGCCAATCCAACAGGCGCGTTGAACCCTCGGCGCGGTTGCTCTACGCGAAAGGCTGGACATGGCGGCAAATCTGAAGGCGGTCGATAGCAAGATGGCGGCGGCAAACGACAAGGCGGCGGGCGAACGGCAGAAGGCGCTCGACGCCGCGCTGGCGCAGATCGATCGCGCGTTCGGCAAGGGTTCGGCGATGAAGCTGGGCCAGAAGGAAGCGATGCAGGTCGAGGCGATCTCGACCGGATCGCTCGGGCTCGACATCGCGCTCGGCGTCGGCGGCCTGCCGCGCGGGCGCGTGATCGAGGTCTATGGCCCGGAAAGCTCGGGCAAGACCACGCTCGCGCTCCACGTCATCGCCGAGGCGCAGAAGAACGGCGGCACCGCCGCCTTCGTCGATGCCGAGCATGCGCTCGATCCGGTCTATGCGAAGAAGCTGGGCGTCAACATCGACGAGCTGATCGTGTCGCAGCCCGATACCGGCGAACAGGCGCTGGAGATCACCGATACGCTGGTCCGCTCGAACGCGATCGACGTGCTGGTGGTCGATTCGGTCGCGGCGCTGGTGCCCCGCGCGGAGATCGAGGGCGAGATGGGCGACAGCCACGTCGGCCTGCAGGCACGCCTGATGTCGCAGTCGCTGCGCAAGCTGACCGGCTCGATCAGCCGTTCGCGCTGCATGGTGATCTTCATCAACCAGCTGCGCATGAAGATCGGCGTGATGTACGGCAATCCGGAGACGACGACCGGCGGCAACGCGCTGAAATTCTATGCCTCGGTCCGGCTCGACATCCGTCGCACCGGGCAGATCAAGGACCGCGACGAGATCATCGGCAACGCCACCCGCGTGAAAGTGGTGAAGAACAAGGTCGCACCCCCGTTCAAGCAGGTCGAATTCGACATCATGTACGGGCAGGGCATCTCGAAGATCGGCGAGATCCTCGACCTCGGCGTCAAGGCGGGTCTGGTCGAGAAGTCGGGCGCGTGGTTCAGCTATGACAGCGTGCGGATCGGGCAGGGGCGTGAGAATGCCAAGACCTTCCTGAACGAGCATCCCGAACTCCGCGACAAGCTGGAGGCATCGATCCGCCAGCGCACCGAAAAGGTCGCCGAGGAGATGATGACCGGCCCCGATGCGGAGGACGACGACCTCTGATGCGGTGCGTCCGGCGGGTGGTAGTGCCAACTTCCGCCCGCCGGATGCGATGCGCTGCAACGGCCAATCCGCTTTTCTGCCAAGGTGTTGGCAAGGAGGGGTGCCCGCGGTACGACGATGTTCCGTGTAACCTTCGCCGACTTCCGCGGGGTTCCGGCCAAGCTTCGCGGCGACGGGGCTGCCGGATGCGCGATTGCCAGGGGGAGTGCCGATGATCACCGTTCACCACCTCGAAAATTCGCGGTCGCAGCGGGTGCTGTGGCTGCTCGAGGAACTGGGCCTGCCCTATCGGGTGGAGCGTTACGCCCGGAACAAGGCGACGTTGCTCGCCCCGCCCGAACTGCGCCGCATCCATCCGCTCGGCAAATCGCCGGTGATCGTCGACGACGACGCGCGCGGCAGCGACGGGCCGCTGGCGGTCGCCGAAACCGGGGCGATCGTCGAATATCTGGTCGAGAAGGCCGACGGGCGGCTCGGCATCCCGGCGCACCGCCGCGCCGCGCTCCACTATCGCCATTTCCTGCACTATGCGGAAGGCTCGCTGATGCCGCCGCTGCTGCTCAAGCTGGTGCTCGGCCGCGTGCCGCTGTTCGGCCGGGCCGCGCAGCGGAAGGTGCAGCCGATGATCGACGTGCATCTCGATTACGTCGAATCGCACCTCGCCGCCTGCCCGTGGTTCGCGGGCGAGGCGATGACCGCCGCCGACGTGATGATGAGCTTCCCGCTCGAAGCGGCGCGCGGTCGCGCAGGGCTGGGGCCGTCGCGTCCGCACACCGTCGCGTGGCTCGGGCGCATCCATGCCCGCCCGGCCTATCAGGCGGCGCTCGCGGTCGGCGGCCCCTATGCCTATGCCTGAGCGGGCGCTAGGTTGCTGGCGGAGCGAGGGGAAACGGACATGCGCAACGACCTGAAGATCACCACCGGCGTGGCGGCGGCGCTGCTGCTGGCGGGTTGCGGCGGGCGCGACCGGGACGACGGCTGGACCGCGCGCAGCGACACCGCGGTCTGCACCGACCAGAACGGCGTGCGCGTGCCCGACAGCAACTGCAACCGCCGCACCGGCGGCAGCGGCGTCGGCAGCGCCTTCCTGTGGTATTATCTCGCCCGCAACGCCGCCATCCCGCCCTATGGCGAGCGGGCGCGGGGCGGCACCTTCACCCGCGTGCCGGGCCGCAGCTATGCCTATGCTCCGGCCAGCACCGCGATGACCCGGTCGCAGGCGATCTCGCGCGGCGGCTTCGGCGCGTCGGGGCGCAGCTTCGGCAGCGGCCGCTCGTGATCCGTACCCCGCTCACCCCGCGCCCCGACTGGCGCGCGCAGGTGGAGGCCGAGGGGCTGATCTGGCACGGCGGCACCGCGCAGCCCTATTGGGACGAAAGCGCCTGCTACCGCTTCACTGCCGCCCAGATCGCGGAGCTGGAGGCGGCGACCGCCGAGCTCTACCGCCTGTTCGTTGCAGCGGGCGACCGGATCGTGCGCGACCGCGACCTGCTGCGCCTGCTTGGGCTTCCCGACGCCTTCCACCACGCGGTGATCCATAGCTGGGAAAGCGAGCCGCCCGCGCTCAACTACGGCCGCTTCGATCTGGGCTATGACGGCAAGGGGCCGCCCAAGCTGTTCGAGTTCAACTGCGACACGCCCACCGCGCTGCTGGAGGCGGCGGTGATCCAGTGGTCGTGGAAGGAAGCGGTATTCCCCGGCCTCGACCAGTTCAACAGCCTGCACGACAAGCTGGTCGATCGCTGGACCGCGCTGGCCGCCGACCTGCCGCCCAGGGTCCATTTCGCGCATGTCGCCGACGACAGCGGCGAGGATGCGGTGACGATCGCCTATCTGCGCGACACGGCCGAACGGGCGGGGATCGTGTCGGTGCCGATCCTGATCGACGATCTCGGCTGGGACGCAGCGGTCGACCGTTTCGTCGATACCGACGACCGCCCGATCGACGCGCTGTTCAAGCTCTACCCGTGGGAATGGCTGATCGACGAGGCGTTCGCGCCGCAGCTCCTCCACGACCTGACGCACGGCGGGACCCGCTGGATGGAGCCCGTTTGGAAGATGCTGTGGTCGAACAAGGGCATATTGCCGATCCTGTGGGACATGTTCCCCGATCATCCCAACCTGCTGGGCGCGGCATGGGACCCGCCGGAAGACGCCGACGCCGTCGCCAAGCCGATGCTCGCGCGCGAGGGTGCGAACGTCTCGATCCGGCTGGGCGGCAGGGTCGTGGCGGAAGCCGAGGGCGATTACGGCGAGGGCGACTATATCTACCAGCAATATTACCCGCTGCCCGAACCCGTGCCGGGCTGTTTCCCGGTGATCGGCAGCTGGGTGGTCGACGGCGAACCCGCCGGCATCGGCATCCGCGAGGACGGGCGCATCACCGGCAACACGGCGCGCTTCGTGCCGCATGTGATCGAGGGCTAGGGTCTGTGGGGATTCACAAAGCTTTACGAATGTGATTCACGCTTTGGATGGACCGAGACGTACTGACGGATGCCCAATGGGCGAAGATTGAGCCACATTGTCTGGGCAAGCGGACTGAT
>NZ_JBDZDK010000009.1:0-167261 GCF_040049155.1 Sphingomonas silueang
CGAGCGCTCGTACGACCAGTCTCAGAACCGAAAACTTCCCGCACCGCCCGCGCCCTCGTCAAAGACGATAAGCATCCCGGCTACGGCCAAACGGGCAAGGCGGCCCTCAGGCCACGCTTACGGTATATAGATAGATAGAGGACTTATTTCGGTTACGCCCCGCGCGCGGGAGGCGCGAGAGAGACAAACGCCGCTGTGACAATAGGGACAATAGGTGACGATAGGCTGTGTCATCGCCCGAATTGCCACAGCAAGCCGGGATCGGCGCAGGCATCCCGACCATGCCCCCAGCCGCCACGCTCGAAACACGCCATGCCGCTGCGATCCCGAACCATGGCCCTGTCCGCGTTCATCACCACGACTTCACGCCCGTCGAGCCACACCGCCAATCCGGCGAAGTCGAGGCTATCGCGGCGACCGATCCCGAACACGTCATGGGCAGACCATCCCAGCGCCAGCGCCTTGCCCGCCCATCCGTCGAGGGCGAGCGTATGAGCATCGTCCACCACACGCGCCCATGCCGTCGTATCGCCCCGGAAACGGCCCGTGGGAACGCGGCGCAGGCTTTCCAGCCCTTCGGCTATGTCGGACGGTAGATCGCTGTATCGGCGCGGCTGGCGCGGCGGTGAAGCCGGTACAGGACCGGCCCCTTGCGGTTCCAGCAGCGATGCCGCGACCTCGCGCCAGCTAGGCATTGCCAGCACCATGGACGACCGGGTTCACAAGGAACTCCTTCTTGGCACGTCCGATCGTGCCACCCGATCGCGATGGGGCGGGCCGCAGCCAGTCCGCCTCAGTCAGCAACTCGATTGCCGCGTCCACGTCCGCTGCCTTGTCCGCCTTGGACAGTCGGCCCGACCGCAACAGGTCGCGCGCGTTGATCCGATCCCATCCCTCGCGAACGATCAGCTTGGCCAACTGCGCGGCATTGCGCTGATCGATCGGCAACGCAGCATCGCCGAACACGCGAAGCGCGGATGGCTTGGCGTAGCTGTCCACGAACTCCAGCACGGCAACCAGCGTCGTCGCCTCGATACGATCCGGCTCCCGCCCGCCGCGTTTGGCCCAAGCGAGCATTTCAGCGACCAGCGCGAGGCGCAGCACCATACCGCGCAGCTTGCCGAGAAACCCCTTATACAGCCCCGCCGTGTCGCTGCTCGCATCGTCGTTGTCGCGTATCCACGCTTCAAAGATCGTACCCGCTTCCGGCGACAGCATCAGCACATCGGGAACGATCGCGCCGCCTTCCTCAGTCCGCGCGCTCAAACCGGCAAGGGTCCGATAGATCGTATCGAGCAACCCCATATCAGCGATGTTGCGCGGGCGCTGATACCGACGCGGTTCCGGCCATGCCCACAGGAAGCGGGCGACCAAGCCGTCGTCCGCAGTCGCCAGAAGGCAATCGGACAGCTTTTCCGGCTGGATGCCGCCTAGCACCGTAACCCCGTTGAAGGGTACGGATACCGCGCCCGCCCTATTGCTCTTGCGATCAACCGTGAAGTGCCGCCCGCCATAAGCCTCTAGCCAGAACTCCCGGCCTCCCGGCGAATACCGCTCGAAACTCATCAGCCACCCGGCCAGCTCGTCGCGAAGGTGCAAAACCCCGTTCGGGTTACCCGACAGTATCTCGATTACCGCCTCCGGGGTGCCGTCCTGTACCATCAAACGCGGACGGTGCGGCGGCTCCGGTTCGTCTGCCGCTTCGGGCATGGGCGGCGTTGCCTCCCCGGCCTTCGTGGCCTCCTTCACCTGCGCCTGCCACTGCGCCCGTTCGGCCTTCGCGCGCTCGGCAGTCGTCTGCCAATAGATCACCTGTTGCTTATGTTCTTCGGCGCGGTCCTTCTCGATACCGCGCAGCGGTCCCGTTGCCGCATCGATCGCAGGCGACTTGTTCGAGGAAGGGTCGCCAACCGGCGCGACCCACAACACGCAAGGCTCCTGCCACTGTGGCGCAGACTCGAACGGCTGCACCCGTCGCTTCGCCCCGATCAACGAGGCGGCGGCGGCGATCACGCCAAGGGCAACATAATCGACCGGCGCGCCTGCACCTTCGGCCAGGTCGGAAACCAGCGGCCACAGATCGCCGAACAGAGTGGTCGGCATCGTCGGCGCGGGGAACCGCTTTTCCGATACCATCGACATATCCGGCTGGGGCCATTCCGCGTCTGTAGCCCGGCTGGGGTAGCGATCGGTGAACGGCGGTGCCTCGAAAGGCGGCGTGTCCCTGAACCGGGCTTCCATATCAGCGGCGGCGCTCATGCGGCCACCCCGCTACGCCGCGCCTGCAACCACTCGTTCCAGTCCTTGTGCGGTTGGGGCGGCGGCGTGATGCGGACCGACAGCCCGCGTTCGACATAGGCAGTCGCGGCCTTCTCAGCGGCAACCCGGCCCGGCTGGTCGCCGTCCGCGCCGATCACCACCGCGCGCACGTCGTCGGGGAACAGCATGTGCGGGAGCATGGACGTTCCAGCCGCGACCCACACCGACCTGCCAAGCGCCTGCGCGATGGTTGCGCCGTCCTCGAACCCTTCGGTCACGACGATGCTGCCCGACGCTGGCCCCAGCCGGATCGCACCGCCACGGACGTTCCCCAGACTGTATTTCACCTTGGGCTTGCGGTCCTGTTCGGTGGGGATCACCGCTGCCTTGCGACCGTCCTCCGTGAGATAGGTCCGCTGCAACGCCGGATGCGTGCCCTCCGGCCCTGTCACCAGCGCCAGCATGACCGGCAGGGGTTTGGGACCATTCGCCGCCAGCAGGCCGTTCCCTTCGATCGTGGGCGGCGCCAGCCGCGCGAACCGCAGGCAGTCGGGAAAGGCCATGTCGATACCGCGACTGCGCAGGTAGCGTTCGGCAGGGGTGCCCGCGATCGAAACCGCATCGCCCCAAATACGGGCCACCAGCCGCGACAGGTCTTTGCGGGGCCGCTCGGTAGTGGCTGGGGCTTCGATCGCCCCCAGCGCGCCGCTGTCGAGCATACGGACGGCATCGACCAGCCCGACTCGGTAAGCGCGCTGCATGAAGTCCAACACGTCGCCCTCAGCGCCACAGCCAAAGCACATAAACCGGCGGTCCCCGCTGTAGATCGTGAACGAGGGCGTCCGATCGGCATGAAACGGGCAGCAGGCTTTCCACTCGTTCCCGGCCCGGTGCAGCTTCACGCCTGCGCGATCGGCGACAGCGGACAGGGAATAATCGGCGCGCATCCGATCAATTGCGGTGCGCAGTTCAGGCGGCAACGTCGTGCCGCTCGGATAGCGGGTCATTGCCTTTCCCCTTCAATTTCGGCGAGCGCGGAATGGCACACAGCGACTTCGCAGCCGCCGCCGTATCGGGCGCTATTCAACTGATGGGCCATGGCGACAGCGTGGGCGGCTTGGTCGAACGGGCCAAGGATCTCGCCCCAGCTATTGCCGCCGCTACTCTCGTGGCAGACCGTGAACCCGCCATGCTCGCGCATGACATGGATCGTGCCGTCGAGGATCGCGGCTAGGGTTTGTTTCGGGCGCTGGCCGGTCCGCTCCCACTGGCAACGCTCGCGACGATCCATGACGCGCGGTTGCGAGCCACACGGCTGGATCAACACCGGCAGGCCGTCGCGGGCGTGCCAGTCCCGAGCGCGGGACATAGCCCCGACCAGATCAAGCGCCGTGTCGGGCTTGCGGCGGGGATCGTTCCTCGCGACCAGCGAGCCGTGCAGGACGGGTGCCCAGCCGCCAGCAGGGAGTTCACGCAGGACGATGGCGCGGGCGGGCCAAGCCGCAGGTTTCTGCGCGCTCATGCTTCGATCACCGCGACGTTAAGGCCCGTTTTCAAGGCAACGCGGCGCAGAAACTCGTTCCGTGCCAGCCGGTAGGCGGGGAGGCACTGGCGACCGCGACGCGGACCGGGAACCCGGGGAAGCCACTCCACGTCCAGTCGCCCGCCCTCCATGCGGAACACGACGGCGAAGCCCTTGCCCACCGGCATCTTCTCGCTTGTCATGCGCAGATCGGTTGCCGGGATCATGCCGCACCGCCTTTCGCGTCCGGATGGGGAGCGACATGGGCGCTACCGGGTACCTCGAACCCGTCGTCCGTCGTCCGCTCCCATTCGGCGCGGCGGGCGTTACGCAGTCGCTGTTCCTCCATGGCACGAATCCCCCCGGCCTGCGCTTCCATCCGGTCAAGAACGGTCGCTCGCCAGACGATCGCCCGCGCGCCGGACTCGTTGAACCGGCGTTCGCCGGTGTCCCGGATCATGCCCAGCTTAAGTAGTTCGGTGTGGCGTGGTTGAAGCGAGTAGCGGGGCATGTCCGCAATCGCGCAGACTTCCTCCACCGTCAGGCCCTTGGGATGCTCGAACAGGATGCCGTGCACGATAGCGCGCAGACGGCTCGACATTGGCGCGGCCATCTCGGCAGCTTCACGGCTGGTCTCTACGCCGCGATGGTTGTTTTCGGTCGGATAGGTCACAGGTCGCCTCCATCGGCGAGAGGAGGCAGGCCCGCACGTTCCAGCAGGGTCGCAAACCATGCGGCTTGCTTCTCCGTCAGCGGCGTAGGGTCCACCACCAATTGTCCAAGGAACGACCCGGCCTTGCGGCTCAGGGGCGGGTTGTTGGCGCTCAGCAGCGCCAGTGCGACTTTTGCTACAGGCGTCATTGCAGCGCCCCCCATGCGAGAGAGGCCACCAGATCGGCGCGCACATCCGACAGGCCGAACGGCGCAAGCCGTTGCCTGCGAAGGGCCGTGATGTTATCTGAGGTGCCGCTGTTGCAAGCAATGTTCTGAGGGGGTCGTGCGGTGCCAGCCGCGCGGCCCTTTCGCTTAACGGGCTGCGTTACCCGCGACGTTGCAAGGCCCATGGATCACGCCACCTGCTCGGAAGTCGAGCCGACGCGGCGAGTAGCCTTCCAAGCCTCAATGTCGGCTGGGTCGTAAGCGATGCGAGCGCCAGCGCGGATGAACTTCGGGCCGACGCCCTGAACCCGCCAGTTGGCCAGCGTGCCCGGCGAAACACCGACACGCGGTGCAGCTTGGCTAGTGGTGAGAAGGTTTTCCATTGTGTTCATCCACACCGGCCCATGATTGGGCGTGGTGTGGAATGAACATCGTTGCCGGAAAATTCGCCGTCTAATCCCCCGAAATTCCCCGAAATAATCGGCTGCGAATTATCTATTTGCCCTTCTTTCCCCGTCCTACTTTCCGAGGCTCTAGGCCGAGTTCGTTCCGGGCCTCCACGTCAAAAGCAACCAGTGTCGAACGACCCGGCACCTCATTGTCGGGAAACGCACCCGAAACTTCCTTGAGGATTCTCGTCTGCGACCATCCGTCCGCGTTGCGAGCGGTGATCCACTTCCGCAGTCGCTCCTGACTTGCTGGCCGGGGGGCAATGCTATTGGGCGTTTCGACCGCCTCCTGCCCTGCGTCCCGCTCGCTTTGCTGATCGTCCTGCACCGCCTTGTAGCGGGCATACGCTGCGTCCCATGTGTCAGCGAGCCTATCAACGTCCGCCTGCCATACAACGACCGCTGCGCCGTTCAGATGATCGGGCACCCAATCAACCTTTGCGATCGGGAGCAGGGCGGACGGCGGCGACCACTTGATGTGGTTCGACAACAACCACCAATCGCCCCAATACTCGGATGGGATGCGATACCATGACCCGGTATCGTCCGCCTGGGCGAAGCTGTGCAAATCGTTGGTGGCAAGGTTCAGGCAGACGCCCTCCCAAATCCGCTGCGCCATCTCGACGGCTTTGTCTGTTGGCGTCCACAGGCGGAAGTCCGCCCCATAGACGCGCTTGAGAAGCACGCCGACCGCCTCGTCTAGCGTGACTGGATAGCCCGCCAACCGTTCCGGCACATGCAGGAACACATCGCCCATTCCGCCCTCCGTAGGCGTCCGCTGATATGAAGGGGCGGCAGATCGGGCGGAAACCGATCGTTCGGGAGCTAACCTAGCCGCCCCAGCATCACGCCCGCCTTGCGGCGAGCGGGACGACGTTTGTCTCATCACCGACGCCCGACAGGCAAGCGACAACGTGCCGCCCCCATGCGTCGAGGGCGTCGCGCTTCTCCTGTTTCCAGTCGTGCCGCTGATAGACGCCCGCCACACCGGCACGCGATCCGCCGACGTGATTTAGGACAGCCTCCGTCACCTCGAACCGAACCCCCAGCCGTTGCAGGCCAGTGGCAAGGGTCCGTCGCAGGTCGTGCAGCCGCCAAGCGGGCAGGGGATCGCCGCCGTCAGCCGCAACCGTCGCATCCAGCTTGTCCTTACCCTTGGAATAGGCGGTGAAGGCTTCACCGCTGGCGGTGGCAAAGGTGCGTCCGCGCTTGGGCCACTTGTCGCCCTTCGCCACGGCGTCCAGTTCGGCAATCGCCAGATCGTTGAGCGGGACCGCAGTCGGCTCCCCGTTCTTCGTGCGGGTGCCAGGAATGCGCCACAGGCGATCGGCGCGGTTCAGTTCGGACCAGTCCAGCCCGCCGACTTCCTCCCGCCGCTGGCCGGTCGCGATCAACAGGCGGACGATCGGGCCGAAACAGCGGTGGCAGGCTGGGGTAGCGTTCCAGACGCGCGCCAGCTCATCGTCGGATAGCCACCGATCTCGCGCCCGAACGGCTGGGGGCGTTTCCATACCCTCCATCGGGGAGCGGTCCAGATCGCCGCGCCCGATCGCCCAACGGAACAGGCGGCGCAGCACGGCGAACACATTGCGGCGGTTCGCCTGCTGGTCGGCTGGCATGGCGTCGAACACCGCGACCACATCGGCCTTCGTGATTGCCGGAAGCGCCTTGCTGGCAAGCACCGGCTTAGCGTGGAGCCGCAAGCAGCGCGCCACCAGCCCCCGCCAGCCGTCGCCCTTGCAGGCGGCATGGAAGCGATCGGCGTAGGCAGAGAAGGCAAGGTTGACCGCATCGTCGCGACGCTTCTTGTCGGCCTCGCTGGGATCGGTCCCTTGGGCGATCAGCACCAACAGGCGTTCGGCCTCCGTGCGCGCGCTGGCCGGCGTCCACGGCGACCCATGCGCTCCTATGGTATAGCGCCGCGTCTTGGCCTCGCGCCCGCCCATGCGGTATTGCAGGACGTAGGACAGCGCCCCGGCTGGCGTCATCTTCACGCCGAACCCCTTTAGGTCGTCGTCCCACAGGAACGACACACCGGCCCCCGGCTTGAGAGCGTCCACGCTCCGCTTGTTGACCTTGCCTGTCGCCATGTCCTGCGCCTCCGCTGGCAATCACCTAGCAATCACGCTCGCGTTATCCGTGATTGCTAGGGGTGATGCTAGGTGATGGCGCTACTGAGGTAAAGGGGCGGATGACCGTCAAAAATGGCGGCTTACTGTCGAATATACCTGAAATACCAGACCTCATGCCCCTGCCGCCGCGCCTTGCGTTCGTAGCGGGTTTCGGGCCAGTCGGCGGGGCGCGTCAGGAAATCGGCGGCGGTCCGGGCCTGCCACGCGAAGTCGCGGCGCTGGTCCATCACCATCATCGCCCAGCGGCAATAGGTCGGATCGTCGGTGCCGAGGCGGAATTCGCCGCCGATGCGCAGCTTGCGCGCGATCAGGTCCATCGGCCCGTGGTTCATCATCCGCCGCTTGGCATGGCGTGCCTTGGGCCAGGGATCGGGGTGGAGCAGATACACCCGCTCCAGCGAGGCATCGGGCAGGCGCTCGATTACCTCCAGCGCGTCGCCCATGTGCAGGCGGACGTTGTCGAGCCCGTCGTCGCGGATGTGGTTCAGCGCGCCGACCACGCCGTTGAGGAACGGTTCGCAGCCGATGAAGCCGTGTCCCGGCCGCATCGCTGCCTGTCCGGCCAGATGCTCGCCGGCGCCGAAGCCGATCTCGACCTCGACCGGGCGGCCGTCGCCGAACAGGCGCATCGCGTCGAGCGGGCCGTCGTCGGGCACCGACACGCGCGGCAGCAGTTCCTCGACCAGCGCCGCCTGGCCGATGCGCAGCTTGTGGCCCTGACGCCGGCCATAGAGGCGGCGGATGGTGGTGGGATCGTTCATGGCGCGCGGGATTAGGCCGCGCCTGCGCAAACGGCAACACTTTGCCACGGACCCAAGCGCCCTGCGGCGGGTTCGGGGCATGGGAGAAACGGTCTTGGGCAAGAAGCAGCAGGCGAAGCGGGAAGCCAAACGGGTCATCGACGCCGATATCGCGGCGGGGCAGGCGGTCGCGCGTGATCTTGCCGATCATCCGGTGGTCAAGGTGGCAGGTTGGCTGAGCGAGGTCGCCGACCAGCCGCCGACGGTGACGATCAACCTTGCCACCATCGCGCTTGGGCTGGGCCTGCGCGACCGGCGGCTGGCGCGGACCGGGTTCCGCATGCTGCTGGCGCACGGGATCGCCACCGGAGCGAAGGCAGCGATCAAGCACAATATCGACCGGGCACGCCCCAGGCTGTTCACGTCGCGGCAGGCGCATCGCCCGACGCCCGGCGAGCGGGACGAGGGGCCGCACAATTCCTTTCCTTCGGGCCATACCGCAGGGGCGGTGGCGGTGGCGCGGGCGGTGGCGCGGGAATATCCCGGTGCCGCGCGCCCGGCCTATGCCGCCGCCGCAGGGATCGCCGCGATCCAGATTCCGCGCGGTACCCATTTCCCGATCGATGTCGCAGTCGGCGCGGTCATCGGCTGGGCGGCGGAGGCACTGGCGGCGCGGCTGATCGATGCCGCCACGGACCCGAAGGTTGCGAAGGTTGCGCACAACGCCCTGCCGCACGGGGTCTCGTGAAGCACTTCTGCGATGCAAATCAGGGAGTTGGCGACGGTTTCTCGTTATCGTCCTTAAGAAACGCCGGGTTGATGTCGATCTGCGTCTTCCTGCCCCAGGTGCTGGCGCTGGACATCGCCGGGCCGCGCAGGAGGTCGACGAGCTGGTCCGGGCGGGGCAGGGCGGTCATCGGCGGAAAGTTGATGACCTTGTTCAGTTCGTAGAGCGCGACGTTCCACTGGCGAACCGTCTTGCCCTCGCTCTTGCCGACTGCTTCGCCGATGCCGTCGGGTGCGACGCCGATCCCGCGCCCCGCATCGCTCAATGCCAGCAGATAGGCGTCGGTCGCGCCGTTCGCGCGGTAGAGGCCGCCGACCGGGGCGGGGACGGGATCGCGGCACCAGGTGACGGCCCCGGCCTTGGCGCGCTCCTGCATCGCGGCGGTGGCGACCACGCCGCTGGTGATCGCCGCCATGCCCAGCGCCTTGGCGTCGCGCACCGGTTCGGCCATCGTCGGGAACGACAGCGGCGTCGCGCAATCGGCGACCGGGGCGGTTGCGGGCGCGGCGGCGATCCGCTTCGGCCACGTCAGTGCCGCCAGCACGGCGGGCAGCCGTGCGGCCAGCGCCGCACCGTCATGGATCGCCGAGCTGTAGCGGACCTTCACATACCATTCGCCGATCGGCACGAACGCGAGGGCGGTTCCGCGATAGGGCGGCTTGCTGATCGACCATGCGCCCATCAGGCCGCTGGCGCTCGACTGGCCGGGCGGCGTGAAGGCGGCGGGCGCGACGGCGGCGGTGATGGTGCCGTACTCCGCGCTGCGCTGCTCGATCGCGAAGCGGGCGCGATCGAACCAGACGGGCACACCGCCGCTGACGTTGCGGAAGACATAGACGGTCAGCAACTCGTTCTCGCGCGAATAGCCCGCCGACAGGTCGAGTTCGTTCTCGCCATAGGATTTGACCACGGTGCGCGGCAGGCCGTCGAGCATGGCGGGCGCGACCATCCCGCTGTGGCGGAAGCGATAGGGTTTGGACGGCGCGGCGGCGACCACCTCCGGCCCGGTCTGTGCCGTAGCGACCGATCCCGCCAGCATCATGCCGAGCGCCGCATGGATCGCCGTTGCCCGTAATGTCCTTCGCATGCCATTCCCCCTTGCTCGATGCCCCGCCGCCAGCGGGGGGCTGTATTCGGCCAGATCGACACCCGGCGCGCCGACCCCGTACCCCCAATTCGTCACTCCCGCGCAGGCGGGAGCCCCTATGCGTCGACGTACCGAATCGATCGCAGGCCGTCGCGGTTATGGATTCCCGCCTGCGCGGGAATGACGAAATCGATCGTTTGCCGCCGGGTGTCGATCGGTCCTACCGTCCCCCCTTCGCCCGGTTCAGCTCGAACGGCGCGATCGGCCGCCCCGGCTCCACCATGAATCCGCGCTGCGGCGGGCCGGGGACCAGTACCAGCAGCGGCTTGCGATATGCCTCGACCACGAAGACATGCGCCTCGTTCGGCAGCGGCCCGGTGAGCGTCGTGACGACGCCGACCGCGATTGCCTTCGCCTTGCCGTCGGGCGAGAGCGTCATGCAGCCCCTGGAGAAGGCGTGCGGTGCGCCTGCGGTGCCGTCGGCGGCGACCATGACCCGGAAATGGCCGCCGACGGGCAGGTCGTTCGCCTTCGCCTGCGCCGACAGGAAATAGACGGCGGTCGGCCCGTCCGGCGTGGCGGGCGGCACGACGACCGTGTTGAACGCACTGGAACAAGGGCGGACGCCCGCCGCGCCCATCGCTTTCCCCGCCGCGTCGCGTGCGGCGATCAGGCGGAGCCGTTCGGGGGCGAGGACGGCGGCATCGCCCTGCACCAGCGTCGCACCGGTCAGGCTCCCGCGTTCCAGCCGCGCCGAATAGAGCGCGCGCGGCGGCTGCGACCGGTCGTGGAAGACGATAGTGGGCGATTCGACCGGGCCGTCGACGATCCACCCGCCGAGCCGGTCGCGCCAGTCGGTCAGACGCGCCTGCACATCGTCGGTGCCGAGCCATGCCGCGCGGTCATAGGCGGCCATCAGCCGTCCGCGCGCGGCGGTGGCGGCAAGGGTGGCGGCTTCGTCGGCCACCTGCGCGGCGGCGGGAGTCGCCGCGATCGACGCCGCGACCATCAGTGCCATCCGCCGCATCGCTTCGCGCTCCCCCTTGTCGCGCGGCCCCCAATGCAAACGGGAGGTCCGCCGTTGCCGACGAACCTCCCGCAAAAAGGCCATGCTGTCGAGCGGGATTTACGCCGCGAGCGCCGCCTTCAGTTCGTCCACCAGATCGGTCTTTTCCCACGGGAACAGGTCGCCCTCCGGCTTGCGGCCGAAATGGCCATAGGCGGCGGTGGGGCGATAGATCGGCTTGTTGAGGCCGAGGTGGGTGCGGATGCCGCGCGGGGTCAGCCCGCCCAGCTTCTCGATCCCCGCGATCGCGGTTTCGATCGCATCGTCGGCAACGGTGCCGGTGCCGTGGGTGTCGACATAGAGCGACAGCGGCTTCGACACGCCGATGGCATAGGCGAGCTGGATCGTGCAGCGCCTGGCGAGGCCCGCCGCGACGATGTTCTTCGCGAGATAGCGGGTGATGTACGCCGCCGAGCGATCGACCTTGGTCGGGTCCTTGCCGCTGAACGCGCCGCCGCCGTGCGGGGCGGCACCGCCATAGGTGTCGACGATGATCTTGCGGCCGGTCAGGCCCGCATCGCCGTCCGGCCCGCCGATCTCGAACGAACCGGTCGGGTTGATATGATATTCGGTGGCATCCGACAGCAGCTCGGCGGGCAGCACGTCGGCGACGACCGACTTGACGTAGGCGTGCAGCTCGGCCTCGTTCTCGCCCTCGTCATAGCCCGGCGCATGCTGGGTCGAGACGACGATCGCGGTCGCGGCGACCGGCTTGCCGTTCTCGAAACGCAGCGTAACCTGGCTCTTGGCATCGGGTTCGAGGAACGGCGCGGTGCCCGAATGGCGATCCGCCGCCATCTTCGCGAGGATCTTGTGGCTGTAGTCGAGCGTGGCGGGCATCAGGTCCGGCGTCTCGTCGCAGGCGAAGCCGAACATGATCCCCTGATCGCCAGCACCCTCGTCCTTGTTGCCGCTGGCATCGACGCCCTGCGCGATATGCGCCGACTGCGCATGCAGGTTGTTCTCGAAGCGGAAGGTCTGCCAGTGGAAGCCCGACTGTTCATAGCCGATCGCCTTCACGGTCTCGCGGACGGTGCGCTCGATCTCTTGCCTAGCGCCCGCGGCCCATTCGCCGTTCTCGAACACGCCCTTGCAGCGGATTTCCCCGGCGAGGACGACGAGCTGGGTGGTCGTCAGCGTCTCGCAGGCGATGCGCGCCTCGGGGTCCTTGGACAGGAACAGGTCGACGATCGAATCGGAAATCTGGTCCGCGACCTTGTCGGGATGGCCTTCGGATACCGATTCCGAGGTGAAGAGGTAATTGGAACGCATGGACTTCCTCTGGTTAGAGGGAAAGCGCGCGGCCGTTGCCATGCCGCATATAAAGCTTTCCTTATGTCATCGCCCTAGCGCGGGCGACGGCGGATGGCAATCGCGAGGCCGACAAGCAGAACTATCATCGCCAGCGCCGCGAGGTTGCCGATCCGGGCGAAGGGCGTGGGCGCGTGGGGGGCGGGGATCGGCAGCTCGATCGCGCCTTCGCGGTTCGCGGGGATATGCGCCAGCACCCGGCCCGATGCGTCGATGACCGCAGAGATGCCGGTCGGCGTCGCGCGCAGGATCGGCAGGCCTTCTTCGGTCGCGCGCAGCCGCGCCTGCGCCAGATGCTGCGGCGGGCCCCAGGCGCCGAACCATGCGTCGTTCGACGGGTTGAAGAGCAGCGCGGGGCGGTGGGCACGATCGACGACCTGCCCCGAAAAGATGATCTCGTAGCAGATCTGCATGCCGATGGCGCCGAAGCCCGGCACGGAGACGGTGGCGGGTCCGGGGCCGGGGACGAAATCGATGTCGCCCATGACGAGGCGGGAGAGGCCGAGCGGCTGGAGGATCGGGCGCAGCGGCAGATACTCGCCGCCGGGCACCAGATGCGCCTTGTCATACCGACCGGCGATGCGGGTGTCGGGCGTGATCGCGAACACCGAATTGCCTGCCCCCGCGACCTGCCCGTCGCGCCCGAACATCAGCGCGGTGCCACCGACCAGCGCGGCGTCGCGGGGGCCCAGCGTGCTGGCGATGGCGGCGCGGGTCAGCAGCGGCGGACGGTCGTACCAAGCGGGCGGATAGCCGTCCTCGAGGTAGAAATTGACCGTGCCTTCGGGCCAGACGATCAGGCGCGGGGCGCGGTCGGGGCGGCCGGACAGGGCGATCTGCCTGTCGAACAGGCGCGCGTCATAGCCGGGGCTGCGGACGGCCTCCTGCGGGAAATTGGGCTGGACGACGCGGACGCGGGGGGCGTCGTCGGCGACCGGCGGGCGGGTCACGCGGATGTCGCCCGGCACCAGCATCAGCAGCGCGAGGGCAACGATCACCCCGGCCCGCACTTTCGGGCGCGGCAGGAGCAGCGCGGCGCTCGCGACGACGGTCAGGCCGGACAGGGCGTAGGTGCCGGTCCAGGCGGCGAGAGCCCTGAGCGGCGTCGGCACCCAGATCACCGCGATCGGGTTCCACGCATAGCCGGTGAACACGACCGCGCGGAGATATTCGGTCGCGATCCATGCCGCCCCGGCGACAGCCACGAAGGCGATGTCCGGCCGGTCGCCACGCCGTCCGAGCCGCCACGCGAGGCCACCGGCCAGCATCGGATAGCTCGCGAGATACAGCGCCAGCCCGACCACCGCGACATAGCCGAGCGCCGGGGGCATCCGGTCCTGGAAATCGAAGGCGTGCTGGATCCAGTTGTTGCCGACCGTGAAATGCGCGACCCCGAACAGCCACGAGCGCCACAGCGCGGCCCTGAGCGTCGGCGCGCGGTGGACGAGCCACAGCCACAGCGCGAAGGCGGCGAGCGTGACCGGCCACCATTCGAGCGGCGCGAATCCGAGGGCCGAGGTCAGGCCGGCGAGCAGGGCGAGAAGGGCGGGCACGCGGCGGCATATCCGGTTTGCAGGGAGTGGACGCAAGGGGCGTTGACTGCGCACTGACCGTTCGTGTCGAGCGAAGTCGAGACACCGGGCACAGCGATCGCGGCCCGTCCCTCGACTTGGCTCGGGACGGACGGGGTTTCTTCCCGAGCCCGGAACCGGCTACCCCATGGCGCATGTCGCCCTATGCCTGGCTCTCGATCGCGATTCTGGCGGAGGTGGTCGCCACCTCGACGATGCGCGCGACGGACGGGTTCACCCGGCTGTGGCCGTCGGTCGTGACCGTCGTCGGCTATGCGCTCGCCTTCTACTGCCTGTCGCTGGCGCTGCGGACCGTTCCGACCGGCATCGCCTATGCGATCTGGTCCGGCGCGGGCATCGTGCTGGTCGCGGGCATCGCATGGGTGTGGCAGGGGCAGAAGCTGGACGCGGCGGCGGTCCTCGGCATGGCGCTGATCATCGCCGGGGTGGCGGTCATCAACCTGTTCTCGCGCAGCGGCGGGCATTGAGCGCGGCTCGTCCGAAAATTCCATATCGTGATACATTGTATCGGCAACCAAAACGGACGCCCCGCATTGCAGGCGGGAATCTTTCCCCAGCCGATGGAATTCCGCACCCATGACGACCCCCGCCCAGGGCTATGCCGCGCAGGCCGCCGACGCGAAACTCGCGCCCTTTTCGTTCGAGCGGCGCGATCCGCTGCCGACGGACGTCGCGATCGACATCCGCTACTGCGGCGTGTGCCACAGCGACCTGCACACCGCGCGCGGCGAATGGCCGGGCACGCTCTACCCCTGCGTGCCGGGGCATGAGATCGTCGGTACCGTGACGGCGGTCGGAGCCGAGGTGACGAAGTTCGCGGTCGGCGATACGGTCGGCGTCGGCTGCATGGTCGACAGCTGCGGCGAATGCCCGTCGTGCCACGAGGGCGAGGAGCAATATTGCACCGGCACCGGCTTCGTCGGCACCTATAACGGGCCGGACCCGGTGCTGGGCGGGCATACCTTCGGGGGCTATTCGGACCATATCGTGGTCGATCAGGACTTCGTGCTGAAGGTCCGCCACGACGAGGCCGACCTGGCGGCGGTCGCGCCGCTGCTGTGCGCGGGCATCACCACCTATTCGCCGCTCAAGCACTGGAAGGTGGGGCCGGGGCAGAAGGTCGGCATCGTCGGCTTGGGCGGGCTCGGCCATATGGGCGTCAAGATCGCGGCGGCGATGGGCGCGGAGGTGTATGTCTTCTCCACCTCGCCGAACAAGCGCGACGATGCGAAGCGGCTGGGGGCGAAGGACCTGATCGTGTCGAAGGACGCCGACGCGATGGGCGAACACGCGGGCAGCTTCGACTTCATCCTGAACACGGTGGCGGCTTCGCACGATCTCGACCAGTTCCTCGCGCTGCTCAAGCGGGACGGGACGATGACGCTGGTCGGCGTGCCGGAGACGCCGCATCCCTCGCCCTCGGTCGGGAACCTCGTCTTCGGACGGCGGTCGCTGGCGGGATCGCTGATCGGCGGGATCGCCGAGACACAGGAGATGCTCGACTTCTGCTACAACCACGGGCTGACCGCCGATATCGAGACGATCGCGATGGACGAGATCGAGACGGGCTATGACCGGATGCAGAAGAGCGACGTCAAGTACCGGTTCGTGATCGACATGGCGACGTTGAAGCAGGGTTGATCCACGCGAAGGCGCGAGGACGCGACGAAGAAAATGAGGTTCGCGCGGAGGCGCGGAGGCGCGGAGTGGTTGAGCGTGTGGCGATGGCGGCCTGTCCGGCGAAGCCTTTCGCTTGCTGCCATTGCGATGGAGAGCCGCCGGCGCGGCGGGCGCAACCTCTCTGCGCCTCCGCGCCTCTGCGCGAACACTCTTCCTTCTTTCTTCCCCGCGCCTTCGCGCCTTCGCGTGAACCACTATTCGCTTTCCCACAGCGCCCCCATCTGCCAGTCTTGCCGATGATGCAGTCGCGCCATCCCGTCCGATTCCTCCCCCGAACCGGACCCGCGCGCCGTCAGCCCCCAGCCGAAAGGATCGCATGAGCCGCAAGCCCGTTCCTGCCCAAGCCGGGCAGCGCGCCCGCGCCGAGGTGAGTTTCGACAAGCCGCAGCTTCTCCCCCGCCTGTTCGGCGAGTTCGACGCCAATCTGCTGGCGCTGGAGGAGCGGCTGGGCGTGTATATCACCGCGCGCGGCGACCGGGTGGGGATCGAGGGATCGGCCGAGGCGGTGGCGCATGCGCGCGAGGTACTGAACGAACTGCACCGCCGCATCCTGCGCGGCGAGACGGTCGATCCGGGGCTGATCGACGCGGTGATCGCCATGTCGGCGCAGCCTGCGCTCGACGGCATCTTCCGCGCCGAGAGCGGGCAGGGCGCGCCGTCGATCATGATCCGCACGCGCAAGAAGACGATCGTGCCGCGCACCGTCGCGCAGGCGGCGTACATGCGCCAGCTGCTCGACAACGACATCATCTTCGCGCTCGGGCCCGCGGGCACCGGCAAGACCTATATCGCGGTCGCGCAGGCGGTGGCGCAGCTCATCACCGGCAGCGTGCAGCGCCTGATCCTGTCGCGTCCGGCGGTCGAGGCGGGCGAGAAGCTCGGCTTCCTGCCCGGCGACATGAAGGAGAAGGTCGATCCCTATCTGCGCCCGCTGTACGACGCGCTGAACGACTGCCTGCCCGCCGAGCAGGTCGAGCGCCGCATCCTGTCGGGCGAGATCGAGATCGCGCCGATCGCGTTCATGCGCGGACGCACGCTGGCCGACGCCTTCGTCATCCTCGACGAGGCGCAGAACACCACGCCCGCGCAGATGAAGATGTTCCTCACCCGCTTCGGCCAGAACAGCCGGATGGTGGTGTGCGGCGATCCGAACCAGACCGACCTGCCCGGCGGGGTGCAGGCATCGGGCCTCGCCGACGCCACCCGGCGGCTGGAGGGGATCGAGGGGCTGGCCTTTGCCCGATTCGGCGCGGGCGACGTGGTGCGCCACCCGATCGTCGGCCGCATCGTCGAGGCCTATGAGGGGCAGGATGCTTGAACCCCGGTATATCCCGTATTAGCTTGCGGGATATACTATCCGGAGCGGCACATGGCCTCGCTGTACATCAAGGACCCCGAAACCGCCGCGGCGGTGGCCCGCGTCGCCAGGCGGCTGGGCACCAGCAAGACGCAGGTCGTGCGCGATGCCGTGCGCCGGGTCGAGGACGAGTTGGATGGAAAGGCCCGGCGCGGAAACTGGCGCGACTGGATCCGCGACTATCGTGCCAGCAACCCGTTGCCCGAACCGATGGGGCCGCTGATGAGCAAGGCCGATTTCGACGAGATGTGGGGCGACGGATGACGCTGTTCGTCGATGCGTCCGCGCTGATCGCGGTGATCGCGCAGGAACCGGGGCATGACGGGTTCATCGACGCGATCGCGGAAGATGCCGACCCGCTGTGGTCGCCGATGGTGTGTTGGGAAGCGATCGTGTCGCTGCGCAAGGCACCCGGATACGGCCTTGAACGCGCATGGCGCGAGGTAGAGGCCTTTGCGACCGCGCGCCCGTTCCGTCTCGTACCGATCGGCGAGGACGAACGGCGCATCGCGCTCGATGCCTATCACCGCTACGGCAAGGGGCGCCACGAAGCCTCGCTCAACATGGGCGATTGCTTCGCCTATGCCTGTGCCCGTACCAACGACGCCCGCCTGCTCTACAAGGGCGACGATTTCGCAAGGACCGACATCGCATGATCGAGATCGCCGTACAGGCGGAGGCCGACTGGCCCGAAACCACCGACTGGGAGGCGCTGGCGACCCGTGCCGCGACCGCCGCGATCGGGCGCACGCCGCAGGGCGGGTGGCTGAGCGATCCGGCGATCATCGAGATCGCGGTGCGGCTGACCGACGACGACGAGGTGCGGACGCTCAACCGGCAGTATCGTCAGAAGGACAAGCCGACCAACGTGCTGTCCTTTCCGATGATCCAGCCCGATCTGCTGAACACCGTCACCCAGAACAGCGACGACGGCGAGGTGCTGCTGGGCGACATCGTGCTGGCGCATGGCGTGTGCGCGGCGGAAGCGACGGAGCGCGGGATCAGCGTTGCCGATCATGCCACGCACCTGATTGTCCATGGCTGCCTGCATTTGCTAGGGCATGACCATCAAAATGATGCCGAGGCGGAAGCCATGGAGGCGATCGAGCGTTCGACGCTCGCCGAACTCGGCCTGCACGATCCCTATCCCGTCACAGAGGACTGACACGACCATCATGGCCGACGCTTCGACCAGCACCACGCCCGGGGACAGTAGCAACTCGGAAGGGGGCATATGGCGCGGCCTGCGCTCGCTGATCTTCGGAGGCGAATCGAGCGAGACGCTGCGCGAGCGGATCGAGGAGGTGATCGCCGCGCACGAGGAGGAGCATGATGCGCCGGTCAAGGGTGACCTGTCGCCGATCGAGCGCAAGATGCTGCGCAACATCCTGCACTTCGGCGAGCGCGATGCGGGCGACATGGGCGTGCCGCGCGCCGACATCGTCGCGCTGGAGGAGAATACCCCCTTTGCCGAGGTGGTGAAGCTGTTCGCCGAGGCCGGGCACAGCCGCTTGCCGGTGTATCGCGAGAAGCTGGATACCATCGTCGGCATGGTCCATGTGAAGGACGTGTTCGCGATCCTGGCCAAGGGCGAGGAACCGCCGCCGACTGCGATCAGCCTGCTGCGCCAGCCGCTGTACGTGCCCCAGTCGATGGGGACGCTCGACCTGCTGGCGCAGATGCAGGCGAGCCGCACCCACCTGGCGATCGTGCTCGACGAATATTCGGGGACCGACGGGCTCATCACGATCGAGGATCTGGTCGAGGAGATCGTCGGCGCGATCGAGGACGAGCATGACGAGGCGCCGACCGACCTGTTCGTGCCGCTGGACGGCGGTGCGTGGGAGGCCGATGCCCGTGCCGAGCTGGAGGACGCCGCCGAGCTGATCGACCCGCGGCTGGGCGAGGTCGAGGAGGATGTCGAGACGCTGGGCGGCCTCGCCTTCGTGCTCGCCGGAGAGGTGCCGAAGGAAGGGACCTGCCTCGACCACCCCTCGGGCTGGAAGATCGAGATCGTCGCGGCGGATACGCGGCGGGTGCTGCGGCTGCGGCTGCATCCGCCGGTCGCGACCGAAGCGGAATAAGTCCTCCCCGGCACGGGGAGGGGGACCGTTCGCGAGGCGAATGGTGGAGGGGGATCACCACAAACGCAACGGCAGCGTGCGCGGCGAACCCCCTCCACCATGCTGCGCATGGTCCCTCTCCCCGCGAGCGGGGAGGATCGGGTACGCCAGTCCCATCGCCGGAACCGATCACAGACAGCGAAGCTATCCGCTGTTCCGTTCTTCACGCTGCTGGCAGACGGGCTTGCGTCATTACCGGACGCAGAAGGAGCGGGAATCGCACGGCGCCGAAGGACGTGGTGGCGGCGGTATGATCGCCGTTCCCTGACGGGCCGCCGGTCGCATGGCGCGACCGGCGGCATTTTTGCCCCCTTCCCGTGGGAGCCGCCGCGCCCTATTCGTCGGACATGCGCAAACACGTCATCCGCCTGTCGATCCTCGCCGTCGTGCTGCTGGCTGCGCTGGTGTTCTATCTGACCCGGCCAGATCGCGCCGCGTTCAGCGAGCAGGCGGTGACGGGGCGCGTACCGCAACTGTCGCAGGCACGGCCGCAGCGCATCCCGACGGTGCGCGTCGCCGAGCCGATCGGCTGGGCGGAAGGGCAGACGCCGACCGCCGCGCCGGGATTGCAGGTGCAGGCGTTCGCCAGGGGACTCGATCATCCGCGCTGGCTGTACCGCCTGGGCAACGGCGACGTGCTGGTCGCCGAGAGCAACAGCCCGCCGCGCGACGGCGGCGGGATCACCGGCTGGTTCATGCGCCGCTTCATGGACAAGGCGGGGGCGGGCGGCGCCTCGGCCAACCGCATCACCCTGTTGCGCGATGCGGACGGCGACGGCGTGGCCGAGGCGCGCAGCGTGCTGCTGACCGGACTCAACTCGCCCTTCGGCATGGCGGTGCTGGGCGACCGGCTCTATGTCGCCAATACCGATGCGCTGGTGCGCTATCCCTTCCGCGTCGGCCAGACCCGCATCACCGCGCAGCCCGAGACGGTGGTCAAGCTGCCGGGCGGCGGCAACCACTGGGCGCGCAACGTCGTGGCGGCGCCCGACGGCCAGTCGCTGTACGTCAGCGTCGGATCGGCATCGAACATCGCCGAGAACGGCCTCGACGTCGAGAAGAACCGCGCCGCCATCTGGCAGGTCGATCCGGTGGCGAAGACCTACCGCATCTATGCCAGCGGGCTGCGCAACGCCAACGGCATGGCGTTCGAGCCGCGCACGAAGGACTTGTGGGCGGTGGTCAACGAACGCGACATGCTGGGGTCCGACATGCCGCCCGATTATCTGACCAAGGTGGAGTTCGGCGGCAACTATGGCTGGCCGTGGCATTACTGGGGCGGCTATATCGACGATCGGGTGCAGCCGCAGCGGCCCGACCTGCGTGAATATGTCGTGCGGCCGGACTTCGCATTGGGCGCGCATGTCGCGCCGCTCGGCCTTGCCTTCACCGATGCGATGCGGCTGGGCGACCGGTTCGGGTACGGCGCGATGATCGGACTGCACGGATCGTGGAACCGGGTGCCGCCGTCGGGCTACAAGGTCGTGTTCGTGCCGTTTGCGCCCAACGGTTTCCCGCCGTCCAACGCAAAGCCCGTGGATGTGCTGACCGGGTTCCTGACCGCGGACGGCAAGCAGGTCCATGGTCGCCCGGTGGGGGTGATCGCCGACCGCACCGGCGCGATGCTCGTCGCCGACGATGTGGGCAATGTGGTGTGGCGGGTGAGTGCGGGGCGGCGGTAACGGCGCGATCCGTGACGGCATGCCGCTCCGGCCGTTCGTGTCGGGCCTGGTCGAGCGCCTGCGGCACGTCCCTCGACTTCGCTCGGGACGAACGGGGAGAGACGGCGCCGCGATCACGGTGCCGGGGCGACGCCGTTCACTTGAGCAGCGCCGGGCCTTCGCGGGTCAGCTTGTCGCGGATCTTGGCGGCGAACAGCGCCAGCATCGGCGGCAGGTCGAGCACCGCATGGACGTTCGCGTCCTGCACCTCGCAGCGCGCGGCGACGGTCTGGCCCATGCCGGTGACGGTGAAGTGCAGCGTGTCGCCGTCCCAGCGCTTGTCATGCATCGTGCCGCCGGGGATCATGCCCGCCAGCTTGTCGATGCCGGAATCCATCCGGGCGCGCACCGCGGCGCGGCCGAGCTTGTGCGGGATATCGACTTCGACGGGCTGGGTCATGGACGGTCCTTTGACGTTTGCCGGGAGGTAGGGGCGGCAGGGGTGCGATGCCAGTGCGGGCAATTGCCCCGTTCGTCCTGAGTAGCCATTGAGCCCGTCGAAATGGCGTATCGAAGGACCGTCCGGGCGGGGTGCTTCGATATTGGGCTTCGACAAGCTCAGCCCCTACTCAGCGCGAACGGTTTCATCGCATTTCGCCCCGCGCTATCCGAGCACCCGTTCCCCGTGTTCCAGCATCGCCGGGATCACCAGATCCTCCTCGTCGGCCAGATGACGGGTCAGCATCGCCAGCAGCGCGTCCGACTGCGCGGCATAGCCGTCGGCGGCGCGATCGACCGCGTCCGATCCGTGCAGCGCCGCCAGCAGCGTCCGCGCGGCATCGGCATTGGCGACCAGCGCGGCATGGATCGCGTGATGATCGGCGTCGAGCAGGTCGAACCCGCGCGCCATGCGCGGGTCGAGCGCGCGGAACTTCGGGAAATAGGCCTGATCCTCGATGCGGTGATGCGCGTCGAGATGCTGGAGGAAGCGGTTCAGCTCGCCGACGAACCGCCGCTGGAACCCGGCGGGGTCGAGCCGCCCGGCGCGCAGGGCGGCAAGCGTGGCGGCGACCGCCGCCGCCTCGCCCTTCAGGCTGGCATGGACGTGCAGCCAGAAGTCGGCGAGCTGCCCGAAATTGGCGTGCGCGCGCCAGCCGGGCTGCGGATGGGCGGGGCGGAGATAGGCGATGTCGTCGCCGATCCCAACGCGCGTCGCAAGGTCGCTCAAGCCGCCTGTTGCACCCGCTCGACGCCCGAGAGCGAGACGGGACCGGCGGCGACGATCTCCACCGCCACCATGTCGCCGATGCGGGCGTCGGTCGTGAAATGGACCGATTGCAGCCACGGCGACTTGCCGAGCATCTGGCCCGGATGGCGCCCGGCGCGCTCCACCAGCACGCGGCAGGTGCGGCCCACGGCGGCATCGTTGAACGCCTTCTGGTCGCGCAGCAGCGCCGCCTGCAACCGCTGGAGCCGCTCATCCATCACCTCCATGGGCACGTCGCCGCCCATGTCGGCGGCGGGGGTGCCGGGGCGGGGCGAGTATTTGAAGCTGAACGCCTGCGCATAGCCGACCGCATCGACGAGGGCGAGCGTCTCCGCGAACTCGGCATCGCTCTCGCCGGGGAAGCCGACGATGAAGTCGCCCGACAGCGCGATGTCGGGTCGGGCGGCGCGGACGCGGTCGAGGATGCGCAGATAGCTGTCGCGGGTGTGGCTGCGGTTCATCGCCTTCAGGATGCGGTCGCTGCCCGCCTGCACCGGCAGGTGGAGGAACGGCATCAGCTTTTCGACGTCGCGGTGCGCGTCGATCAGCCCCTGCGTCATGTCGTTGGGGTGGCTGGTGGTATAGCGGATGCGCTCGAGCGCGGGGATGCGGTCGAGGGTGCGGATCAGCGCGTCGAGCCCGCGCCCGTCCTCGTCGGTCCACGCATTGACGTTCTGCCCCAGCAGCGTGATCTCGCGCGCGCCCGCGTCGACCAGCGCCTTCGCCTCGTCGACGATGCGCGCGAAGGGGCGGCTGATCTCCGCGCCGCGGGTATAGGGCACGACGCAATAGGTGCAGAATTTGTCGCAGCCCTCCTGCACCGTCAGGAACGCGCTCGGCCCCACCCGGCGGCGGGCGGGGAGGTGGGCGAACTTGGATTCCACCGGCATGTCGGTGTCGAGCTGGGGCTTGCCCGCCGCCGCATCGGCGACCAGCTTCGGCAGGTTGTGATACGCCTGCGGGCCGACCACCACGTCCACCTTCGCGCGGCGGACGATCTCCTCGCCCTCGGCCTGCGCGACGCAGCCCGCGATCGCGATCATCGGGTCGGCGCCGTGCTTGCGCAGGCGGCCGATGTCCGAATAGACCTTCTCGGTCGCCTTCTCGCGGATGTGGCAGGTGTTGAGCACGACGAGGTCGGCGGCATTGGCGTCGTCGGTCGCGGTCATGCCCTGCGCGGTCATCAACTCGGCCATGCGCTCGCCGTCATAGACGTTCATCTGGCAGCCGAACGACTTGACGTGGAAGGTTTTCGGGGTGGTGGTCATCGGGTGGCCTGTACCGGATTTGCGTCGTGGTCGGAAGGGTGGGGGAGATTCGGTTTCACGCGAAGGCGCGGAGACGCGAAGAGAAGAAGAGTGATGGTTCGCGCGGAGGCGCGGAGGCGCAGAGAGGTTGTGTGCGCTGCCGTGTCACCCTGTCCGGCGGAGCCTTTCATTCGTTGCGCCGGATTTGGAGAGCCGCTGGCGCGGCAGGCGCAACCTCTCTGCGCCTCCGCGCCTCCGCGCGAAATCTAAATTCCCTTCCCTTCGCGTCTTCGCGCCTTCGCGTGAACCAAAAATCCTACGCGCCCCGCTCCGCCATCACCTCGGCGATCAGGTCCTTGCGGCTGAGCTTGCCGATCATCGTCTTGGGCAGCGCCAGGCGGACGACCACCTCGTCGACCCGTTCGTGCTTGCCGAGTTGCGGGTTGAGCCACGCCTTCAGCCCTTCGCCGTCCACCGCCGCATCCTCGGTCAGGGTGACATAGGCGTGCGGGCTTTCGCCGCGATAGTCGCTGGGCAGGCCGATCACGAGCGCCTCGCGCACCGCCGGATGGTGGTAGAGCACACGCTCGATCTCGCTCGGGAACACCTTGAACCCGCCGACCGCGATCATGTCCTTCAGCCGGTCGACGATGTGGATGAAGCCGTCGTCGTCGATGGTGCCGACATCGCCGGTGCGCAGCCAGCGGACTCCTTCGGCGTCGGTGCAGAAGGTCGTGTCGTCGGCATCCGGCCGGTTCCAGTAGCCGCCCATGATCTGCGGTCCCGTCACCACGATCTCGCCCGGTTCGCCGTCGGGCGCGGGGCGGGTCGCGTCTTCCTTGTCGACCAGCCGTACGCGGGTGCCTGCGATCGGCTGGCCGATGCTGCCCGACTTCTGCACACCGGAATAGGGGTTGCACGACACCACGCCCGAGCTTTCCGACAGGCCGTATCCCTCGATCAGCGTCGCGCCGGTCGCCGCCTCGAACCGTTGCTTCAGTTCGGGCGGCAGCGGTGCCCCGCCCGAGATGCAATGGGCCAGCGAGGAAAAGTCGGTCTGCGCAAGGCGCGGATGGTCGAGCAGCGCGCGGTACATCGTCGGAACGCCCGGCAGCGCGGTCGCCTTCGTCCGGTCGATCGCCGCCAGCACCTGTCCCGCATCGAAGCGCGGCAGCATCACGATCTCCCCGCCCGACACCACGGTGCGGTTGAGTACGCAGGTATTGGCGAAGACGTGGAAGAACGGCAGCACGCCGAGGATGCGGTCGACGATCCGGCCGTGATCGGGATCGAGCCACGCGACCTGCCGCGCATTGGCGGAGAGATTGGCGTGGCTGAGCATCGCGCCCTTCGGGCTGCCGGTGGTGCCGCCGGTGTACTGGATCAGCGCGAGGTCGCGTTCCGGGTCGATCGTCGGGGTCGCGCAGCCGCCGTCGTTGGCGATCAGCGCGGAAAAGGCGGTGATGCGCGGGTCGTGCGGGCGGGGCGTCACCTCGCTCGATCGGAACCAGCGGTAGAACAGCGACTTGGCGGCGGGCAGCGCACCCGCGACCGATCCGACGACCAGCCGTTCGAGCGAGCTCGATTCGAGCACCTGCAGCGCGGTCGGCAGCAATGCGGAGGCGGAGAGGGTGAACAGCAGCTTCGTGCCCGAATCCTCGACCTGCGCCGCCAGTTCCTGCGCGGTATAGAGCGGGGAGAAGTTGACCACCGTCGCACCCAGTTTCAGGATGCCGTAATAGGCCGCGACATAATGCGGGACGTTGGGCAGGAACAGCCCGATGCGGTCGCCCGGACCATAGCCCATTGCCGCCAGCCCGCACGCCACCCGGTCCGCGCCGTTCTTCGTCTCGGCATAGCTGTAGTGCCGCCCGAGGAAGTCGATCAGCGGGGCATGTCCGGCCCTTGCCGCCGATTCCTCGAACAATGTCACCATCGACATGGGCGGGATCGGCGTCTCCCACGGCACGGGATGGGCATAGCGGGCGGACGAGGGGGCGACGCTGCTCATTGACAGGAGTGTAAGCAGGAGTTGCACCGGGTGCAACCCACGTTGTCTTTTGTGCAACTGCGATGCGGCGGTGCGGCGAAGGCCTGCTCAGGCCGCCGCCGCCAGCGGGCGGGCGCGTACCGACCGATCGCGCCCTGCCGCCTTCGCCTGGAACAGTGCCTGATCGGCGAGGCGGTACAGCCGCTTCCAGTCGTTCTCGCCCGACAGCGGCCCGTGGCAGATGCCGATGCTGGTGGTCACGCGCAGGTCGAACGGCATCAACTGGGCGCGGACCACCGCGAGGATCGAGTCGGGATCGGGCATCGCGCCGACCGGCCCCAGCATCGCGAACTCCTCGCCGCCCATGCGCGCCAGCAGCACGTCGCCGCGGCGATGCTCGCTGAGGGTACGGGCGAACAGGCGCAGTACCTCGTCGCCGCCGTCATGGCCGATGGTGTCGTTGACCTGCTTGAAATGATCGATGTCGAACAGCATCAGCGTGCGCGTGCCCTCCACCGCGATCGCCCGTTCCATGAACGCGCGGCGGTTGAGCAGCCCGGTCAGCGGATCGGTCTCCGCCAGCTCGCGGGTGATCGCCTCCTGCCGCACCGCCTGATCGCGCTCGATGCTGAGCAGGCGGATGCGATAGGCGATGGCGAGGCTGGTGAGCAGCGCCTCCGCGCTCATCGCCAGCAGGGTGGAATTGTCGATCCAGAAATTCCACGCGATGAAGTTCAGATTGTACAGCCCGCGGGTCACGATCATGCCGATCGGCGACGCCCAGGTGAGCGAGAACAGCCACAGATAGTTGCTGCGCCGCCGCCATGCGCTGACCAGCACCGGCAGCACCACCAGCGGCACGAGCATGAACATGACCGAATAGATCTGGTCGAGCAGGCGCATCGCGACCGGCGCGAACACGGTGAAGGACAGGCCGAGCACGAAGAAGGCCGCCGCCGCCCCGTCGATCGCCGGGCCGAGCACCCGTCCGAAGATCGGCCGCTCGAAGAACCGGCGGCAAAAGGCCAGCGCGGCGGCCGTCGCCCATGACAGCACGACATGGTTGAAGGCGATGCGGTTGTTGTTGGGCAGATCGGGGATCAGCCACGCCAGCGCCCCCGACGACGACAGCGCATAGAGGTTCAGGCACAGCAGCATCGCGCAATAGGCGATCTGGAAATGGTGCCGCAGCGCGGTCCACAGCGCGAGATTGTAGATCAGCAGCGCGGAGCACAGCCCGATGAAGCCCGCATAGAGCGCCGCGAGCAGCAGGTCGGAGCGGATGCTGTCGGCATCGTCGGTGACGCGCGCGCCGACCACGATGCCGCGCATGTTGGCCGCGCCGTCGATGCGCCACAGGATTCGGGCGACCGGGGCGGGGGACGGCTCGAACCGGTGTTCGATCACCGCGCCGAGACGGAGATGGTTGGCGACCCCCGACGGGCTGCTGGCGACGCCGCTGATCCGCCCGTCGGTGCGGATCGCGTAGATGGTCAGCGCGTCCTGCACCACGCTGGTCTGGCGGATGCGCAGCGCCGCCCCCGCATGACGCGGCAGCGCGCCGGACAGCACCCAGAAGCTGCCGGGACCGAAGCGTTGCTGCGGCGTGGTGCAATCGAACCGGCGCGCATCCGCCAGCACGCCGCGCACCGTATCGCCGGTCGCTACCGGGCGGACGCACAGGCGCAGCGCATCGCCGACGATCCCTGCCTGCGCGGCGGCAGGCACGGCGGCGAACGCCGAGAGCATCAGCGCCAGCCAAAGACAGACATGTCGCCAACCCGACTCCATCGCCGCATCCAAGCACGGCAGCGGACAAGAAACGGTAAAGACGGGTGCGGCGGGGCTCAGCGTCCCGCGACGATCCCCGACGTCAGCCCTGCCGCGATCGCCTCGTCGGCGAGGCGCTGCATCGTGGCCACCGGCGTGCCCGCAGGCATCAGCACCCGTGCGCTCGCCTGTCCGTTGCCCAGCGCCTGCGGAAAGGTGGTGGCGCGGGTCGGGCGATGCGCGCCCTGCGCGCGGACGAACGCCTCCACTGCCGCGCTAGGGCCCGCGACCGTCAGTTGCGGCCCGCCGTCGCCCGGTGTCAGGCCACAGCCGCCAAGGCCCATGGCCAGCAGCATCGCCGCCGCGATCGTCGCGATCCCCCGCATCCTCATCCCCTGTCACTCGCCGCATGATGTGCGGTCGATCCATGCGCCAAGGTTGCACGGGCCACCGGCGGTGGCAATGTTTCTTTAACCGAGCGCCTCGTCGAGCAGCCGGGCGAGGCGCAGGCCGCCCTTCTTCACCTGATCCTGCGCGATCGGCACCAGCCGGGCGATGGTCGCATCGTCCAGCTTCACCCGGCCATCGGGCTTCGGGCCGCAGGCATCGCCGCCGAGTGCCGGGGCATAGGCATGGTCGCGGCTGACGGTCCAGCTGTCGCGGCTCCAGTCCTCGACGCTGCCCGCCTGTACGGGCGCGCGCTCGGCGGCGGTATAGACGCGCAGGATCGACGGCGGCGTCGAGATCGCCCGTTCGGTCAGCGGCCCGTCCCAGATCGAATGGAGGTTGAAGCGTTCGGGGCCATAGGCGCCATAGTCCGCCTTCACCCGGTTGCCGCCCAGATCGCCGCGATCCCCGGCGTGCAGCGGCATGTGCAGGTCGCCGACGAAATGGACGAGGAAGGCGAGCGCCATCACCTTCTCGCGCATCGGGACCTTGGGGTCCTTCAGCAGCTTCACGTCGCGCTCGATCTGCGCCGACACGCAATTGCCGTCGCGGCAGGCCGATTTCAGGTCGAACGGCTTGCACACGTCGACATTCTGATAGTGCCACGCATAGGCATAGCTGAACCGCTCGCCCAGCGGCTTCACGCAATCGGCCCATACGCTGGCCTGTTCGATGGTGCGCGCCGGGCAGCTCGGCGTCTCCAGCAGCGCCTGGTGCCGCAGGATGCGCTCGATCGCGGCGCGGGTTTCGGGGCGGACGTTCAGCCGGGCGATGGTCGCGACGCTTTCGTGGCCGAACTCCCAATAGGCATGGGCGGGCGAGGCGGCGAGCAGCGCGGCGAGCGCGAGGATCATGCGGCGAATCATGAGCTTGGCCATAGCGCCCCTCAGCCTGTTTCGTACAGTTCCAGCGGCAGCCCGTCGGGATCGGTGAAGAAGGTGAAGCGCTGCCCGGTATGTTCGTCCACCCGCACCGGCTCGCACGCGACGCCGTGCGCCGCCAGCCGCGCGACCTCGGCCTCGACATCGCCGACCGCGAAGGCGAGGTGGCGCAGGCCCAGCGCCTCGGGCCGCGACGGGCGGGGCGGGGCCTGCGGAAAGGTGAACAGCTCGATCTGCATGCCGCCCAGCGTCAGGTCGCATTTCCACGACCGGCGCTCGGCGCGCCACACCTCGCGCAGGATCGTGAAGCCGAGCGCCTCGACATAGAAGCGCTTCGAGCGGTCATAGTCCGACGCGATGATCGCGACATGGTGGATGGCGGTGAGGCCGCTCATCGCTCGTCGCCATAGATGGCGACGCGGCGCTCGCCGTCCGAAGTCGCTCGGGCGCGGTACATGCCGGGCGTGGTGAAGCTCCACGCGGCATCGCCCGCGGGGCCGGTGACGATCACCCCGCCGGTGCCGCCCAAGGCCTTCGTCTCGGCCAGTACCGCGTCGGCGGCGGCCTGCAGCGGTTCGCCGGTGAAGCGGATGCGCGCGGCGATCTCGTGCGCCACGCCCACGCGGATGAAATATTCGCCCGCACCGGTGGCCGACACGGCGCAGGCGCGGTCGTCGGCCAGCGTGCCCGCGCCGATCAGCGGCGAATCGCCGATCCGGCCCCAGCGCTTGGCAGTGACGCCCCCGGTCGAGGTGGCGGCGGCGACATGGCCGTCCGCGTCCACCGCGACCGCGCCGACCGTGCCGTATTTCATGTCGACGTCGAACCAGTTGTCGGGGTCGGCCTTCATCGCGTCGAGCTGCGCGCGGCGCTCGGGCGTCGCGAACCAGCCGGGGGCGGCGGGCTCGACGCCCTGTTCGGCGGCGAAGGTGTCGGCGCCCTTGCCTGCCAGCAGGACGTGCGGGCTGTGTTCCATCACCGCGCGGGCGAGCGTGACCGGGCTGCGCACCGCCGTGACGCCCGCCACCGCGCCCGCCGCACGGGTCGCGCCGTCCATGATCGCCGCGTCGAGTTCGATCCCGCCGTCAAAGGTGAACACCGCGCCGCGCCCGGCATTGAAGGTCGGATCGTCCTCCAGCACCCGCACCGCCGCCTGCACCGCATCGATCGCCGCGCCGCCCGATGCCAGCACCGCCTCGCCCGCCGCCAGCGCGGCATCTAGCCCGGCGCGCGCGGCGGCGTCGGTCTGCGCCGACACCGTATCGCGGGTCAGCACGCCCGCGCCGCCATGCACCAGCAGCGTCCAGCGGGGGGGAGGGGCGGTGGACACGGGGCTACTCCTGATCGACGGACGGAACGGTCCGCGTGGTTAGCAGATCGCGCGGCCCACGCTACCCCGCGCCGCACCGTCGCGCGGCGGCATGCCCAGCAGGATGCCGAGCAGGGGCACGCTGCGCGCGAGCAGCCAGCCCGCGAAACACGCACCGATCGTCACCGCGAACAGGATCGCCGCCATCGCGCCGGGGCCGAGGCGGGTGGGCAGCAGGAACCATGTCGTCGCGATAATGACCGGATGGTGGATCATGTACGCCGGAAACACCGCCCGCGACAGCGGCACCCGCCAGCGATGGTCGCGATCGGCATAGGCGTCGGCGAGATGGAACAGCACCAGCACCATCGCCCAGGCGACGGCGGAGCGCGAGGTACGGTTGATCGCCATCTCCAGATGCGGCGGCACCGCATTGCCGGGATAGCGCAGTTCGATGATCGCCGCCGCCGCCGCGCCCACGATGGCGATCGCCAGCGCGGGCTTCCACAGCCGGTGCACCGCGGGCCACAGGATCGAACGTCGCCCGATCAGGAATCCCAGCGCGAAGATCGGCCCGTAATGCAGATGCCCCGCCCAGTCGGTCGCCAGCCCCATCTTCTCCGGAATCGTGAACAGCACCGACACGCGCAGCAGCATCAGCACCGCCAGCGGCGCCCACAGCAGCCGCGACCCTTGCACCAGCCACGCCGCCCAGCGATCGAGCAGCCGGTCGGCCCGCCCCGATGCCCCGGCCAGCAGCGCGACGAGCACCATGGTATAGGCCCAGAGATAGACGAGGAACCACAGATGCTCCCAACTGGGGAAGGTCACGCCCCAGAAGCGACCCTCGTGCCATGCGTCGTGCAGCCAGAACCAGCCGAGCGGCCGGGGATAGCCATGCTCGCGCACCCGCACCCACATCTCCGACGGGACCAGCGCGACCATGCCGAAGGCGAGGGGGACCAGCAGCCGCTTCGACCGGTCGATCGCAAAGGCGGTGCGTCCCGACGCGCGCAGCGACAGCTTGGCCGAGGCATAGCCCGACACCGCGAACAGCAACCCCAGCCGCCACGGCGTCACCGCCATCATCGGCACCGTCAGCCACGGAAAGGCATAGGGCGTGTTGATCACCCAGGGAAAGATGCTGAACGTCAGCGCGATGTGATAGGGCACGAGCAGCGCGAAGGCGGCGATGCGCAGCCAGTCGAGCCCGTAATGCCGCTTGCGCTCGTCCATCGCGCCCGATGCCATCCTTCCCCCGCCGTCCGCGCCTTTCGCATGGTGGTGCGCCGCGCTATAGGCTCGGGCAGTTTACGCAAGCCTTAGCGAGATTTTTCATGTCGATCCGTCCGTGGCGGGACATTCACCGCCGCCAGAGCCGCCAGATCATGGTCGGCAACGTGCCCGTCGGCGGCGACGCGCCGGTCACGGTGCAGACCATGACCAACACCGAAACGTCCGACGCGGTGGCGACGATCGACCAGATCCGCCGGTGCGAGGAGGCGGGGGCCGACATCATCCGCGTGTCCTGCCCCGATGTGGCGAGCACGCAGGCGCTGCGCCAGATCACCCGCGCCGCGCGCGTGCCGATCGTCGCCGACATCCATTTCCACTACAAGCGCGCGCTGGAGGCGGCGGATGCGGGGGCGGCGTGCCTGCGCATCAACCCCGGCAACATCGGATCGAACGAGCGCGTGGCGGAGGTGGTGCGCGCCGCCAAGGCCAACGGCTGCGCGATCCGCATCGGCGTGAACGGCGGCAGCCTCGAAAAGCATCTGCTCGAGAAATATGGCGAGCCGTGCCCCGACGCGCTGGTCGAATCGGCGATGGACCATATCAAGCTGTTGCAGGACCACGACTTCCACGAGTTCAAGGTCGCGGTTAAGGCGTCCGACCTGTTCCTCGCGGTCGCGGCGTACCAGCAGCTGGCCGAGATGGTCGACTGCCCGCTGCATCTGGGCATCACCGAGGCGGGCGGCTTCGTCGGCGGCACGGTCAAGTCCTCGATCGGCATCGGGTCGCTGCTGTGGTTCGGGATCGGCGACACGATCCGCGTGTCGCTCTCCGCCGAGCCGGAGGAGGAAGTGCGCGTCGGCTTCGAGATCCTGAAGGCGCTGGGCATCCGCAACCGCGGCGTGCGCGTCGTGTCCTGCCCGTCGTGCGCACGGCAGGGGTTCGACGTGATCCGCACCGTGCAGGCACTGGAGGAACGGTTGCAGCACATCCGCACGCCGATGTCGCTTTCAGTGCTCGGCTGCGTCGTCAACGGCCCCGGCGAGGCGCGCGAGACCGACATCGGCATCACCGGCGGCGGCAACGGGCGGCATATGGTGTATCTGTCGGGCGTGACCGACCATCATGTGCAGGACGCCGACATGATCGAGCATATCGTCAAGCTGGTCGAGGCCAAGGCGGCGGAGATCGAGGCGGCGAGCGCGGGCGTGCCGCAGGCGGCGGAGTAAAACGCATCCGTTTGCTTCGAGCTTGTCGAGAAGGCGTCGCCCGGGCGGGCGGTTCTCGACAGGCTCGAACCAGACGGGGCGGCGCGCTCACCCCCCGCCCAGCACGTTCACGCTGAACGCCACGACGCCCAGGTTGAACAGGAACGCGATCAGGCAGTGGCCGGTCGCCACGCGGCGCATCGCCCGGCTGGTCAGCGTCACGTCGGAGGTCTGGAACGTCATGCCGAGCGTGAAGGCGAAGTAACAGAAGTCCCGGTAATCCGGCTCGTCGGTGCCGGGAACCGACAGGCCGCCCACATCCTTGCCGTCTTCGCCGCGCGTGTAGAACATATGCGCATAGTGCAGCGTATAGACGCTGTTGGCGAAGCCCCAGCTGAGCAGCAGCGTCGCGATCACCAACGCGATGACGCCGGGCTTCGGGCTGCCGCGCTGCCCCAGTTCGGCGGCGATCGCAGCGAGCACCACGATCGCCAGCGCAGCGGACAGCAGCAGCAGCGCGGGCCGGTTGGCGTCGTTGCGGATCGCCGCCGCGCGCATCTTCGCCGCCGACGCGCCGAGCAGCGGGAGGCACGACAGCAGGAACACCGCCGCCCCGGCATCGAACGCCAGCGGCACGCCGAGCCGCCAGCCGAGCGCGGGCACGCTCCACGCCGCGGCGGCGAGCGCGACGAGGACGAAGGCGACGAAGCGCGGCGGGGCGATCCGCCGGCCGAGGTTGAGCGACATGCCGCCGGTCCTATCCCGCACGCCGCCCCGCCGATAGGGGGCGCGGGGTTGCAATGCTGCGGCGGGGCGGCGAAGGGCAGGGCATGTCGAAACCGGCCTCTCCGCTCACCGCCTTCGCGGTCGCCGCCGCCGGCATCGCCGTCTATACGGTGATGGACGCGCTGATGAAGCAGCTGACGATCGAGAGCGGGGCGTATAACGCGGTGCTGTGGCGCGCGGTCGCGGGCAGCGTGCTGTGCGGAGCGATCTTCGTCGCCAGCGGGCGGCGCTGGCCGCCGCGCGACCGGCTGGTGCTGCACGTCGCGCGCGGGCTGGCGGCGGGATCGTCGGTGGTGCTGTTCTTCTGGGGCCTTGCGCGGGTGCCGATGGCGCAGGGGGTGGCGCTGACCTTCCTCGCCCCGCTGATGGCGCTGTTCCTCGCGGCGCTGACGCTGGGCGAGCGGGTGCGGCGCAGCGCCATATGGGGATCGCTGATCGCATCCGCGGGCGTGCTGGTGATCGCAGCGGGCGAGGTGCGGGCCGATGCCTCGACGCAGGCGGTGCTCGGCAGCCTCGCCTGCGTCGCCGCGTCGGTACTCTACGCGGGCAATCTGATCCTGCTGCGGCGACAGGCGCAGGCCGCCGATCCGGTCGAGGTCGCCTGCTTCGCCAGCCTCGTGCTCGCGATCCTCCTGCTGCCCGCCGCGCCATGGCTGGGGGCGGTGCCCGCCGCGAACCAATGGTGGCCGGTGACGGGGGCGGCGATCCTCGGCACGCTGTCGATGATGGCGCTCGCCTGGGCCTATGCGCGGGCGGAGGCGCAGCTGCTGGCCCCGGTCGAATATACCGCCTTCGTCTGGGCGGCGCTGGCCGGGTGGGTGGCGTTCGGCGAGACGGTGTCGCCCTATACCCTGACCGGCGCGGCGCTGATCGTCGCGGGATGCGTGGTCGCGGTGCGCAGCCGCGCACCGGTGGTACAGAGCGAGGCGGGGGCATGAGCGCGGACGACGGGCTGATCGAATGGGTCGCGGACGGCCTCGCGCCGATGGGGACGGTCACGTTCCGGCGGATGATGGGCGGCGCGACATTGTACCTCGACGGCACGGTGTTCGCGATCGTGCTGGACGACAGCTTGTGGTTCAAATCGGATGCGGTCGCCGATCCCGCGTGGGACGCGGCGGGGTGCGAACGCTTTTCCTACGCCCGCAAGGACGGAACGGTCGCCACCATGCACTACCGCCGTGCGCCCGACGCGGTGCTCGACGACGGCGATGCGCTGCTCGAATGGGCCGCGCTGGCGGTCGCAGCGGGAAGGCGTGCGCCGGTCAGGCAGCGCAAGGCGAAGCGCAGGCCTGCGTCCGGTTGATCGGGGGCACCGGATGGTGCCCCCGTTTCAGGATCAGCGGCCCGGCACGTCGTATTCGTGCGGTTCCTCGCCCTGCGCCTTCGCCTCCTTGTAGCGTTCGATCGCTTCCATCGTGATGCGCTTGGCTTCCTCGGCACCGCCCCAGGTGCCGATGCGGACCCACTTCTTCTTTTCGAGATCCTTGTAGTGGGTGAAGAAATGCTCGATCTGCTCGAACACGATCTCGGGCAGGTCGGTCTTCTCGCCGACGTTGCTGTAATAGGGGAAGGTCGAGTCGACCGGCACGCAGACGAGCTTTTCGTCGCCGCCCGCCTCGTCCTCGAGGTTCAGCACCGCGATCGGACGCGCGCGCACGACGCAGCCGGGGATGAAGGGCGAGCGCGACACGACCAGCGCGTCGAGCGGATCGCCATCGGGCGACAGCGTGTGCGGCACGAAGCCGTAGTTCGCCGGATAGCGCATCGGCGTGTGCAGGATGCGGTCGACGAACAGCGCGCCCGAAGCCTTGTCGAACTCATACTTCACCGGTTCGCCGCCGGTCGGCACCTCGATGATGACGTTCAGGCTGTTGGGGGCGTCCTCGCCCACCGGGATCATGTCGATCCGCATGCTGCTTCTCCCTCTTGGCGCATGGGGTTTCCCATGCCGTCAGACCTGCCCTTTAGCGCGAATTCGTGACCGATGAAGGGGCTTTTGTTTGCAAGTTTCCGGTATGGCGATACCGCCCGCCCGGCACGCGGACGGGCGGTATCGCCGCGGATCACTTCGCGGTCAGCAGCCGGTCCAGCCCGTTTTCGCCGTCGCCGACCTTTTCGAGGCGGGGATAGCGCAGGCCCTCGTTATACGGCACGGCGATCTCGCGGATCTGGTCGTCCATGCGCACGGTCAGCCGGATCGGGTCTTTCGACCCCTTCGCGGCCTTCACCGCCTCGCGCAGATTGTCGGGGGTATAGGCCTGGCCTGCGACAGCGATGATCGTCGTGCCCGTCTCGAACCCGGCCTTGAACGCCGGGCTGCCCCACAGCACGCCGCCGACCTTGCCGTCCTTGGATACGGTCATGCCCAGCGAATAGCTGAGGTTGGCGCCGCCGCCGCTCTTCTCGCGCCCTTTCAGATACGGGGTCGGCGTGTCGGTATAGACCAGCTTGTAGCCGTTGGCGGCAAAGCCCGCGATCGGCGCGCGATCGGTGCGCGCGTTCAGCCGCTTGTCGAGGAACCCCGCCCAGTCATAGGGCTGGATGGTGTTCAGCGTCTTCACCACATCGGCCAGCGTATAGGGCAGCACGCCCCAGTCGCCGTCGCGCATCCCGAAGAAGGCGCGGGCGAAATCGTCCATCGACTTCGTGCCGCCCGACTGCTGGCGCAGGATCGAATCGACCTCCATCCACACCAGCAGGCCTTCGTTGTAATAGTCCTCCGACCGCTGCCAGCTCACCCAGCCCTTGGGGCGGCGGGCGGTGATGACCGGATCGTTGGTGGTATCGATCAGCGGGCGCCACTGCCGCCCCTCGCGCGCGTCCAGCGCGGCGGCGATATCGGCATAGGCGTCGAGCGTATCCTGCTTCGACACGAGGCCCGAGCGCGCCTGGAGCACATAGCCCCAGAACTGCGTCTGCCCCTCATACACCCACAGCAGCGAATTGCGCATGGGGGTGCGGAAATCGGGCGTGAACAGGTCCGCGCCGCGGCGGTACTTGCCGTCCCAGCTATGGGTGAATTCGTGTGGCAGCAGGTTGCGGCTGCCCGGACCCGATGCCCAGTCGGTGAAATAGCCCGGCTCCACGCCGTTTTCCGACGAACGGTGATGTTCGAGGCCGATCCCGCCCAGCTTGTCGCTGATCGACAGCAGGAACTCGTACTTGTCGTAATGCTGCGCGCCGAACAGCTTCACCGCCTGTTCGACCAGCCGGGTGTGCGCCGCGATCTGTTCGGGCGTGGCGGCGAGTTCCGACGGCTTGTCGGCGGCGACGTTCAGGGCGACCCGGTCGGTCAGCGGGAAGCGCTTGAAATACTTGCCCGCCAGCACCGGCGAATCGACCAGCGTCTCGTAGCTGGTCCGCTCGTAGCGATAGACGCCGTTCTGGACGGTCGAGGGCAGCCCCGCCGCCGCGGTCCAGCCCGCCGGATAGCGCACGGTGGCCTCGATCGGGATGCGCCGGGTGTAATAGCCCGCCGGATACAGGCTGACCGATTCCCATTGCAGGCTGAGCATCTCGGGCGTGACGGCAATGCGGCCCTGGTCGGGCTGCGTCGCGGTGAGGAACTGGAACTGCACGTCCAGATTGCGCGCGCCCGCGGGCACGTCGATGTGGAAGGCGTGCATGTCGAGCACGTCGCGCGTCCACGGCAGCTCGCGCCCGTTCGCGCGGACGACGAGGCCCGCCAGCTTCTCGATCTCGCCGCGCGGGCCGTGCTTGCCCGGCAGCCACTTGGGCATCAGCAGCACCATATGACCGCTGCGCGCGACGGGAATCGTCTCCTTGACGCGATAGATGCCCTGCACCGTATCGGTCGCGTCGACCTCCAGCCTGATCGTGCCGGGATAGTCGATGTCGCGCGCGGCGGGGATGGTGTCGGTGATCGGCGTCGGCTGGGGCAGGGTGTTGCCCGGCGGGTTGATCTGTTGCGCATCGGCAGTGAGCGCGGTGGAGGAAAGCAGGGCGGCGGCGAACGCGAAACGCAGCATGGACTTCCTTTGGGAAAGGATATGCTTCACCGGATAGCGATCGATCCGGGTGAAGGCGGATGCCCCATGTATCACGACAAGTCGTTGCCTGTGCAAGCCGAACCCGACGCGCCGCCGCCATCGGCGGTGTCGCACGGCGTCGGGCTGGCGGGGCTGGCGGGCATGGGCGCGTGGTCGGCGGCGGCGTGGCACTGGGGGATGGACGGCCCCTATGCGGCGCTGGTCAACGTCGTCGCCTGCGCCGTGCCGATGATCCTGTGGTCGCTGCTGGTCGACAAGGTGCATCGCAATCCCTCGACCGGGATCGACTGGCACCGGGTGCGGCCGTGGCGCGACACGCTGGAGATCAGCCTGACCAAGCTCGCCGGGCTGTGGGTGACATGGGGCCTGATCGCCGCCGTCTATGCGACCGGGCGATTCTACCGGGAGGGCAGCTTCGCCTTCGCGATGTGGCTGCTCGGCTGGGCGGCGGTGCCGCTGTTCGTGCTGTCGATCCCCTATATGCTGTGGATCGACCGGCGGCTGGTCGCGCCGAAGGACGGGTGCTGGGCGCTCGGCGCATGGGTGATGCACCTCGACGAGCCGATCGATCGCGCGGCCATCGCGGGCCATCTGCGCGGCTGGGCGGTCAAGGGGTTCTTCCTCGCCTTCATGCTGGCGATCGTGCCCGGCGGCTTCGGCGCGTTCGTCCGGGCCGAACGGGCGGCGGTGTTCTCCGGTCCCGTGCCGCTGGCGCAGTGGCTCATCACCGTCATGTTCGTGATCGACGTGGGTTTCGCCACGGCGGGCTATATCCTGTCGCTGCGCCCGCTCGACAGCCATATCCGCAGCGCCACCCCCTATGCGGCGGGCTGGACGGCGGCGCTGATCTGCTATCCGCCGTTCGTGCTGATGGCCGACGGCGGGCTGCTCGACTATCGCCCCGGCACCGCCGAATGGCACCAGTGGTTCGCGGGGCAGCCGTGGCTGCTGTGGCCGACCGGCGCGGTGCTGGTGGCGCTGACCGCGATCTATGCCTGGGCGACGGTGGCGTTCGGGCTGCGCTTCTCCAACCTCACCAACCGCGGCATCCTGACGCATGGGCCGTACCGGCTGAGCCGCCATCCGGCCTATCTGTCGAAGAACCTGTTCTGGTGGATATCGACGCTGCCGATGCTGACCACCGGCGGCGACTGGGTACAGGCCTTGCGCAACACCGCGATCCTGGCGTGCGTCAGCGGCGTCTATTACTGGCGCGCGCGGACCGAGGAGCGGCACCTGCGGCTCGACCCGGCCTATCGCGCCTATGACGCATGGATGGCGCGGCGGGGGCCGGTGCCGAGGATGCTGCGGCGGTTGCGGTGAGCGGAAACAACCCATTCCGTTCGTCCCGAGCGAAGTCGAGCGACGTGCCGCACGCGCTGCGCCAAGGTGTCTCGACGGCGCTCGACACGAACGGTCGGGTATAGGGATCGTCCCGGCGGGAACGCCCGCTAGAAGCTGTACTCGTCGTACACCCGCGACAGGTCGCCCGCCCATTCGCCCGCGAACTTGTCGAGCAGCACCTGCGCGGGCACCTTGCCCGATCGCACCACCTCGCGCAGCGGTTCGAGGAAGCCGCTCTCGTTCTCGCCCGAGGCGCTGAGGCGTGCACGGGCGGTAAGCCCTGCGCCGGCGATGTCGAGCACCGTGCCCGCCACGTCGCGCAGGGTGCCGCCGCCCGGCAGCGGCGCGTCGAGCCCCAGCGCGGGCACCGCGTCGCGCAGCGCCTGCCGGTCCGCGATCGACCAGCCCTTCACCAGATCCCATGCGGCATCGAGTGCGCCCTGGTCGTAGAGCAGCCCGACCCATAGCGCGGGCAGCGCACAGATGCGGCCCCAAGGGCCCCCGTCCGCGCCGCGCATCTCGAGGAAGGTCTTGAGCCGCACTTCGGGGAAGGCGGTGGAGAGATGGTCGGCCCAATCCTCCATCGTCGGCTTCTCGCCCGGCAGGACCGACAGCTCGCCCTTCAGGAAATCGCGGAACGACAGCCCGGCCGCATCGATGTACCGCCCGTCGCGATAGACGAAGTACATCGGCACATCGAGCGCATAGTCGGCATAGCGTTCATAGCCGAAGCCGTCCTCGAACACGAACGGCAGCATGCCGGTGCGCGCCGGATCGGTGTCCGACCAGATGTGCGAGCGATAGGAGAGCTGGCCGTTGGGCAGCCCTTCGGTGAACGGCGAATTGGCGAACAGCGCGGTGGCGAGCGGTTGCAGCGCCAGCCCCACGCGGAACTTGCGCACCATGTCCGCCTCGCTGGCGTAATCGAGGTTCACCTGGATCGTGCAGGTGCGCAGCATCATGTCCAGCCCCATCGTGCCGACGCGCGGCATGTGGTTCAGCATGATGCCGTAGCGCCCCTTGGGCATGATCGGCAGCTGGTCGCGCCGCTTGTCGGGCCACATGCCGAGGCCGAGGAAGCCGAGCCCCAGCTCCCCGCCCACCGCCTTCACCTGTTGCAGGTGCCGCCCGGTCTCGGCGCAGGTCTGGTGCAGGGTTTCGAGCGGCGCGCCCGACAGCTCGAACTGTCCGGCGGGCTCGAGGCTGATCGATCCGTCGCTGCCGGTCAGCGCGATGACCTGGCCACCCTCCTCGACCGGGCGCCAGCCATAGCGTTCGAGGCCGGACAGCAGGTCGCGGATGCCACCCGGCTCGTCATAGGACGGCGCGCGGTGATCGGCGGTGCGATAGACGAACTTCTCGTGCTCGGTCCCGATGCGCCAGCGCTCGGCAGGTTTCTCGCCGCCCGCGAAATAGTCGACGAGTTGCGCGCGGTCCTCGATGACCGCTGCCTTGCTGTCCGAAACGGTCTTCGTGCTCATGGCCGCGCCATAGGCGAGGGCGGGCAGCCGCGCTAGGGGGCTGTGGTTGATCGGGGTATAGCGCGGCTACCAATCGCCCGCCGCCGCCATCCACAGCGCGACCGACGCCGCCGCCGCCGTCTCGGCACGCAGGATGCGCGGGCCGAGCGCGACCCCGACCGCTTGTGGATGGGCGCGGATCGCGTCGCGCTCCTCCGGATCAAAGCCGCCTTCGGGACCGATCAGGATCGCGCCCGGCCCGGCATGGTCGCGCATCGCCTGGGTCGCGCGCACGCCGCCGGTCTCGTCGGCGAAGAACAGCGTGCGGCCCTCGGGCAAATCGCGCAGGAACTGCGGCAGCTTCACCGGTTCGGCCAGCGCGGGGAGGGCGGTGCGCCCGCATTGCTCCGCCGCCTCGATCGCATGGGCACGCAGCCGATCGAGGTTCAGCCGGTCGACCACCGTCCGCCGCGTGACCACGGGCAGGATGCGATCGACGCCCAGCTCGCACGCCTTCTCGATCGTCCAGTCGATCCGGCCCTTCTTGGTCGGCGCGATGCACAGCCACAGGTCGGGCACGCGCTCCCGTTCGCGCAGCTGGTCGCCGACGACCAGCGTCAGGTCGCGCTTGCGGACATCGGCGGCGCTCGCCAGCCATTCGCCGGTCGCATCGTCGAACAGGCGGACGGGATCGCCGTCCTTCACGCGCATCACCGACAGCAGGTAATGCGCCTGCGCCCCGTCCAAGCGGACATGCGCGTCGCGGGCGAGCGGCGTCTCGACGTACAGGCGCGGGGTCGAATCGGGCGGCCATGCGGGGGTAGCGGGCATGGGCGGGGGTATAGCAGCTACCCCATCTTCGTCATCCCGGCCTGCGCCGGAATGGCAAGGGTCACGACGCCAGCTTCATCAGCACCAGCCCACCGAGCAGCAGCGCCGCCGCCGCCAGCCGCATCGGCGTCACGCTCTCGCCCAGCAGCACGATGCCGACCACGAACGCGCCCAGCGCGCCGATCCCGGTCCATACCATATAGCTGGTGCCGAGCGGCAGCCGCTTCATCGCCAGCGCCAGCAGGCCGAAGCTGGCGAACATCGTCGCGAAGGTGACGAGCGTCGGCCCTACCCTGGTGAACCCGTCCGACCGCTTCATCCAATAGGCCCAGACGACCTCCAGCAGCCCGGCGACGGTCAGCAGCAGCCACGGCATCAGCCGTGCTCCCGCTCGATGCGATAGGCGGCGTCGAGATAGCGTTCCGCCGCCGCGCGCAACGCCGGTTCCTTGGCGAAGGCCTCGGCAGGCACCGGCGCGAAGCCGAGCGCATCCATCAGCGACCACAGCGCGAACCGCCGCGCGGGATCGCGCTCCACGCCGAAGTCGATCGCGATCGCCTCGTGCGCGCGGCCCTGTACGGACAGTGCGGCATCGTGGGGATCGTCGGTGCCGAAATAATGGCGGAGCAGCTGGTCGAGGTCCATGGCTGTTCCCTAACGCCCCGCAGGCTCGACGCAAACTTTGCGGCGGCAATGCGTTGGGCCCCGAAAGGGAGGCCCGCCAACGATGATCCGCCTGTTCCACGTCAGCGATGTCCATTTCGGCGCGGAGGACCAGGCGGCGATCGCCTGGTTCGGCGAGGCGGTCCGCCGCGAACAGCCCGATGCGATCATCATGACCGGCGACCTGACGATGCGCGCGCGCACCGCCGAGTTCGAGGCGGCGGCGGAGTGGCTGGAGAGCCTTGGCCGTCCGGTCACGGTCGAGGTCGGCAACCACGACCTGCCGCTCTACAATCTCTTCGCGCGGTTCGTGCGGCCCTACAAACGCTATCGGCGGCTGGAGCGGATGATCGAGCGTCCGCTGGAGATCAAGGGCGTGGCGATCGTACCGCTCAAGACCACCGCGCGCTTCCAGTTCCGCTGGGACTGGTCGAAGGGCTATGTCGGCAGGAAGGCGCTGGCGCGGACGCTGAAGCTGATGCGGCGGGTGCCGAACGACGATCTGGTGTTCATCGCCGCGCATCATCCGCTGGTCGATGTCGGCACCCGGTCGAGCGGCGAGACGCGCGGCGGGCAGCGCGCGCTGGAGGCGGTGGCGGCGGCGGGGGCGCATGCCGTGCTGTCGGGCCATGTCCACGACCCGTTCGACGTGCCGCACGGCAGCGGCGGGCTGCGGATGATCGGCGCGGGCACGCTGTCCACCCGCACGCGCGACGATCCGCCGTCGTTCAACGAAATCCGGATCGAGGGCCGCCGGTTCGAGACGATCGCGCGCAAGATGGGCGTGCCGGACGAGGCGGTGACGGTGGCGGGGTAGGGGGGCGCGCTGTCCGCCCCCCCCCGGTCCGTTCGTCCCGAGCGAAGTCGAGGGACGTGCCGCGAACGCTGCGCCAAGGTGCCTCGACTAGGCTCGACACGAACGGTCGGGGTATCGGCGAGGCCGGTCCGAATGCCGCCTACGACAGCCGCACCCCGATCAACGTCCCCTTGGTCCCGCGGTTGACCAGCTCGAAGCGGAAGTTCGGCCAGCGCTTGCGCCAGCGTTGCGCCACCACCCGCTCGCCCGGACGCGCGCCGTCGTCGAGCATCACCACGCCGCCCACCGGCAGCCGGTCGAACAGCACCTCGGCGGCGCCGCGCACATAGGGGTGGATCGTCCACGGAGGCCCGTCGATCAGCAGCATGTCGACCCGGTCGGGCAGCGAATCGATATCGTACCATACGCCCGGCCAGTCGCCCGGCGCCTCGACCAGCGGGGCGGCGCGCAGGTCGGCCTTGATGCCGTGCTCGGCCAGCCACTCGCGCGTCGCATCGACGAACCCGGCATGCTGGTCGAAGCTGATGAGCTGCCCCCCGCCATGCTTCGCCAGCGCCGCGCCGGTAACGAGGCTCGACGCGCCGGTACCCAGTTCGACCACCGTCTGCGGACGATCGGCGGCGATGCGGTCGACGATCAGCGAGAGATAACCGGTGTCCGCCTTCCAGCTGCCCAGATTGGGCAGCGCATCGGGGGCGAGACCCAGATCGGCGATCAGCTTCGCCTTCACCGCGCGCTTGCCGCCCGACAGGCTGCGCAGCAGCCACGGCCACTGGATCGCCCCGAACGCGATGGTGAACAGCTTGTCGGAGAGGGTGCGGCGCATCTCCTCGGGCCAGAGGTCGCCATCGGCGAGCGGCAGCAGCGAGGTCTTGGCACGCGAGGTCATGGCAACTCTTTTATCCATACCGCCGACACGTGCGGTCCCGAACTCGCTACCCGTTTGTGATCCAAACGAAAAGGGCGGCCCGACACCGGACCGCCCCAAATCGACCGCGACTGGCCGCAAAGAGGAACTTTTTGGCTCCCCGTGCGTGCGCGCCGGTGCCGCGAAACGCGCCCCTGCGGGCGCGTTTCCGAACGACGTCTTAACGCTTCGAGAACTGGAAGCTGCGGCGGGCCTTCGCCTTGCCGTACTTCTTGCGCTCGACCGCGCGGCTGTCGCGGGTCAGGAAGCCTGCCGCCTTCACCGGGGCGCGCAGCACCGGCTCGTAGCGGGTCAGCGCCTGGCTGATGCCGTGCTTGACCGCGCCGGCCTGGCCCGACAGGCCGCCGCCCTTGACGGTGCAGATCACGTCATACTGACCGGTGCGGTCGGCGACGCCGAACGGCTGGTTGATGACGAGGCGCAGCGTCGGACGCGCGAAATAGACTTCCTGATCGCGACCGTTGATCGTGATCTTTCCCGAACCGGGCTTCAGCCACACGCGGGCGACGGCGTCCTTGCGGCGACCGGTCGCATAGGCGCGGCCATAGGCATCGATTTCCTGCGCGCGCAGCGGGGTGGTCGGACGCGGTGCCTCGACCGGGGCGGCGGCTTCGCCATCGGCCTGCGGGGCCGAAGCCTGCGGCTGGGCGGCGGGCGCCTGCTGGCCGGTCAGGTTCGCGAGGTCGGAAAGGGACTGGCGGTTGTCGGACATTATGCGCCCACCTTGTTCTTGCGGTTCATGCCCGCGATGTCGAGAACCTGCGGGTTCTGCGCTTCGTGCGGATGCTCGGCACCCTTGAAGATGCGCAGGTTGCGCATCTGCTCGCGGCCCAGCGGCCCGCGCGGGATCATCCGCTCGACGGCCTTTTCGAGCACGCGCTCGGGGAAGCGACCCTCGAGCACCTTCTCGGCGGTGATCGCCTTGATGCCGCCGGCATAGCCGGTGTGCTTGTAATAGGTCTTCGTCTTCGCCTTGTTCGAGGTGAAGCGGATCTTGTCGGCGTTGATGACGACGACGTTGTCACCGCAATCGACGTGCGGGGTGAACGACGTCTTGTGCTTGCCGCGGAGCACGTTGGCGATGATCGTCGCCGCGCGACCGACCACCAGGCCGTCGGCATCGACGATGTGCCACTTCTTCTCCACCTCGTGCGGCTTGGCCGACTTGGTGGTCTTCATGAGCGCCTTCATGGGCGTTGGACCTTTCGGATATATGACGCGCCCGCCCCATGCCGGGACGGTGCGAACGAGAGGCCAATTGCCCGCGGCCATGCGATAAGTCAAGCAAACCGGGCGATTGCTGACGGGTATCCGGATACCCTATGGTTCCAGCCGGGTGATCCGGGTGACGGTGCGCGACGTGGCGCTGGGGCCGGTCAGGCGGATCGCCTCCTGCTGCGCGACGATCAAGCCGGTCGCGGGATCGACGCTGCGGGTCAGTTCGCTCACCCGCTCGCCCTTCGCCCCGCCGGGCAGCGCGACCGGACCCGCCAGCCGCCGCTCGTCGACCAGCAGCGCCCCTTGCGCGAACACCCGCTCGGTCCCGCTCAGCGCAGTGCCGATGCCCTGCGGTCCGATGCCCTCCTGCCGGATCGCGCGCTCGGCCATCGTGCCCCCGCGGACGACATCGGGGGCGAGGACGGTGGCGAGCATCGATCCCAGCATCGCGACCTGCTGCGCCTCGGGCATGGCCGCCAGCGGGGCGGTCAGCCGCCGCACCGTCGCCTGCCGTTCGGGATCGCTGCCTGCCGTGGCGATCACCCCGTCGATCAGCCGCTGCCACAGCATGGCGCGATCCTCGACCGCGATCACCGCACCCGCCGCGCTCAGCCGGTAGCGCATCGGCACCCCGCGCAGCCCGGCGAAGGCACGCTCGAACATCGCCCCCGCGCCTGACGACAGGCTGCCGTCGACGGCGGTGATCGTCATCTCGGCGACATAGCCGTCGGTGCCGCGCGCGAAGCGGATCGTGCGTTCGGTGACGTAGCGCCGGGTCACGCCCGCCTCGTCGCGCTCCTGTTCGATGCGGTAGCGATAGGGGGTGTCGGGTACCGGCGCGAAGCCGCTCGCCACCACCGCCTGTACCGCCAGCAGCGCCAGCATCACCGCCGCCCGACCGCGTGCGCGCCCCATGTTGTGGCGACGACCAGCAGCGCACCGACCAGCTGGTGCAGCGCCGCCAGCGCGATCGGCATGCCGCTCATGACGGTGGCGATGCCGAGCAGGATCTGCACGCCGAACGCGACATGGATCGCGCGCGCGACCTTCGGATGCCCGGCGCGCTTCGCGCTCCGCGCCAGCAGGATCAGCGCGGCGACCGCGACCCATGCCCACCAGCGGTGGATGAAGTGCACCACATAGGGATCGTTGACCATCGCATCGAGCGGCGCGCGCAGGCGCCATTCCTGCGCAGGAAAGAACCGCCCGTTCATCAGCGGCCATTCGTTCGTCACCAGCCCGGCGTTCAGCCCCGCGACCCACGCGCCATAGAGCAGCTGCACGAACAGCGCGGCCCCGGCGACCACGCCGATGCCCCGCAGCCGCGCGGGGACCGCCGCCGGATGCTTCGCCAGTTCGCGCAGGTCGAGCGCGGTCCACACCGTGCCCGCAAGGATGAACAGCGCGGTCAGCAGATGCGCGGCAAGGCGCAGGTGCGACACGTCGGTCCGGACCGACAGGCCCGACGCGACCATCCACCAGCCGATCGCCCCCTGCAACCCGCCCAATGCCAGCACCGCCAGCAACCGCGCCTTGTACCCTTGCGGAATCGCGCCGCGCAGCCAGAACCACGCCAGCGGCACGGCAAAGGCGATGCCGATCACCCGGCCCAGCAGCCGGTGGAGATATTCCCAGAAGAAGATGCCCTTGAACTGGGCCAGCGTCATGCCCTGGTTGAGCAGCTGATATTCGGGGATGCGGCGATAGGCGGCGAACTCCGCTTCCCATTGCTGGGCGTTCAGCGGCGGCACGATCCCGCTGATCGGCTTCCATGTGGTGATCGACAGCCCCGATTCGGTCAGCCGCGTGATCCCGCCGACGACGACCATCAGCACGATCAGCGCGGCGACGCTCCACAGCCAGCGGGCGAGGGCGGCGGGGCGGGCGGGGGCGGGGGACGCGGACATGCCGCTGCCTTTACCGCGCGGACGGGCGGCGCGGAAGTGTTTCGCTGGACGCGCCGCGCGGCATCGCTACGGTCGTGGGCGATGCCGGAGCCCACCCCATGACGATCGAGGCGCTGGTCGCGCGCTACGGCCTTGCCGCGCTGTTCCTCGGTGCGGGCGTCGAGGGGGAGACGGTCGTCGTGCTCGGCGGCATCATGGTACATCGCGGGGCGCTGCCCTATGCCGGGGCGATCGCGGCGGCGGCGATCGGATCGTTCGTCGCCGACCAGCTGTTCTTCGCCGCCGGACGCCGGTTCCGCGACCATCCGCGCGTCCAGCGGATGCAGGCGCGCCCGGCCTTCACCAAAGCGCTGGCGGCATTCGAGCGGCGGCCGACGCTGTTCGTCTTCGCCTTTCGCTTCCTCTATGGCCTGCGCACGGTCAGCCCGGTCGCGATCGGCACCACGCGGCTGCCGACCGCGCGGTTCATGGCGCTGAACGCGATCGCGGCGGCGGTGTGGGCGACGGTCTTCGTGTCGATCGGCTACTGGTTCGGCCACGGGCTGAACGACCTGATCGGGCGCTGGCTGCCGTCGTGGCAGGTGCTGGCGGCGGGCGGCGCGGCGGCCGCGCTGGTGCTGGGCGTTGTGTGGGTGGTGCGGCTGCGCGCATAAGATCCTCCCCGGCACGGGGAGGGGGACCATGCGCAGCATGGTGGAGGGGGATCGCCCCGAACGCAGCGGTTCCGTATGCGGCCAACCCCCTCCACCATCGCCTTCGGCGACGGTCCCCCTCCCCGTGCCGGGGAGGAGCGGGTCGCCTATTCCCCCTTGCGCCCCAGCACCTCCACCCGCGCGATCACATCCTCGCACACCGCAGGCGACACGAAGCGATGGATCGCCCCGCCGTACATCGCGATCTCCTTGACCAGTCGCGACGCGATCGGTTGCAGCGACACGTCGGCCATCAGGAAGACCGTCTCGATCCGGTCGTTGATCTGCTGGTTCATGCCCGCCATCTGATATTCATATTCGAAATCGGCGACGGCGCGCAGGCCCCGCACGATCACGCTCGCCCCCTGCCGCTCGGCGAAGGTCATCAGCAGCGCGTCGAACGCCACCACCGCGATGTCGCCGTCCACCTCCGCCACCTCGCGCGCGACCATCGCGAGGCGTTCGGGGAGGGTGAACATCGGCGACTTGGACGGATTGGTCGTCACCCCGATCACCAGCCGGTCGACCAGCTTCGCGCCGCGCCGGATGATGTCCATGTGCCCGCGCGTGATGGGATCGAAGGTGCCGGGATAGACGCCGATCCTCACCGGTCGCGCTCCAGCACATAGCGGGCGATCGCGCGCAGCAGATCGGCCTCGGGGCCATAGTCGCGCAGATGCTCGATCGACTGTTCGACCAGCCGCCGCGCCTGTTCGCGGGCGCGGTCGAGGCCGAGGAGCGACAGGAACGTCTCCTTGCCCGCCTCGCCGTCCTTGCGCAGCGCCTTGCCCACCGACGCCTCGTCGCCCTCGACGTCGAGGATGTCGTCGGCGATCTGGAAGGCCAGGCCGATATCGCGGGCATAGCCGCGCAAGGGGGTGCGCTGCTCGGCGGGCAGGCGCCCGAGGATCGCCCCCGCCTCCACGGAACAGGCGATCAGCGCGCCGGTCTTCATCGCCTGCAACCGGGTGACGGTGTTCAGGTCGAAGGTGGTGTTCTCCGCCTCGAGGTCCATCGCCTGTCCGCCCGCCATGCCCGACGGGCCGGACGCGCAGGCGAGGTCCGCGATCAGCTCGATCCGCACGCGCGGTTCGGGATGGGTCGCCTCCTCGGCAAGGATCTCGAAGGCGAGCGCGTGGAGACAGTCGCCCGCAAGGATCGCGGTCGCCTCGTCATACGCCTTGTGCACCGTGGGCTTGCCGCGGCGCATGTCGTCGTCGTCCATCGCGGGCAGATCGTCGTGGACGAGGCTGTAGACATGGATGCACTCGATCGCGAGCGCGGCACGGGCGGCGCGCGCCCGCTCGACGCCGAACAGCCGCGCGGTGGCGAAAACGAGGAGCGGGCGCAGCCGCTTGCCGCCGCCGATCGCGGCATGACGCATCGCGCGGTACAGGTTGGCGCGCGGATCGTGCGGAACCGGGAGCAGTGCGTCGAACTGGCGGTCCATCTCCGCCGATACTTCGCGCAGCGCCGCGTTCAGCGACACCGACGGCGGGGCGATCGTCGCCATCAGTTGGCGTCGAACGGCTGGGTGGCGGCGCGCCCCTCGGCATCCACCCGGATCGCCTCGATCCGCGCCTGCGCCGCATCGAGCCGCTGTGCGCACTGCTGCCGCAGCAGGTCGCCGCGGGCGTAGAGGTCGATCGCGGTCTGCAGATCCTCCTGCCCCGTCTCCAGCCGGCTGACGATCCCCTCCAGTTCGCGCAGGGCATCTTCAAAGGACAGGGCGGAGACTTCGCGTTCGTCGGACATGGGCGATGCTATGGGGCAGGGGGCGGGGCGATTGCAACCGGGGAGAAGGTCGATCCACGGCCTAAACCGGTTTTACTTCGCGCCGATGCGCTTGCGCCGGGCGACGGTGCTTCTGGCCCTCAAGGTAGCATTGAATGCGCTCCGACCATGACTATCTCCTCGACGGCCACAATGAAAGGAAACAACGGATGGCTGAACCGAGAAATCCTCACCTCAAGGCTGGAAGTCCTTATGCGAAGGACTTCGCGCAGATCGGGCGCGATACGAAAGAACTTAATCGGCGGCGCGAAGCTCTTGTGAAATCAGTAGAAAAGAAGAATTGAGCGGGTAGCGGGTAGCGGGTAGCGGGTAGCGGGTAGCGGGTAGCGGGTAGCGGGTAGCGGGTAGCGGGTAGCGGGTAGCGGGTAGCGGGTAGCGGGTAGCGGGTAGCGGGTAGCGGGTAGCCTGGGGTAATTCATAAGGCGAACGGTCAACGGACAGACCGTTCGCCTTATCCATTGTGCCTGAGAATACCTTAAAGCCAATGGAGGCGATGGCTTCAGTTGCCGCTCTGTCGAGCGTAAAGATACCCCCCGATCGCATCCCACGCCGCCTGCTTCGCCGCCACGCCGACCGTATGCAGCGGGCTGCTCGACGGCAGCAGCAGCGTCGCCACTCCGCCGACCAGCGCCCGCCCGTGCTTCCACGCCGTCCCGCCGTTGAACGCTACCAGCCGCAATTTCGGCAACCCGGCCACCAGCGCCCCCACATCGTTCGCCGCCGCGTCGCGGATCGCCGCGTCGCTGCTGCCGGGCCGGGTCGCGCTCGCCACCACGTCCCACAGGCCGACGCCTGCCGCCAGCAACGCCGCCAGCCGCGCGTCATAGGGCAGGGCGGGCAGGTCAGCGCCCACCACCGGCGACAGCAGCCGCCAGAACTGGTTCTGCGGATGCGCGTAATAGCGTGCGGCCCTGAGCGACGCATCGCCCGGCAGGCTGCCGAGGATCAGCACCCGCGTGGCCGCATCGACCACCGGCGGGAACGACGCCTTGCGGGTCACACCGCCTGTCCCGCGGCCCAGCCGCTCGACCATGCCCATTGGAAATTATAGCCCCCCAGCCAGCCGGTCACGTCCACCGCCTCGCCGATCGCATAGAGGCCGGGGAGGTGCCTCGCCGCCATCGTCTTCTGGTTCAGCCCGTCGGTGGCGATGCCGCCGACGGTGACTTCGGCCTTGGCGAAGCCTTCGGTGCCGCTGGGCATGAACTGCCAGCCCGACAGCCGCCGCTCGATCGCGCTCAGGTCCGCATCGCGCAGGTTGCCCAGCTCGGACGGTGCGTCGATCCGTAGCGCCAGCGCCTCGGCCAGCCGGTCGGGCAGCGCCGCGCCCAGCACCGATCGCATCCCAGCCTTCGGCCGCGCGCGCTTGGCGGCGAGCAGCCAGCCGGGCGGCTGGTCGGGCACGAAGTCGATCGTCACCGGTTGCCGGTGCCGCCAGTAGGATGAGGCTTGCAGGATCGCCGGGCCGGACAGGCCACGGTGGGTGAACAGCGCCGCCTCGCGGAACGCCGGGCCGTCCGCGCTTGCCGTGACCGTCGCCGCCACGCCCGAAAGTTCGCGGAACAGCGCGTCCTCCGCCGCCAGCGTCAGGGGAACGAGCGCCGGGCGCGGCTCGACCACCTTCAACCCGAATTGCCGCGCGAGGTCATAGGCGAAGCCGGTCGCGCCGAGCTTGGGAATCGACGGCCCGCCGGTCGCGATCACCAGCGACGGCGCGGTCGCCTGCCGCGCGCCGAACGCGACGGTGAAGCGCGCGTCGGCATGGGTCACGTCGCGGATCGGCTGGCCGAGCGCCAACTCCGCGTCCGCCGCCTCGTGCAGCACCATCGCCACGATCTGCCGCGCCGATCCGTCGCAGAACAGCTGCCCCAGCGTCTTTTCATGCCATGCGATGCCATGGGCATCGACCAGCGCGACGAAATCCTGCGCGGTATAGCGCCCCAGCGCCGAGCGCGCGAACTGCGGATTGGCGGAGACATAGCGGTCCCAGCTGGTCCCGGTGTTGGTGAAGTTGCACCGCCCGCCGCCCGAGATCACGATCTTGCGCCCCGGTTCGGGGGCATGGTCGATCACCAGCACCCGCCGCCCGCGCTGCGCAGCGATGCCCGCGGCGAACAGCCCCGCGCCGCCCGCGCCGAGGATGATGACGTCATAGGTTGCAGCCATCGCGCGCCCATCGCACAGCCGGGCGGCAAAAGCGACCGGGGCGTTTCGCGCGGTTCGATCCACGAGAACGACCGCCAACACCGTTCGTGTCGAGCGCAGTCGAGACACCGTGCGCAGCGCTTGCCGCCCGTCCCTCGACTGCGCTCGGGACGAACGGGGAGCGGTGGCGCGGATCGGTCGCGGGATGCGCCGACCGCGCCGCCGGGCGTCGCTCAGCGCACCGTCAATGTCGTCGCCTTCAAGCTGGTCGAGCTGTTGCCCGCGCTGATCGTGAAGGTGCCGGGTTCGACCACCCGCTGCATGGCCACGTTCCACAGCGACAGGTCGGCGGGCTTCAGCGTGAACGTCACCGTCCGCCGCTCGCCGGGCTTCAGCGTCACGCGCCGGAACGCCTTCAACTCCAGCACCGGGCGGGTCACGCTCGCCTCGTCGTCACGGACGTAGAGCTGCACCACCTCGTCACCCGCGCGGTTGCCGGTATTGGCCACGTCCACCGCCACCGCGACGCTCTCCCCCGTCCCGATCACCGGCTTGGCAAGGCGCGGCGCGCCCACGTCGAAGCTGGTGTAGGACAGGCCGTAGCCGAACGGATAGAGCGGGGCGGTGCTCTCGAACAGGTATCCGCGACGCGACGTCGGCTTGTGGTTGTAGAAGATCGGCAACTGCCCCTCGCTGCGCGGCACCGATACCGGCAGCTTGCCGCCCGGATTGGCGCGGCCCAGCACCACGTCGGCGACGGCATGGCCGGTTTCCTGCCCGAGATACCAGCCCTCGAGGATCGCGGGCGCGGTCGCGTCGATATACGTCGCCGCCAGCGGCCCGCCGTTGAGCAGCACGACCACCACCGGCTTGCCGGTCGCGAACAGCCGCCGCGCGAGTTCGTTCTGGGAACCGATCAGGTCGAGCTTCTGCCGGTCGCCCAGATGCTCGTCCGCCCATGCCTCGCGGCTGAGCTGTTCGTTCTGGCCCAGCACCAGCAGGATCGTGTCCGCGCCCGCCGCCTTGGCCACGGCTTCCTCGATCAGCGGCGCATTCTCCGCCTCGGGCACGAGGTCCACCTTGTCCGCCGCCCATTCGCGGCTGCGGGTCAGGCGCACGCCTTCGGCATAATCGACGGTGAAGCGGCCCTTGGCGGCCTCCTGCATCCCCTCCAGCACGCTGACGACATGGTTCGGCACATCCGAATAGCCGCCGATCGGGGTGTCGCGGGCATGGGTGCCGACGACCAGCATCCGCCCCACCTTCGCCGGATCGAGCGGCAGGAGATTGCCCTGGTTCTTGAGCAGCACCATCGACCGCACCGCCGCCTCGCGCGCCAGTGCGATCGCCTCGGGCGTAGCGGTCCGCGCTTGCGCCGCGCGGGCGTCGACATAGGGGTTCTCGAACAGCCCCATCTGGAACTTCATCGTCAGGATGCGGCGCACCGCGGCATCGACCTGCGCCTGCGGCACCTGGCCCGATCGCACCATCGCCGCCAGCGTCTTCCACCCCTCCGCGTCGGGCAGCTCCATGTCCACCCCGGCGTCGAGCGCGCGCCTGCCCGCCGCCGCCATGTCGGTGCCGTACAGCCTGTGGCGGGTGTTCAGTTCCTTGATCGCGAAATAGTCGCTGACGACCGACCCCTTATACCCCCATTCGCCGCGCAGCACCTCGCCCAGCAGCCATTTGTTGGCGTGGCTCGGGATGCCGTCGATCTCGTTGTACGACGCCATCACCGCCTGCACCGGCAGTTCCTTCACCGCGCGCTCGAACGGGGGGAAGAAATTCTCGCGCAGCGTGCGTTCCGAGATATTGGCCGGGCCGACATTGGTGCCGTTCTCCGGCTGGCCGTGGCCGGTCATGTGCTTGAGCGTCACCATGACCTTGGTGGGGCCGAGCGGCAGCGTGGTCCCCTGAAACCCGCGGATCGCCGCCAGCCCCATCTCGGACACGAGATGCGGGTCCTCGCCATAGGTTTCCTCGATCCGGCCCCAGCGCGGATCGCGCGCCACGTCGACGACCGGGGCGAGCGCAAGGTTCGCGCCGCGCGCCCGCATCTCGCGCGCGGCGACGCCGAACACCCGCTCGACCAGCGCCGGATCGAAGCTCGACGCCAGCGCGATCGACTGCGGAAAGCTGGTCGCGCCGCGCGCGACATAGCCGTGCAGCGCCTCTTCGTGCATAATCAGCGGGATGCCGAGCCGGGTCTGCTCGACCGCCCAGCGCTGCGCCGCGTTGATATAGTCGGCGGTTTCGCGCGCGGTGCGGTTGACCTGGTTGGCGGCGACGCCCGCCGCATTGTTGCCCGCGCTCACCCCGCGCCGGTCCGACGGGCGGGTGATCTGGCCGATGCCGTCGGGAAAGGCGGCGCGGGCCTTCTCCGCCGAAAAGTCACCCGCCGCCGTCTGGATGTCGCCCTTCTTCTCCCAGATGCCGAGCATCTGCGCGACCTTTTCCTCCAGCGTCATCCGCGCCAGCAGATCCTCGACCCGCGCCGTCACCGGCTGGGCGGCATCCTTGTACAGCGGTCGGTCGGCGGCGGGGCGGGTCTGCGCGACGAGCGGTGCGGCGGCGACGCTGCCGAGCAGTCCGGCGAGCATGAGGGCGAGGGGGGCGGCGCGGCGGATCATGATTCTCTCTCCCGACGGTGCTGCGCGCGGGTCGTGGACGCCCGGGTCGCATGGTAGCGCTATCAGCTATCGCCCGCCTGCATCCGCGTCAACCGATGCTGCAATTGCAAAAGCATCGTGCACCGCATAACCATGCATGCGAAGGAGCCGTCGACCCCCATGCAAAAGCCCAGCCGTCGCAGCCGTGGGAGCGTTACCGTACAGGATGTGGCGCGCGAGGCCGGGGTTTCCGCGATGACCGTGTCCCGCGTGGTCAACGGCGGGGCGAACGTCCGCGAATCGACCCGCGTCGCCGTGACCGAGGCGATCGAGAAGCTGAACTACTGGCCCAACAGCGCCGCGCGCAACCTTGCGGCGGGCGACGCGACCCAGATCGGGCTGCTCTATGCCAACCCCTCGCTCGCCTATCTGTCGAACTTCCTGATCGGCGCATTGGAAGGCGCGCGGCGGATCGGCTGCCACCTCGTCCTCGAACCGTGCGAGGGGGAGAGTGCCGAGGCGCAGGCGGAGGCGACCCGCCGCTTCGCATCGACGGCGGTACAGGGCGTGATCCTGCCGCCGCCGCTGTCGGATTCGGCCCCGGTGCACGCCGAATTGGACGCGGCGGGCATCCCCTCGGTCGCGGTGGCGATCGGCGTGCCGCAGCCGGGGCGCCTCGCGGTGCGGATCGACGATTTCGCGGCGGCGCGGGCGATGACTGCGCATCTGATCGAACAGGGGCATCGTCGCATCGGCTTCATCCGCGGCAATCCCAACAACGGTGCCAGCGGCGAACGGTGGCGCGGCTTCGCGGCGGCGGTCGCGGCGGCGGGGCTGGACCCGGCGTCGATGCCGGTCGAGCAGGGCTATTTCACCTTCCGCTCGGGCATGATCGCGGGCGAGCGGCTGATCGACCGCCCCGACCGCCCGAGCGCGATCTTCGCGAGCAACGACGACATGGCGGCGGCGGTCATCAGCGTCGCGCACCGCCGCGGGCTGCACGTGCCGCAGGACGTGAGCATCGTCGGCTTCGACGACACCTCGCTTGCCACCACCACTTGGCCCGAGATCACGACCGTGCGCCAGCCGATCGCCGCGATGGCGGAGGCCGCGGTCGAGCTGCTGATCGCGCGCATCCGCGAACAGCGGCTGGGGCAGGGGGAGGCGGTCGAGGAGCGCGTGCTCGACCATGAACTGGTCGTGCGCGAATCGTCCGGCCCCGCGCCGGTCGCCGCCGCCGTGCCCGCGCCGGTGCGCCGTCGTGCCGCCGCAAAGCGGGTCGCGGCCACACGCTGACGCTTGCATTTGTCGGAATAATTCGCCACCGTTACCGCTAACACGCCGTTTGGAACGGCGGTGATGCAGGAGTGGATGGGGATGGTACAGGCGACGGGGGAGCGCGTGAACATCGCGCTCGTCATCGCGATCGTCGCGGTGGCGACGATCGGCGGATTGCTGTTCGGCTATGACAGCGGCGCGGTGAACGGGACGCAGGAGGGGTTGAAGACCGCGTTCGGTCTGAGCGAGGCGGGGCTGGGCTTCACCGTCGGTTCGCTGCTGATCGGCTGTTTCGTCGGCGCATTCCTCGCGGGCAGGCTGGCGGACGCGATGGGCCGTCGCAAGGTGATGATGCTGGCCGCCGTGCTGTTCCTGATCGGTGCGCTGATCCAGGGGTTCAGCCATGTCCAGCTGCTGTTCGTCGCTGCGCGCTTCATGGGCGGCATGGCGGTCGGTGCCGCATCGGTGCTCTCGCCCGCCTATATTTCGGAGGTCGCCCCCGCCAACATCCGCGGGCGGATGACGACGATCCAGCAGATCATGATCATCACGGGGCTCACCGCCGCGTTCGTCGTGAACTATTATCTGGCCGCCGCCGCCGGTACCTCCACCGCCCTCTGGTGGGGCGGCTATGAGGCATGGCGCTGGATGTACTGGATGCAGGCGATTCCCGCCGCCGTGTTCCTCGTGGCGCTGCTCTTCATCCCGGAGAGCCCGCGCTATCTGGTGCAGAAGGGCCGTCTGGACGAGGCGCGCATCGTGCTCACCCGCCTGTTCGGCCCCGCCGCCGCCCAGACCAAGATCCGCGATATCGAGGCGTCGTTCAGCAAGGACCACAAGCCCGCGCTGCGCGACATCATGGACCCGGTGAAGGGCGGCATCCGCCCGATCGTGTGGGCGGGCCTCGTGCTCGCGGTGTTCCAGCAGCTCGTCGGCATCAACGTGATCTTCTATTACGGCGCGACGCTGTGGCAGCTCGCCGGGTTCAGCGAGGACCAGTCGCTTCAGATCAACATCGTCTCGGGCGTGGTGTCGATCGCCGCCTGCTTCGTCACCATCGCGCTGGTCGACCGGATCGGGCGCAAGCCGTTGCTGCTGATCGGGTCGGCGGGCATGGCGGTGACGCTGTGGGCGCTGGTGTACTGCTTCCACAACGGCACGCTGGATGCGGCGGGCAAGCTGCAGCTGTCGGTGCAGCTCGGCACGCTCGCGCTGTGGGCGGCGAACCTCTATGTCGTGTTCTTCAACGTCAGCTGGGGCCCGATCATGTGGGTGATGCTGGGCGAGATGTTCCCCAACCAGATGCGCGGATCGGCGCTGGCGGTGTGCGGCTTCGCGCAATGGTTCGCCAACTATCTGATTGCGCAGAGTTTTCCGGTGATGGCGTCGAGCCTAGGCCTGACCGTGACCTACAGCTTCTACGGGCTGTGCGCGGTCATCAGCTTCTTCCTCGTCCAGAAGTTCATCCATGAGACGAAGGGCAAGGAGCTGGAGGACATGCCGGGCTGAGCGCCCCCGACGATCGCTCCATGAGTGTAAAGTTTGTAAACTTCGGCCCCGCTGCGGCGGGGCATCCTTTCGATGCAGTAGGCAGCATGACCCGCACCCCCGCCCGCCCGTTCCGATCGCGCGAATGGTTCGCCGCCCCCGGACGGCTCGACATGGCCGCGCTCTATCTCGAACGCTTCATGAACTATGGCATCACTCCGAAGGAGCTGACCAGCGGTCGCCCGATCATCGGCATCGCCCAGTCGGGATCGGACCTGACGCCGTGCAACCGCATCCATCTGGAGACGGTGAAGCGGGTGAAGGCGGGGATCGAGGCGGCGGGCGGGATTCCGATGGAATTCCCGACGCATCCGATCTTCGAGAACTGCCGCCGCCCGACCGCCGCGATCGACCGCAACCTCGCCTATCTCGGCCTCGTCGAAATCCTCAACGGCTATCCAATCGATGCGGTGGTGCTGACCACCGGTTGCGACAAGACGACGCCGTCGGGGATCATGGCGGCCTCGACCGTCGATATCCCCGCGATCGTGCTGTCGGGCGGGCCGATGCTCGACGGCTGGCACGACGGCGATCTGGTCGGGTCGGGCACCGTCATCTGGCGCTCGCGGCGCAAGCTGGCGGCGGGCGAGATGACCGAGGAGGAATTCCTCGAAGCCGCCACCGCCTCCGCGCCGTCCGCAGGGCATTGCAACACCATGGGCACCGCCTCGACGATGAACGCCATCGCCGAGGGGCTGGGCCTGTCGCTCCCCGGCTGCGCGGCGATCCCCGCGCCGTACCGCGAACGCGGGCAGATCGCGTACGAGACGGGCCGCCGCATCGTCGAGATGGCCTATGACGACCTGCGCCCCTCGCAGGTCCTGACGCGCCGGTCGTTCCTCAACGCCATCGCGCTCATTACCGCGATCGGCGGGTCGTCGAACGCGCATCCGCACCTGCACGCCATGGCGCGCCATGCCGGGGTCGAGCTGCACCCGTCCGACTGGATGGAGCATGGCTATGACCTGCCGCTGCTGGTCGACGTCCAGCCCGCGGGGCGCTTCCTCGGCGAACGCTTCCACCGTGCGGGCGGGGTGCCTGCCGTCCTGTCCGAGCTGATCGCGGCGGGCAAGGTCGATGGCACCGTCGCCACCGTCACCGGGCGGACGCTCGCCGAGAATGTCGCGGGCCGCACCGCCACCGATCGCGAGGTCATCCGCCCCTATGACCAGCCGCTGAAGGAACAGGCGGGGTTCCTCGTCCTGTCGGGCAATCTGTTCGACGTGGCGATCATGAAGACCAGCGTCATCGGCCCCGACTTCCGCGCACGCTACCTGTCGCGCCCCGGCCATGAAGGGGTGTTCGAGGGGCGGGCGATCGTGTTCGACGGGTCGGACGACTATCACCACCGCATCGACGATCCCGCGCTGGCGATCGACGAGAACTGCATCCTCGTGATCCGCGGGGCAGGGGTGGTCGGCTGGCCCGGATCGGCCGAAGTCACCAACATGCAGCCGCCCGCAGCCCTCCTGCAACGCGGTATCCAGAGCCTGCCGACGATCGGCGACGGGCGGCAATCGGGCACGTCGGACAGCCCGTCGATCCTCAACGCCTCGCCCGAAAGCGCGGTCGGCGGCGGCCTCGCATGGCTGCGCACCGGCGACACGATCCGCATCGATCTGAACGCGGGCCGCTGCGACATGCTGGTGGCGGATGCCGAGATCGAACGCCGCAAGGCCGACGGCATCCCGCCGGTCCCGCCCAGCCGGACGCCGTGGGAGGAAATCTACCGCGCGAACGTCGGCCAGCTGGGCGAGGGCGGGGTGCTCGACCTCGCGCTCAACTATCGCCGCACGTCGGAAACGACGCCGCGCCACAATCACTAAGGGAAGCGACATGACCCTCGAACATGCCGGCCGGATGCTTCCGGTCGATTACGACAAGGCGATCCTCGTCGGACGGATGCTGCTCGACGCCGGTCCCACCCCGGTGTTGCTGAACGGCGGGGAAGTGATCGACGTGTCGGCCCATGCGCCGACCGTCGCCGATCTGCTGGAACTGGAGGATATCGCTTCGCTCGATGGCCCGGTGGTGTGCGACACGCCGTCGCTGACCGACGGCAGCGGCGGCCATCCGCCGATCCTGTCGCCGATCGACCTGCAATGCGTGAAGGCGGCAGGCGTCACCTTCGCCGTCTCCGCACTGGAACGGGTGATCGAGGAGCGCGCGCGCGGCGACGCCGATGCGGCGCAGGGCATTCGCGGCGACCTCGAGGCGCGCATCGGCGGCGGCATCCGTTCGGTGAAGCCCGGCTCCCCCGAGGCGGCGGAACTGAAGGCCGCGCTGATCGAGGCGGGGATGTGGTCGCAATATCTGGAAGTCGCGATCGGCCCCGATGCCGAGGTGTTCACCAAGGCCCCGGTGCTCTCCACGGTCGGCTGGGGCGCCGAGGTCGGCATCCGTTCGGATTCGTCGTGGAACAACCCCGAGCCGGAGATCGTGATCGTCGCGACCAGCACCGGCAAGGCGGTCGGCGCGACGCTCGGCAACGATGTGAACCTGCGCGATTTCGAGGGGCGCTCGGCGCTGCTGCTGGGCAAGGCGAAGGACAACAACGCCTCGACCGGGATCGGCCCGTTCATCCGCCTGTTCGACGACCATTTCACCATGGACACGGTGCGGGGTGCCGTGGTCGACCTGCGCATCGACGGGCCGGAGGGCTATGTCCTGACCGGCACCAGCACGATGCGTGAGATCAGCCGCGATCCCGAGGATCTGGTGCGGCAGGCCCTGTCCGAGCACCAATATCCGGACGGCTTCGTCCTGTTCCTCGGCACGCTGTTCGCGCCGGTGCAGGACCGCGACGAACCGGGCCGCGGCTTCACCCACAAGCCGGGCGACGTGGTACGCATCGCCACGCCGTCGCTCGGCGAACTGGTCAACACCGTCACCACCTCCAGGGCGGCGGACCCATGGGCGTTCGGTATCCGCGACCTCATGCGCAATCTCGCGCGCCGCGGCCTGATCGCCGCCTGACACCTCCTTCTGCTGGAAATGCCCATGTCGCCTGAAGACTTCGCCTATCCGATCGCGCCGGAAGCCCGCGCGTCCTATCCCTCGCTGGCGGGCAGGCGGGTGCTCGTCACCGGCGGCGGGTCGGGCATCGGCGCGGGCGTGGTCGAGGGGTTCGTGCGACAGGGCGCGCACGTCACCTTCTTCGACATCGCCGAGGCGGATTCGCAAAAGCTGGTCGAGGAACTGGCGGGTGTCGGCCCGACGCCGGTGTTCCACCGGGTCGACCTGACCGATATCGCCGCGCTCAAGGCCGCGATCGCCGAGGCCGGGGAATTCGACGTGCTGGTCAACAACGCCGCCAGCGACGATCGCCACACGATCGAACAGGTGGACGAGACCTATTGGGACAACCGCATGGCGGTGAACCTGCGCCACCTGTTCTTCGCGGCACAGGCGGTGGTGCCGGGCATGAAGGCGCGCGGCCACGGCGTGATCGTCAACATGGGGTCGATCAGCTGGCACCTCGCGCTGGAGGAACTGACCCTCTACCAGACCGCCAAGGCCGGGATCGAAGGGCTGACCCGCAGCCTCGCGCGCGAACTGGGCGGCGACGGCATCCGTTCGGTCTGCGTCATCCCCGGCAACGTCCGCACCCCGCGCCAGCTCCAATGGTACACGCCGGAGGGCGAGGCGGAGATCGTCAGGGCACAATGCCTGAACGGTCGCCTGGTCGCGGGCGACATCGCCGCGATGATCCTGTTCCTTGCCTCCGACGATGCGCGGCTGATAACCGGGCACAGTTTCTTCGTGGATGCAGGGTGGCGATAGGATGAGCAAGGTACAGCGTTCGGAGCCGGTCAGCGTCTGGGATCTTCAGGCCCCGCTGCTCGAAGGGCCGGTGTGGGTCGCGCGCGATGCCGCGCTGTGGTTCGGCTGCATCAAGACGCCGCGTGTCCACCGCTATGATCCGGCCACGAACGAACGGCGCAGCTGGGCCGCGCCCGCACAATGCGGCTTCGTCCTGCCGAGCGCGGACGGCAGGTTCATCGCCGGGCTTCAGACCGGGCTGCACCGCTTCGATCCCGTCACCGGCGCGTTCGAGCTGCTGGTCGATCCCGAACCGACGCTCCCCGGCAACCGGCTGAACGACGCCACGGTCGACGGTGCGGGGCGGCTGTGGTTCGGTACGATGGACGACGGCGAAAGCGCCGCGACCGGCGCGATCTATCGCCTCGGCGCGGACGGCCGCTGCGTCGCGTCCAGCCCCAGGATCGCGATCACCAACGGCCCGGCGGTCAGCCCGGACGGGCGGACGCTGTATCACGTCGATACGCTGGGCGGCGACGTCTTCGCCTGCGCGATCGCCGACGACGGATCGCTGACCGACCGGCGCGTGTTCACGACGATCCCCAATGCCGAAGGCCATCCGGACGGCCCCTGCGTCGATGCCGAGGGTTGCGTGTGGATCGGCCTGTACGGCGGCTGGGGCATCCGCCGCTATTCGCCCAAGGGCGAGCTGCTGGAGACGGTGCGGATGCCGGTCGATGCGATCACCAAGATCGCCTTCGGCGGACCGGACCTGAAGACGGTGTTCGCCACCACCGCCAACAAGCACCACGACGCCGAAGCGGCGGCGGCGCAACCGCTGGCGGGGAACCTGTTCCGCTTCGAGGTCGACGTGCCGGGGGTGCCGGGCGTGGAGATTTCGCAGGGGATTTGAACGGGCCGGTACCGCTTCCGTGCACGTGGATCAGGCGCGAGCGCGCGATCCTGCGCCGGTCGGAGCAGAGTACCGGTTCCGCGCACGTGGATCAGGCCCTAGATCGGATCGACATTCACTTCGCTGACACAAGAGAGCCGCTCCATTTTACTGTCGTCACTCCCGCGCAGGCGGGAGTCCATATGCGCCAGCGTCGCGAATTCGATCGAAACGTCGGCGGTTATGGATTCCCGCCTGCGCGGGAATGACGAAAATTCATGCGTATCGGCTGAAGGTCGATCAGTCCTAGCTCAGCGCAGGCACCTTCCCCATCGCCCGAAGATCCCATCGGATCTGGAGCGGGGTGGCCCCCCGGTATGCGCCGATGTGGATATGCGGGGCGTGGCTGAACCCGTTGTTGCCGACCTGCGCGACGACGTCACCCGCGACGACGACATCGCCGACCTTCACCCGCGGTCGGTCGGTATGCGCGAGGACGACGTTCGTGCCGTCTGCCGCGGTGATGACGATGACGCTGGCGGGATCGCGTCCCATGACGCCCGGCGGGTTGGTCAGCGGGTTGGTCCGCACATAGCGCACGGTCCCGCCGATCGGCGCGTGAATGTCGGCCTGCCAGCCGTACCAGTCCTCGTTGCGGGCGCCGTTGGTCCGGAACGGGCGCCGGAACCCGACGCCCGATGCATCCGTGCCGCCCTCGATCGCGCAGTCGGTGCCGAGCGCGTCGCCGGTCGTCGCTTCCTGGCCCGATGCGTGCTGCGAACAACTGAACGGTTCGTGGAACACCGGCGCGACGACGATCTCCTCGATCGCCGTTCCCTCGGTCGCGGGCTCGAACAGACCGGGCAGCAAGGGCGCGGATGCGGCCTGCAACGCGAGCGACAGGGCAACGATCACCAACGATTCTCCAATCCTGAGAGGGGCAGATACGCCGAAACTATCGGCAACGTCCGACGAAGCGCAATGCCGTGCGATGTTGCGGCACGCGCGCAAGGCGGATCGCACTCACCGCACGGGGTTCAGGCCGGGCGCAACCGCCGCCAGTTGCCGACATGCGCCCCCGCCAGCGCAAGGCTGCCCGCGACGGTCAGCGCCGTTTCCGCCGCGGGTGCGCTGGCCAGCGTCACGCCGGCCGCCAGCGCCGCCAGCCCGACCACGCCCAGCACCAGCGGCACCACCCGGCCATGCGCGCGATAGCCGCCGATCAGCGCGGTGCCGCTCAGGGGAACGGCGGTCAGCAGCAGCACGACATGCAGCCATTCCGTCGACGCCCCGCCGATGGTCGCCAGCGCGGGCAGCAGCGCGAACAGGATCGGCAGGCCGATGCAGTGGATCAGGCACAGCAGCGATGCACCGATCGCCGCGCCGTCGAGGAACTTCGCGTGTCGCATGGTGATCATATGATACATTGTATCATGAAACGCAAGCCGCTCAGCTCGATTTGCGCACCACCAGTTCGGGCGGCAGCAGCGCGGGTGCGGTGTCGCGCCGGTCGATCCGGCGGATCAGCATGTCGACCAGCAGCTCGCCCGCGCGTGCATAATCCTGACGGATGGTGGTGAGCGGCGGCTGGGCGAGGCTGGCGGCGGGGATGTCGTCGAAGCCGACCACCGCCACGTCGTCGGGCACGCGCCGCCCGGCCTCGGCAAGCGCACGCAAGGCACCCAGCGCGATCATGTCGGACGCGGCGAAGATCGCGTCGAACGCGATGCCGCGCCCCATCAGCCGCGCCGCGGCGTCATAGCCCGACGCCTCGCTCGACAGCGCGTCGACCTGCAACCCCGGATCGACGCCCAGCCCCGCCTCGCCGAGCGCCGCGACCAATCCGCGGTAGCGGTCGCGCGATTCGGGATAATGGCTCGATGCGTCGCCCAGAAAGGCGATCCCCCGCCGCCCGCGCGCCAGCAGGTGCCGCCCGGCGTCGCGCCCGCCCGCCAGATTGTCGCAGCCGACCACGCTGCCCGGATGCGCCGGATCGATCGACCCCCAGCGGACGAAATGCGTCCCCTGCGCCACCAGCTGGTCCAGCCGCCGCGAATAATCGTCGAAGTCGCCGTAGCCCAGCAGGATCAGCCCGTCCGCCTTGCGGCTGTCCTCGTAATCGACGTGCCAGTCGGCGGACAGCTGCTGGAACGAGGTGAGCAGGTCGTATCCCCGCGCGCCGCAGGTATGCAGGATCGACCCCAGCATCGACAGGAAGAACGGGTTGATCCGCGATCCGTCCGGCGCGGGATCCTCGAAGAACAGCAGCGCCAGCGTCGAGGTGCTGCCCCGGCGCAGCGCGGAGGCGTTCTTGTCGACCTTGTAGTTCAGCTGGCGCGCGATCGCCTCGATCCGGAGGCGGGTGGCGGCGCTGACCGTGCGGTCGCCGCGCAGCGCCCGGCTGACCGTGGGTTGCGATACCCCGGCCAGCGCGGCGATGTCGAACGAGGTCGGCTTGTCGCCCGCCGCCATGGGATTTGCCTAGCCTCTCCGGTCGTGATCCTCCGTCCTTAGCGCCCCGGCGGGATGGGCGGAAGCATCGTTCTGAATACGTATGCCATCCGCTTTCCTTTCGTCGCGTCCGGTTTCAAAGGACGGGTACGGACGAACCGGACGAAAGAGCCGGGGAATCAGGCATAGATGGAGGGGACTGAGAGATGCGGTATTCGTCGCAGGGATCGACGCGCGCCCGGGTTGCGCGCAGTGTCAGCATGGGCGCGCTGATCGCGGCGGGCATGGCGTTCGGCGGGCAGGTCGCGTTCGCGCAGACCACGACGACCACGCCTGCGCCCGAAGTCGCGCAGGCCGACGGCACCGATCCGACCGCCACGGCCGATCAGGGCGAGGAAATCGTCGTCACCGGCTTCCGCGCCAGCCTCGAGAATGCCGTCGCCGAGAAGAAGAACCGCGACCAGGTCGTCGAATCGATCTCGGCGGAGGATATCGGCAAGCTGCCCGACGCATCGATCGCGGAATCGATCGCCCGCCTGCCGGGCCTGACCTCGCAGCGCGTCTCGGGCCGCTCGAACGCGATCTCGATCCGCGGCTTCGCGCCCGATTTCTCGACCACGCTGCTCAACGGTCGCGAACAGACCTCGACCGGCGACAACCGCGCGGTCGAATATGACCAGTACCCGGCCGAGATCATGAGCCAGGTGCTGGTGTACAAGACCGGTCAGGCGAACCTCGTCGGGCAGGGGCTGTCGGGCACCGTCGACCTGCGCACCGTCCGTCCGCTCGAATACGGCCGCCGCGCGATCTCGATCGGCGGGCGCGGCACCTATGCCGATCTCGGCCGCCTGAACGCCGGGTCGCGCGACAAGGGCTATCGCGTCAACGGCACCTATATCGACCAGTTCGCCGACGACACGATCGGCGTGGCGCTCTCGGCCAACTATCTCGACGAGCCGTACCAGATCCAGGAGTTCAATGCCTGGGGCTACGCCGGGGTCAACGGCAACCAGGGCGTGATCGGCGGGTCCAAGTCCTATGTCACCTCCACCCGGCTCAAGCGCCTCGGCTTGTCGGGTACGCTCCAGTACAAGCCGACCCCGAACCTGACGATCACCGCGGACGGCTTCTATTCCGACTTCAACGACGACCAGATCAAGCGCGGGATCGAACTGCCGCTGGGCTATGGGCAGGATTTCAACAACCTGGCGAACCCCAACAGCGTCCGGCTGACCGGTTCGACCGCCAACAGCGACGGCTTTGTCACCGCGGGCACCTTCCGCAATGTCGAGGGCGTGGTTCGCAACGATGCGTTCGAGCGCAAGGCGAAGCTCTATTCGTTCGGCTACAACACCGCATGGCGCGGCGACGACGGCTGGAACGCGACGTTCGACGCCAGCTATTCCAGGACCGACCGCAGCGAGACGATCCTCGAAAGCTATGCCGGGACCGGTTACGGCCAGAACGTGGGCGCAAAGGACAATATCGCCTTCACCAGCGGCGGGACCGGCACCCGCTTCTCGCCCACGCTGAACTACAGCGATCCGAACCTGATCCTGCTGACCGATCCGCTCGGCTGGGGCGGCAGCAACCTGCAGGCGGGCTATTTCAACGACCGCATCGTCAAGGACCGCATCGCGCAATACCGCCTCGAGGTCGAGAAGGAGCTGGACGGGTTCCTCGGCGGGGTGAAGGCGGGCCTCAACTACACCGATCGCGACAAGTCGCTGACCCCGGACGAATCGCTGCTGGTCCTCGCCGGTGGTCTCCGCCAGCTGCGCCTGCCCGACCAGTATCGTCAGGCGCCGACCAGCCTGAACTATCTGGGGCTCGGGCCGATGCTCAGCTACGACCCGCGCGACTTGCTGGCGGGCGGCGTCTATGCGCTCAGCCGCAACACCAGCCTCGACGTGCCCGCCAAGGCGTTCCGCATCGCCGAGGATCTGATGACGATGTACGTCCAGGCGGACATCGATCAGGAGATCGGCGCATCGCAGCTGACCGGCAACTTCGGCGTGCAGGCGATCGCCACCGAACAGAAGTCGTCGGGTCTCGTCGCGGCCAACGGCACGCTGGTGCCGACGATCCGCGGCGCGGATTACTGGGACGTGCTGCCCAGCCTCAACCTGTCGCTGCGGACGCCGGGCGACTGGGTGTTCCGTGCGGGTGCCGCGCGGCAGGTGCAGCGCCCGCGGCTGGACGACATGCGCGTGTCGCAGGGCTATGGCTACAACCCGGCGGAACGGATCATCACCGGCGGCGGCGGCAACCCGTATCTGCGCCCGATCCGGTCCAACTCGTTCGACCTGACGATCGAGAAATATTTCGGCCGCGCTGGCTACATCGCGGCGCAGGGTTTCTACAAGGATCTGAAATCCTTCGTCTATAACCAGACGATCCCGTTCGACTTCGGCGGCTTCCCCACGCCGACCGGCACGCCTGCGGGCACGCCGACGCTCGGCCGGTCGGACGTGCCGATCAACGGCGCGGGCGGCAGCATCTACGGCGTCGAACTGGCGACCACCCTGCCGCTCGGCACGATCGTCGGGGCGCTGGACGGCTTCGGCGTGACCGGCGGCGGTTCGTGGACCAGGACGCAGATCAAGCCGACCCCGACCAGCCCGGCGGAGGATATCCCCGGCTATTCCAAATGGGTCATCAACGGCACCGCCTATTTCGAGAAATGGGGCTTCAGCGCCCGCGGCTCGGCCCGCTACCGCTCGACCTTCGTCGGCGAGCTGTCGGGCTTCGGCGGCAACCGCCAGCGCCGCCGCGCGCTGGACGAGACGATCATCGATGCGCAGATCGGCTACGAGTTCCAGAAGGGGACCAGCCTCGAAGGCCTGTCGCTGTTCGTGCAGGGCCAGAACCTGACTAACGAGCGTTTCGCGACCGTCGATCCGCGCTACGACCTCGCCGTGATCGACTATCAGACCTATGGCCGGCGCTTCCTCGCCGGGGCATCGTTCCGGTTCTGATGGCTTTGCCCCCGTGTTCCGGCACGGGGGCACCCCAAGGGAGGGCGGTGATGGACCCCATGCAGCAGCCGGTGCGATCGGTCGCGATCGTCGGCGGCGGATCGGCGGGATGGATGGCGGCGGCGGCGCTCGCCCGCTTCCTGCCGCCCGGCACCGCGATCACCCTGGTCGAAAGCGACGCGATCGGCACGGTCGGCGTGGGCGAGGCGACCATCCCGCAACTGCGCCTGTTCAACCAGCACCTTGGGCTCGACGAGAATGATTTCGTCGCGAAGACCGGCGGCAGCTTCAAGCTCGGCATCGCGTTCGAGGGGTGGAACGGCCCCGGCAGCCGCTATCTCCACGCCTTCGGCAGCATCGGGCGCAGCCTCGGCCTCGTGCCGTTCCAGCATTACTGGCTGGCGGCGGGCGGCGCGCGCGATTCCGCATCGCTGTGGCGGCACAGCGCCTGCGCCATGGCGGCGGATGCGAACCGCTTCGGTCGCGATCCCGGTAGCCCGCAGGCGCCGAGCGGCATCGCCTGGGCCTATCACTTCGACGCCGCCGCCTATGCCGCCTATCTGCGCGCGCGGGCAGAGGCGGGGGGCGTGACCCGCATCGAGGGCCGCGTCGCGCAGGTCGAGCACGCCGCGGAGGCGGGCACGATCGCCGCGCTGACGCTGGACGACGGACGGCGGATCGCGGCGGATTTCTTCATCGACTGTTCGGGCTTCGCCGCGCTGCTGATCGGGCGGATGAGCGGATGGGACGACTGGTCGGCGCTGCTGCCGTGCGACCGCGCGCTGGCCGTTCCGTGCGGGGCGGTGTCGCCGATCACCCCCTATACCCGTGCCACCGCCCGTTCGGCGGGGTGGCAGTGGCGCATCCCGCTCCGGCACCGCACCGGCAACGGGCTGGTCTATTCCAGCGCGCATCTGTCCGACGACGATGCGGCGGCAGTGCTGCTCGGCAATCTCGACGCGGCACCGCTGGCCGATCCGCGTCCGCTGCGCTTCACGACCGGGCGGCGGCTGCGGCCATGGGTCGGCAACTGCGTCGCGCTGGGGCTGGCGGCGGGGTTTCTCGAACCGCTCGAGTCCACCTCGATCCACCTCGTCCAGTCGGGGATCGCCCGGCTGCTGCAATTCTGGCCGGTGGCGACGCCGCGCGCGCCCGATATCGCCGCGTTCAACGCGCAGTCGGAGCGCGAGTGGATCGGCATCCGCGACTTCCTGATCGCGCACTATGCGCTGAACGACCGCGACGAGCCGTTCTGGCGCGAACGCCGCGCCACGCCGCTGCCCGACAGCCTTGCGAACCGCATCGCGCTGTTCCGCAGTTCGGGCCGCATCCTGCGCGACGAGCATGAGCTGTTCGCCGAGGTCGCGTGGTTGCAACTGCTGGTGGGGCAGGGGGTGCTGCCCGACGGCTGGCACCCGCTGGTCGCCTCGCTGCCGCCCGCCCGCCTCGGCGAGTTCCTGTCGGCCTCCGCCGCGCATGTCCGCGCGACCGTCGAGCGGATGCGGCCCCACGACGATTTCCTCCGCGCCCATTGTCCGGCGCCCGAACCGAAGGTCGCCGCGTGATCCGCACCATCCTCCTCGCCCTGCTCGCCACCGCGGCGCTGCCCGCCGCCGCGCAGGACGTGCGTTCGCGCCTGCCCGAGGACGAGGTGATCTATTTCGTCCTGCCCGACCGGTTCGAGAACGGCGAGTCCCGCAACGATCGCGGCGGCATGACCGGCGACCGGATGGTCACGGGCTATGACCCCACCGCCAAGGGCTTCTATCACGGGGGCGACCTGAAGGGGCTGAACGACCGGCTGCCGTACATCCAGCGCCTCGGCGCGACCGCGATCTGGGTCGCGCCGATCTTCCGCAACAAGCCCGTGCAGGGCGGCCCCGGCCATGAATCGGCGGGCTATCACGGCTATTGGGTGACGGACTTCACCCGCGTCGATCCGCATCTCGGCACCGATGCCGAGTTCAAGGCGCTGGTCGATGCCGCGCATGCGCTGGGCATGAAGGTCTATATGGACATCATCGCCAACCACACCGCCGACGTGATCCAGTATCGCGAATGCGTCGGCCAACCGACCTGCGCCTATCGCAGCCGCGCCGACTATCCCTATGCCGCCGGTGGCAGGAACGCGGGGTTCCGGGGCGACGGCGTGCAGACCGCGGACAATTTCGCGAAGCTGACCGACCCGCGCTTCGCCTACACCCCGTTCGTGCCAGACGCGGAAAAGGCGGTGAAGGTGCCCGCGTGGCTCAACGATCCGATCTACTATCACAATCGCGGCGACACGACGTTCACCAACGAAAGCTCGCAGATGGGCGATTTCGTCGGGCTGGACGATCTGATGACCGAGAATCCGCGCGTCGTGGCGGGGATGATCGACATCTTCGGCGGCTGGATCGACCGCTTCGGCATCGACGGATACCGCATCGATACCGCCAAGCACGTCAACCCCGAATTCTGGGCGGCCTTCGTACCGGCGATGCGCGAGCGGGCGCGGGCGAAGGGCATCCCCAATTTCCACATCTTCGGCGAGGTCGCGCTGTCCTCGCTCGACTCGGGTGGCCTCGCCGCCTGGACCAAGACCGGCAAGTTTCCCGCCGTGCTCGACTTCTCGTTCCGCGAGGCAGTGTTGCAGACGGTGGCTGGAACGAAAGGCACCGATGCGTTCGAGACGCTGTTCGACGGCGACGTGCTCTATGCCGACGGGTTCGCCACCGCGCGGCAGCTGCCGACCTTCACCGGCAACCACGACAACGGTCGCTTCGCCTATTACGTCCGGCAGGCGTTCCCGCAGGCGAGCGATGCCGAGGTGTTGTCGCGCGTCATGCTCGGCAATGCGATGCTGTTGACCCTGCGCGGCGTGCCGACGATCTATTCGGGCGATGAACAGGGGTTCGCGGGCGACGGCAACGATCAGGACGCGCGCGAGGATATGTTCGCGTCGCGGGTCGCGTCGTACAACGACAACAGGCTGGTCGGCACCAAGGCCACCACCGCCACCGCGAACTTCACCGAAACCCATCCGCTCTACCGCCAGATCGCCACGCTGGCGAAGCTGCGCACCGCGACGCCTGCGCTGACCCGCGGCCGCCAGCAACTGCGTGCGCGCGAGGACAAGCCGGGGCTGCTCGCCGTCTCGCGGTTCGATCCCGCCAGCGGCGCGGAGGTCCTGCTGCTGTTCAACACCGCGACCGCGCCGATCACCCGCAACGTGCAGGTGGAAACCGCCTCCACCCGCTTCCGCTCGCTCGCCGGGGATTGTACCCCGTTGGCAAGCGCGCCCGGCAGCGTGCGCGTGACCCTTCCCGCCCTTGGCTATGCGGTATGCGCCGCGGAGACCCGTTGATGACCGATGCCGCCCGGACGATGCCCGCCGACCGCCCATGGTGGCACGGTGCCAGCATCTACCAGATCTATCCCCGCAGCTTCGCCGACAGCAACGGCGACGGCATCGGCGACCTGAACGGGATCACCGCGCATCTGGGCCATGTCGCCTCGCTCGGCGTCGATGCGATCTGGCTGTCGCCGTTCTTCACATCGCCGATGAAGGATTTCGGCTATGACGTTGCGAATTATCGCGATGTCGATCCGATCTTCGGCACGCTCGCCGATTTCGACGCGCTGATCGCGCGCGCCCATGCGCTCAGCCTGCGCGTCATCATCGATCAGGTGTGGTCGCACACCAGCGACGAGCATCCGTGGTTCGTCGAGAGCCGCTCGAGCCGCACCAACCCCAAGGCCGACTGGTATGTCTGGGCCGATGCCAAGCCCGACGGTTCGCCGCCCAGCAACTGGCAGTCGGTGTTCGGCGGCCCGGCGTGGACGTGGGACGCGCGGCGCGGGCAATATTATCTGCACAATTTCCTGAAGGAACAGCCGCAACTCCATGGGCATAATGGAGAATTGCAGGAAGAGCTGCTCGACACCGCCCGCTTCTGGCTCGACCGCGGCGTCGACGGCTTCCGGCTCGATGCGATCAACTTCGCGATGCACGACCCGGCGTTGCGCGACAATCCGCCGATGCCGAGCAACGGCAGGACCCGCACCCGTCCGTTCGATTTCCAGCGCAAGCTCTACAACCAGAGTCACCCGGACATCCCCGCGTTCCTCGAACGGGTGCGGGCGGTGCTGAACGACTATGGCGGCGACCGCTTCACCGTCGCCGAGATCGGCGGCGACGATGCCGAGCGGGAGATGAAGCTGTTCTGCGGCGGCGGCAACCGGCTGAACACCGCCTACGGCTTCGACTTCCTCTACGCGCCGGGCTTCACCCCCCGCGTCCTGCGCGACGCGCTCGACAATTGGGGCGAGGGCGATCCGTGGCCGAGCTGGGCGTTCGAGAACCATGACGCGCCGCGCGCCGTATCGCGCTGGATGCCGGACGGGGCCGACCCGCTGGCCTTCGGGCGGATCAAGATGCTGCTGCTCGCCTGCCTGCGCGGCAACATCTTCCTCTACAATGGCGAGGAACTCGGCCTGCCGCAGGTCGATATCGCCTTCGAGGATCTTCAGGACCCGGAAGCGATCGCCAACTGGCCGCTGACCCTGTCGCGCGACGGCGCGCGCACGCCGATGCCATGGACCGCCGATGCCGAGAACCTGGGCTTCGGTACCGGCAAGCCGTGGCTGCCGGTCGGCGAGGCGCATCGCCCGCTGGCGGTCGACCGGCAGGAGGCCGACGCCGGTTCGCTGCTGCACTACACGCGGCAGGTGATCGCCCTGCGCAACGCTCATCCGGCGCTGCGGTCGGGAGCGATGACGATCACCGAGGCATCGGACGCGATCCTTGCGTTCGAGCGCGAACTGGACGGTGAGCGCATCGCCTGCACCTTCAACCTCTCGCCCGAGCCGCAGCGGGTACCGCTGCCCGACGGCGAACCGCTCCACACGCTGGGTCAGGTCGAATCCGACCGGCTCGGTCCTTACGCGGCGCACATCGCGCTGCTCCCCCGGTAAGAAAGAGAACAGGCCGATGAGGATGATGAAACTGGCAATCGCCGCGCTCGGCATGACCGCGCTGGCCTCTCCCGCCTTCGCGGAAGTGGTCGCGCGGGCCGCCTCGCCCGACGGCTCGCTGACCGTGACGGTCAGCCTCGATAACGAGGGCCGCCCGAGCTATGCCGTCGCCAAGGACGGCAAGCCGGTGCTGAACGACAGCCGCCTCGGCTTCACCTTCACCGACGCACCGAAGATCGAGCGCAACCTCGTCCTTGCCGGCACGAAGCGCGACCGGTCGGATTCCACCTGGACCCAGCCGTTCGGCGAATGGAAGACGATCCGCGACAACCATACCGAACTGACCGTCACCTTCCGCGAATCCAAGAACCTGAAGCGCGAGATGGGCGTCACCTTCCGCCTGTTCGACGATGGCGTCGGCTTTCGCTACACCCTGCCGAAACAGGCGAACCTGACCACCGCCAACATCGCCGGGGAGCTGACGCAATTCGCCTTCGCCGAGCCCGGCACCGCATGGTGGAAGCCCGCGTTCGAGTGGAACCGCGAGGAATATCTCTACAACAAGACCCCGCTCGACGCGGTCGGCACCGCGCAGACGGTGATGACGGTGAAGCTGGCCGGCGGCCGCCACGTCGCGATCCACGAGGCCGCGCTGACCGACTATTCGGCGATGAACCTCGCCCGCGCCGAGGGCACGACCTTCCGCGCGGTGCTGACGCCCGGATCACAGGGACCGGCGGTCAGCCGCGCGGCGGGCTTCTCGACGCCGTGGCGGACCATCGCCATCGCCGACGACGCAGCGGGACTGTACGCCGCCAGCCGGATCGGGCTGAACCTCAACGAACCCAACAAGCTGGGCGACACCTCCTCGTGGATTCAGCCCGGCAAGTTCGTCGGCGTCTGGTGGAACATGATCAAGGGCGACTGGACATGGGCGCGCGGCCCCAAGCACGGCGCGACCACCGCCAACGTCCGCCGCTACATCGACTTTGCCGCCGCCAACGGCATTCCCGGCGTGCTGGTCGAGGGGTGGAATATCGGCTGGGACGGCGACTGGTTCGGCAACGGCAACGACATGAACTTCAGCCAGCCGACCGAGGATTTCGACGCGGCAGGCCTAGCCGCCTATGCCAAGTCGAAGGGCGTCCGCCTGATCGGCCATCACGAAACCGGCGGCTCGGTCAGCAACTATGACCGCCAGTTGGACAGCGCGTTCAAATGGGCCGCCGATCACGGCGAGCGGGTGGTCAAGACCGGCTATGTCACCGACGCCGGGCAGATCGAGCGGGTCGATGCCGACGGCTCCAAGCATCGCGAGTGGCATGAGGGCCAGTGGATGGTGAACCACCACCAGCGCGTGCTCGACGCCGCTGCCCGCTACAAGGTGTCGATCGACAGCCACGAACCGGTCAAGGACACGGGTCTTCGCCGCACCTGGCCCAACTGGCTGAGCCGCGAGGGCGGGCGCGGCATGGAATATAACGCATGGGAAGGCGGCAAGAACCCGCCCGAGCATGAGGCCAACATGGTCTTCACCCAGTTTCTGGGCGGGCCGATGGACTTCACACCCGGCGTGCTGAGCCTGACCGGCAGCAACGGCAGCGCGATCCAGTCCACCATCGCCAAGCAGCTGGCGCTGTACGTCGTGCTCTATTCGCCCGTCGTCATGGCCGCCGACACGCCCGAGAATTACGCGCGCTATCCGGCGGCGTTCAAGTTCATCCGCGACGTACCGACCGACTGGTCCGACACCCGCGTGCTGAACGGCGAGGTCGGCGACTACGCCACTTTCGCACGCAAGGCGGCGGGCAGCGACGACTGGTATCTCGGCGCGGTCGGCGACGAGGAAGCGCGCAGCTCGACGGTCAGGCTCGACTTCCTCGACGCGGGCAAGACCTATACCGCCGAAATCTACCGCGACGGGCCGGGGGCCGATTACCGCACCGATGCGCGCCATTCGATCACGATCGAAACGCGGCAGGTGAAGAAGGGCGACACGCTGACGATCGCGCTGGCGCCAGGCGGCGGCGAGGCGATCCGCTTCGTCGCGCCGGGGCGGAAGCGGAAGTAACGATCCTCCCCGGCACGGGGAGGGGAACCGCCGCGAAGCGGTGGTGGAGGGGGGCTTCCCCGAACGCAACCGTGGTGGAGGCGGCGCCCCCCCCTCCACCATGCTGACGCATGGTCCCCCTCCTCGCGGAGCGGGGAGGAGCTTGAGAATATGCACACCCGCCCGACGCTCGGCTTCGCCCAGCTCTGGAACATCTCGTTCGGCTTCTTCGGCATTCAGATCGGCTTCGCGCTGCAGAATGCCAATGCCAGCCGCATCTTCCAGTCGCTCGGCACGCCGATCGATCAGCTGGGGCTGATGTGGATCGCCGCGCCCCTGACCGGCCTCTTGGTCCAGCCGCTGATCGGCCATTATTCCGACCGAACCTGGGGACCGCTCGGGCGCAGGCGACCCTATTTCCTGGTGGGCGCGATCCTGTGCACCGCCGCACTGTTCTTCATGCCCAATTCGCCGTCGATCCTCGCCGCAGCGGTGACGCTGTGGATCCTCGACGCATCGCTCAACGTGTCGATGGAGCCGTTCCGCGCCTTCGTCGGCGACATGCTCAGCCCGAAACAGCGCCCGTCGGGCTATGCGTTCCAGACATGGTTCATCGGCGCGGGCGCGGTGGTGGCGAGCATCGCGCCGTTCGTGCTCGAACACGGCTTCGGCGTCAGCAACAGCGCCGCGCCGGGGCAGGTGCCCGATGCGGTGCGCTACGGCTTCTATTTCGGCGGCGCGATGCTGCTGCTCGCGGTGCTGTGGACCGTGGTGAGCGTCCGCGAATACAGCCCCGACGAGCTTGCCGCGTTCGGCGAGGCCACCGCCGAAACCACCGCGAACGAACCGCCTGCGCTGCCCCGCCGCGGGGGGCGCTGGATCGTCGGCGGGTTGCTGGTCGCGCTGCTGATCGGCTGGGCGGAGCGCAGCGGCGCGTTGGACAGCGGACGCGAGGCCTATTTCGTCGCGGGGGGCATCACGCTCTACGGCGTGGCGCAGCTCGTCTCGGCGGCGCTGATCCGCGCCGGGCGGGGCGACAATGTGCTCAGCCACATCATCGGCGACCTGACCACGATGCCCGACCGGATGCGGCGGCTGGCGTGGGTGCAGTTCTTTACGTGGGGCGCGCTGATCCTGTTGTGGGTCTATACCACGCCGGTCGTCGCGCAGCAGGTGTGGGGCACGATCGATCCGGCCGCCGACGGCTATAACCAGGCGGGCAGCTGGGTCGGCGTGCTGTTCGCCATCTATTCCGGCGTCGCGGCGCTGGCGGCGTTCGCGCTGCCGGTGCTGGCAAGGGCGATCGGCGCGGCGCGGACGCATATGCTGTGCCTCGCGATCGGGGCGGCGGCGTTCGTCGGCATCTTCCTGACGCACGACCGGCTGGGGATGATCGTGCCGATGATCGGCATCGGCATCGCCTGGGCATCGGTGCTGACCATGCCCTATGTCCTGCTCGCCAATGCGCTGCCGCAGGGGAAGCTGGGGGTGTATATGGGCATCTTCAACTTCTTCATCGTGCTGCCCCAGCTGATCGTCGCGACGATCATGGGCGGGGTCATCAAGACGTGGTTTCCGGGGCAGCCCGCCTACGTCATGCTGATCGCGGGCGGGGTCATGGCGGTGGCGGCGCTCGCGATGCTGCGGGTGCGGGAGTAGCTTTGGTTCACGCGAAGGCGCGAAGACGCGGAGAAATGAGATTGGTTCGCGCGGAGGTGCGGAGGCGCAGAGGGGTTGTGGCACACGAACGTCCCGCGCCGAATGGCGCTGCTCTCTGCCGCATCGTGGCGAGACGGACGCTGCCGCGTCGAAGAACCTCTCCGCGCCTCTGCGTCTCTGCGCGAAAACTACTTTCTTCTCCGCGTCTTCGCGCCTTCGCGTGAAACCCTATTCCAGCGTCACCACCCGCGCCGCGCGGTCGATCCGCACCACCGCCCCGTCCAGCCGCAACTCGAACCCTGAACAGTCCGCTGCTTCCCAGTCCGCAGCCGTCATCGCCCGCCCGTCGAGCGTCCGCCATTCCGCCGCCGCCGGTATGTCGCGCCCGAACACCGAAGGACGCGCCCGCCGCCACGCCGCCAGGCCCGCGACGAACGCTTCCAGCGCGACATCGCGGCCCGCCCAGTCGATCCACGAGATCGCATTGTCCTGCGCATAGGCGTTGTTGTTGCCCCGCTGCGACCGGGCGAACTCGTCGCCCGCCGTCAGCTGGATATGCCCCCGCGTCGCGAACAGCGTGGCGAGCAGCGCGCGCAGGTCCGCCGACCGTGCCGCCAGCACCGCCGGATCGTCGCTCGGTCCCTCGACCCCGTGGTTCCACGACAGGTTTTCGCCATGCCCGTCGCGATTGTCCTCGCCGTTGGCATGGTTGTGCCGATCGACATGCGACACGAGGTCGGCCAGCGTGAACCCGTCATGCGCCGCAAGGAAATGCACGCCCCGCGTCCGCGCCCCGAACACGTCGCTCGACCCCATCAGCCGCGTCGCCAGCGCGCCTGCGCTGCCGTCCCCCCGCCAGAAGCGGCGCACGTCGTCGCGATAGCGGTCGTTCCACTCCAGCCAGTCGGGCGGGAAATTGCCGAGCTGATAGCCGCCCGGCCCGATATCCCACGGCTCGGCGATCATCGTGCGGTCGCGCAGCAGCGGATCGGCGGCGATCGCCGCAAAGATCGGCGCATCGTGCGTGAACCCCGGCGACCGCGCGATGACGGGGGCAAGGTCGAAGCGGAAGCCGTCCACGCCGAGCCCCGCGAAATGGCGCAGCGACGCGACGATCAGGTCGCGCACCCCCGCATCCCCGGCATCCAGCGTATTGCCGGTGCCGGTGTCGTTGATGAGCCGCCCGTCCGGCGCATGGGCATAGCTGCGATCGTCGAGGCCACGGAACGACAGGATCGGCCCGTCCGCATCGCTCTCGCCGCTGTGGTTGAACACCAGGTCGAGGATCACCGCGATCCCCGCCGCGTGCAGCGCCGCCACCGTCTCGCGCAGTTCGGCGATGCCGCCGGGTGCCAGCCCCGGATCGATCGCCATCGGCACGACCGGGTTATAGCCCCATGCATTGCGCAGTCCGTGGCGGGCAAGGTGCCGCTCGTCGATCCACGCCACGATCGGCATCAGCTCGATCGCGGTCACCCCGATCTTCGTCAGATGCGCGATCACCGCCGGATGGCCGAGCGCGGCGATCGTGCCGCGCTGCGCCTCGGGCACCTCGGGGTGCAGCATGGTGAAGCCGCGGACGTTCACCTCATAGATCAGCCCCGCCGGATCGATCGGCAGCGGTGCGTCGGCCACCGGCACGCAAGGGGCGGGCACGATCGCGCGGGGAACGAGGTGCGCCGTCTCCACGCCGAACGCCGCCAGCGCCGCATCCCACACGAACCGCCGGTCGAGTTCGACCGCATAGGGATCGACCAGCAGCTTTGCCGGATCGAACCAGCGCCCGCGCTCCGGTGCCCATTCCCCCTCGGCACGATAGCCGTAGCGCTGTCCGGGGCCGACCCCCGCGACCTCGGCGACGAACCAGTCGCCCGCGCGCACCATCGCCACGCGGCGCTCCACATCGCCGTCGAACAGGCACAGCCACACCGCAGCAGCCTCGCGTGCGCGCACCGCGAAGCGGGTGCCGCCGTGATGTGCCGTCGCGCCGGGGGTCACGCCGCGATCAGGCTGCGATAGAGTGCGGCATAGCGCGCCCCGCTGCGCGCCCAGCTGAAATCGGCGCGCATCCCCTGCCGCTGCATCTGCGCCCAGACGGCAGGGTCGCGGTACAGCGCGATCGTCCGCGCGATCGCCTGGGTCAGCGCGTCCCCGGTCATGTCGTCGAACTGCACCCCCGTCGCGACCCCCGCCGCCAGCGCCGCCTCGTTGGCGTGGATCACCGTGTCGGCAAGGCCGCCGGTCCGCGCCACCACCGGCACGCAGCCATAGGCGAGGCCGTAGAGCTGCGTCAGCCCGCACGGCTCGAACCGCGACGGGATCAGGATCGCATCGCCGCCGCCCTGCAACAGGTGCGAGACGCCCTCGTCATAGCCGATGCGCACCCCGATCCGCCCGGGATGGCGCGCCGCCCCGGCAAGGAACGCGGCTTCGAGCGCCGCATCGCCCGATCCCAGCAGCGCCAGCCGCCCGCCCATCGCCACCAGCGCGTCGAGCGCGGCGGCGAGCACGTCCATCCCCTTCTGCCACGTCAGCCGGCTGACCACGACGAAGATCGGCCCGCTGCCCGCCTCCAGCCCGAACGCCGCCTCGACCGCGCGCTTGTTGGTCCGCCGCCGCGCCAGCGTGCGCGCGCCATAGGGGGCGGGGAGGGCCGCATCCCCCTCGGGCGACCACACCGCCGGGTCGATGCCGTTGACGATGCCGTGCACGGCGCTCCCGCGCGCCGCGATCAGCCCCTCCAGCCCCATGCCGAAGGCGGGCAGGCGGATTTCCCCGGCATAGCTCGGCGACACCGTCGTCACCGCGCTCGCGGAGGCGAGCCCCGCCTTCAACAGCCCGACGCCGCCATAATATTCCACCCCGTCGAGCGCCCAGGCTGCGTCGGGCAGGCCCAGCGCGGGGAACACGGCGGCGTCGAACCGGCCCTGGAACGCGATGTTGTGGATCGTCACCACGCTCGGCACCGTACTGCCGCCATAGCGCAGATAGGCGGGGGCGAGCGCCGCCTGCCAGTCGTGCGCGTGGAGCAGGTCATGGCCTTCCGCCACATCCGCCGCCGCGCGCGACAATGCGGCGAAGCGCCGCCAGTTGTCGTCCCAGTCCCGGCCCGTCGCATCGGCATAGGGTCCGCCGTCGCGAACGAACAGATCGGGTGCGTCGAGCACCAGCAGCGGATGCCCGCCGATCGTGCCCGACAACAGCCGCGCCTTCGCCCCCAGCAGGTCGTCCCACGTCCGCACCACCTTGCGCGACGCCGCCTTCAGCACCGCGGAATAGCCCGGCAGCAGCGTCACCGTCTCGATCCCGTGCGGGGCGAGTGCTGCGGGCAGCGCGCCCACGACATCGGCCAGCCCGCCGGTCTTGACCAGCGGATAGGCTTCCGACGCGACCGAGAGGACACGCATCAGCTCCTCCCCGGCACGGGGAGGGGGACCGCCGCGAAGCGGTGGTGGAGGGGGGTGTCCCCAAACGCAACCGCCTTGCCGGGGGACAGCCCCCTCCACCATGCTGCGCATGGTCCCCCTCCCCGTGCCGGGGAGGAGCTTCGATCACCGCTCACAGCGCGTCGATCATCGGCTGGGTGATCAGGCAGATGCCGCGCTCGGTCCGGCGGAACCGGTGGCCGTCCATCACCGGGTCCTCGCCCACGATCAGCCCGTCGGGGATCGTCACCCCGGCATCGACCACGCAGTTCGTCAGCCGCGCGCCCCGCCCGATATGGGTCATCGGCAGGATGACCGACTGGTCGACATGCGAATAGCTGTGCGCGCGCACCCCGGTGCTGAGCAGGCTGCGATGCACGTTCGATCCCGACACGATGCAATCGCCCGCGACCAGGCTGGATACCGCACAGCCGCGCCGCCCGTCGATGTCGTGCACGAACTTGGCGGGCGGCGTGATCTCCGAATAGGTCCACAGCGGCCAGCTCCGGTCGTACAGGTCCAGCTGCGGCACGACATCGGTCAGGTCGATATTCGCTTCCCAATAGGCATCGATCGTGCCCACGTCGCGCCAATAGGCTCCCGGCTCGTCGGCGGAACGGACGCAGGAGGCGGAGAAGCGATGCGCCTGCGCATGGCCGTGCCGCACCAGCCACGGGATCAGGTCCTTGCCGAAATCGCGCGAACTGTCGGGCGTTTCGGCATCGCGGCGCAACTGCTCGAACAGCAATTGCGTGCGGAACACATAGATGCCTAGGCTGGCGAGCGCCACGTCGGGCTGCCCGGGGATCGCGGGCGGATCGGCGGGCTTCTCGACGAAATCGACGATCCGGTCGGTGGCATCGACATGCATCACGCCGAAGCCGACCGCCTCCATCCGCGGCACCTCCATACAGGCGACCGTCACGTCGGCCCCCGTATCGACATGCTGCTGGAGCATCAGCTCGTAATCCATCTTGTAGATGTGATCGCCCGCCAGAATCACCATATATTCCGGGCGATAGCTCTGGATGATGTCGATGTTCTGGAACACGGCATCGGCGGTGCCCTCATACCAGCGGAACTCGCTGATCCGCTGGCTGGCGGGAAGGATGTCGAAGCTCTCGTTGCGTTCGGGGCGCAGGAAGTTCCAGCCGCGTTGCAAATGGCGGATCAGGCTGTGCGCCTTGTACTGCGTCGCCACGCCGATGCGGCGGATGCCCGAATTGATCGCGTTCGACAGCGCGAAATCGATGATCCGGCTCTTGCCGCCGAAATAGACCGCCGGTTTCGCCCGCGTGTCGGTCATCTCGAACAACCGGCTGCCGCGCCCGCCCGCCAGGACATAGGCCATGGCGTCGCGCGCCAGCGGTTGACCCCGCCTCTCCATGCTCACTCCCCTTTGTTCTTTTCGTATCGAAACCACATCGTCGCCAGCGGCGGCAGCGTCAGCACGACCGCGCCGTCGCGTGCCGTCACGCCGCCCAGATTGCCGACCCCGCTGCCGCCATAGACGGTGGCGTCGCTGTTCAGCACCTCGGCCCAGCGCCCGTCCTGCGACACCGGCACCCGATATCCCTCGCGCACCACCGGCGTCAGATTGGCGACGACCAGCACCGGCGGCTCGCCGGGCGCATGGCGTTCCCATGCGAACACCGAATTGGCGGCATCGTCCACCACCGCCCAGCGGAAGCCTTCGCCCTCGCAGTCGCGGGCGTGGAGCGCGGGCGTATCGCGGTAGAGACGGTTGAGATCGCGCACCAGCAACCGCACGCCCCCGTGCGCGGGCATCTCGAGCAACTCCCAGTCGAGCGCGCGTTCCTCGGACCATTCGCGCGCCTGCGCGAACTCCTGTCCCATGAACAGCAGCTTCTTGCCGGGATAGCCCCACATGAGCGCGTAATAGGCGCGCAGGTTGGCGAATTTCTGCCACGCATCGCCCGCCATCTTGGTCAGCAGCGAACCCTTGCCGTGCACCACCTCGTCATGGCTCAGCGGCAGGACGTAATTCTCGCTGAAGGCATAGGTCAGGCCGAAGGTGATCTCGTCATGATGATGCCGCCGGTGCACCGGCTCGCGCGCCATGTACGACAGCGTGTCGTGCATGAAGCCCATGTTCCACTTGAACCCGAAGCCGAGGCCCCCTTCGTGCACCGGCTTCGTGACACCGGGCCATGCGGTCGATTCCTCGGCGACGGTGAAGACGCCGGGATGCTGGCCGTACACCGCCGTGTTGGTCGCGCGGAGGAACGCGACCGCCTCCCAATTCTCGCGTCCGCCCGCGTCGTTGGGAATCCATTCCCCCTCGCCACGCGAATAGTCGCGGTAGAGCATCGACGCGACCGCATCGACGCGCAAGCCGTCGACATGATAGCGCTCGGCCCAGAACAGCGCGTTGTTGACCAGGAACTGCGCCACCTCGCGCCGCCCGAAGTTATAGATGGCGGTGTTCCAGTCGGGATGGAACCCGAGGCGCGGGTCTTCATGCTCGTACAGCGCAGTCCCGTCGAAGCGGGCGAGGCCGTGCGCATCGGTCGGGAAGTGCGCGGGCACCCAGTCGATCAGCACGCCGATCCCCGCCTTGTGCGCCCCGTCGACGAACCGCGCGAACCCCGCCGGATCGCCGAAGCGGGCCGAGGGCGCATACAGCCCGGTCGTCTGATAGCCCCATGAGGGATCATAGGGATGCTCGCTGACCGGCAGGAACTCGATATGGGTGAAGCCCATGTCGACGACATAGGGGATCAGCCGGTCGGCCAGCGCGTCCCAGGCCAGGAACCACCCGTCGTCGTCGCGCTGCCAGCTTCCCGGATGCACCTCGTAGATCGACACCGGCACCCGCCGCGGATCGACCGAAGCCCAGTGCGCGCGGTGCGCCCCGTCGCGCCAGTCATGATCGATCGGCGCGGCGGTTCGCGACGCGGTGGCGGGGCGCAGCTCGCTTGCAAAGGCGAACGGATCGGCCTTGAGCGGCAGCAGCGTGCCGTCGGCCCCGCGGATCGCGAACTTGTACGCCTGACCCGGCCCCACATCGGGCAGGAAGATTTCCCAGACGCCCACATCGGCGCGGCGGCGCATCGGATGGCGCTTGGCGTCCCATCCGTTCCAGTCGCCCACCACGCTCACGACCTGCGCATTGGGCGCCCACACCGCGAAGTGCATGCCGTCCGCGCCCTCGTGCCGGATCGGATGCGCGCCCAGCTTGTCGTGCAGGCGCAGGTGCGTACCCTCCGCCAGCAGGAAATCGTCCATCGGGCCCAGCACGGGGCCGAAGCTGTACGGGTCCTTCACCCACCATTCGCCCCGGCCGCCGCGCGCATAATACCATAGCGGCTGGGGCGGGCCGGCGACGACCCCCTCGACGATGCCGTCGCCCACCGGCTTCAATTCGCCGAGCAGCGCGCCCGACAGGTCGTGCGCCAGCACCTTCTGCGCGCCGGGCAGCCATGCGCGCACGAACGTCCCCTCCGGCCCGGCATGCGGCCCCAGCAGCGCGAACGGATCGGCCTGCCGCCCCTCCAGCAGCGCGAAGATCGCGTCCGCCGGTGGCTTCACATCACGCCCCAGATGTCGCGGGCATATTCCGCGATCGTCCGGTCGGACGAGAACCAGCCCACGCCCGCCACATTGCGGATCGCGCTGGCGTTCCAGCCGCTGCGGTCCTGCCAGCGGCGATCGACGTCGCGCTGCGCCTGGGCATAGCTGTCGAAATCGGCGGCGCACAGGAACCAGTCGCTGGTCTCGATCCCCTCGATCAGGCCCTTGTAGCGATCCGGGTCGTCATGGCTGAACACGCCGCCCTTGATCGCGGCCAGCGCCTGCGCCAGTTCGGGCGACGCCGCGATCGCCTCGCGCGGGTCGTATCCCGCCGCGCGCTTGGCCGCGACCTCGTCGGCGGTCAGGCCGAAGATCACGATGTCGTCCGCCCCCACATGGTCGCGGATCTCGACGTTCGCGCCGTCCAGCGTGCCGATGGTCAGCGCGCCGTTCAGCGCCAGCTTCATGTTGCCGGTGCCCGATGCCTCCATCCCCGCGGTGCTGATCTGTTCGGACAGGTCGGCGGCGGGCATGATCCGCTCGGCCAGCGACACGTTGTAGTTGGGCACGAACGCCACGCGCAGCAGCCCGCCGACCGCCGGATCGGCATTCACCCGCCGCGCCACGTCGCCCGCCAGCTTGATGATATATTTGGCGTTGTGATAGCTCGGCGCCGCCTTGCCCGCGAACAGCTTCACGCGCGGGGTCCAGTCGCGCTCCGGATGGCTGCGGATCTGGTCGTACAGCGCCACCGTCTCGAGGATGTTGAGCAGCTGGCGCTTGTATTCGTGGATGCGCTTGACCTGCACGTCGAACATCGCCTGCGGATCGAGCCGGACGCCCATCGTCTCGCGCAGGTGCTGCGCCAGCGCCGCCTTGTTCGCGCGCTTCACGCCCTCGAACTTCTCGCGGAACGCGGCGTCGTCGGCGAACGGGCGCAGGTCGGCCAGCCTGCCCGCATCGTCGAGGAAACCGTCGCCGATCGCCTCGCGGATCAGGTCGGTCAGCGCCGGATTGCTCTCGAACAGCCAGCGCCTCGGCGTGATGCCGTTGGTCTTGTTGTTGATCCGCGTGGGGTAGAGCCGGTGGAGATCGGCGAACACCGTCTGCTTCATCAGATCGGTGTGCAGCGCCGCGACGCCGTTGACGCTGTGGCTGCCGACGAACGCCAGGTTGGCCATCCGCACCCGCCGCTCGCCGCCCTCGTCGATCAGGCTGATCGCGCTGACCGCGCCGTCGCTATGCCCCTGCGCGCGCGCCTCGCGCAGCACCTTCGCATTGATCGCATAGACGATCTGCATGTGCCGCGGCAGCAGCCGCTCGAACAGGGGCAGGGGCCAGCTTTCCAGCGCCTCGGGCAGCAGCGTGTGGTTGGTGTAGCCGAAGGTCGCGCGGGTGATGCCCCATGCGCTGTCGAAGTCGAGCCCGTGCTCGTCCAGCAGCAGCCGCATCAGTTCCGCCACCGACACCGCCGGATGGGTATCGTTCAGCTGGATCGCCGCCTTGTCCGCCAGCGTCCGGATATCGCCGAAATACTGGACGTGCCGCCGCACGATGTCCTGGATCGAGGCCGAGGAGAAGAAATATTCCTGCCGCAGCCGCAGTTCCTGTCCGGCAGGCGTGCTGTCGGCCGGGTAGAGCACGCGCACCAGCGTCTCGGCCCGCACCTGACCGGCCAGCGCGCCTTCGTGATCGCCCGCGTTGAACCGGTCGAGCCGGATCGGATCGCGCGCCCGCGCGGTCCACAGCCTGAGCGTGTTGACCCGCGCCCCGCGCCAGCCGATCACCGGCGTATCGACCGCCATCGCATCCACCGTCTCGGCGGGGTGCCAGTGGATCGCGCCGGTCTCGTCGCCGACCACCTCGCCGCCGAAGCCGATCGAATAGGCGCTCTCGCGCCGCTCGAACTCCCACGGATTGCCGTGGCGCAGCCAGTTCTCGGGCAGCTCCACCTGCCAGCCGTTGTCGATGCGCTGGCGGAACATGCCGTTCACATAGCGGATGCCATAGCCATAGGCGGGCAGGTCGAGCGTGGCGAGGCTCTCCATGAAGCATGCCGCCAGCCGCCCGAGCCCGCCGTTGCCGAGCGCGGCGTCGGGTTCCTCCTCCTCGATCGCGCTCAGGTCGACGCCGAGCGACGCCAGCGCCGCGCGCACCTCCTCGCTGCGCGACAGGTTCGCCATCGCATCGCGCAGCAGCCGCCCGATCAGGAACTCGAGGCTCAGGTAATAGACCCGCTTGGCCCCGTCGGCATGCGCCTGCTTGCTCGACGTCATCCAGCGTTCGATCACGTCGTTGCGCACGGTCAGGATCGTCGCCGCCAGCCAGTCGTGGGGGAGCGCGGCCTGCGCATCCTTGCCGATCCGGTGGACCAGCGTATCGAGAATGGCATCGGCGAGCGGCGGCGGGGACGAGGCGACGGCGGCAAGGGCGGGCTGGGTCACGCAGGCTCCTGGATTGGGTTCGTCGGCGACAGTATCGAACGCGGCGGGCATGTCACGCGCAATACGTATGCGCGAAGCGTGACGTTCCGGCGGCAGAACAAAAATGCGCGATGCCGCTGCGTTCGTCATTCCCGCGCAGGCCGGAATCCATTGCGTCGGGTGTTATCGATCGCGCGCAGACGTCGCCCCATCCATGGACTCCCGCCGGCACGGGAGTGACGAAGCCTGGGGCAACCGGTGGCGTTGCCTCGCCCGCGCCGAACGTCGCCGGAAGCTACCCCACCAGCACCACATGCAGGAACCGCGGCCCGTGTGCCCCGCGGACATATTGCCCCTCGATATCGGTCGTACCCGACACGCCCGTCACCCAGTAATGCGCCCGGCTGCCCGCCAGATCGGCGGGAATGTCCTCCAGCCGGTCGACCAGCCTATCCGCCGCGAGCACCACCACATGGTGCAGCGTCAGGAAATTGGGCAGCATCGGCGCGGCCGGGCCGGTCTCGAACACCAGCGAGCCGCTTTCGGCCACGCCCGCCTTCGCCATCGCCAGTGCCGCGACCTGATCCGGCACGGCGCGGTCCGTCAGCGCGAACCCGGTCCAGTCCAGTGCGGTCAGCGCCGGATCGGGCGGCAGGTACAGCGCCGCCGCCGCACCCTGCGAAGCCAGATAGCGCGCGACCGCACCCGGCACCTCCGCCAACGTCGCCACCCGATCGAGCGTCGCCGCGACGCTCGGCAGCGCGAGCCGGGTCGCGAAGCGTTCGACCAGCGTGCCCGCCGGTTCGGGCGGGCGCTCGTTCCCCGCGACCAGCGCTGCGGCCTGTCGTTCCAGATCGGCGGGCACCGGACGGCGCAGGCGCCCGAGGATGGTATCCCGCGCGCTCACCGGCGGCGTCCCTTCGCATATTGCGCCATGAAGGTGCCGCCCTCCGGCGCGGGCATGTCGCGGTGCGCAGTCCATGCGCCCGCCAGCGGCAGCCGGGCGATCCAGCCGCGCTTCGCCAGCAACCGCATCGCGCGCACCGCAGCACCGCTCGCCAGCCGGTAGAGCCGGGGGCGCAGCACCGCGCGCCGCCACACGCCCAAACCCTGCCGCATCGTCACCGGTTCCAGCCCTTCGCGCCAGCTCTTCTCGCGCCAGCCGCGCAGCAGGGTGGGGAGGGGGATGTTGACCGGGCACACCTCCTGGCACCGCCCGTTCATCGTGCAGGCATGGGCAAGGTCGCGATTGGCCGACAGCCCGTCCAATGCCGGGGTCAGCACCGCACCCATCGGCCCCGGATAGGTCCCGCCATAGGCATGGCCGCCGACCTGCCGGAACACGACGCAGTGGTTCATGCATGCCCCGCACCGGATGCAGCGCAGCATCCGCTTCAGTTCCGCATCCTCGCGCATCGCACTGCGGCCGTTGTCGACCAGCACGATGTGCATCTCCTCCGGCCCGTCTCGATCGCCCGTCCGCTTCGGCCCGGTATAGAAGGTGGTGTACTGGGTCAGCGCCGCGCCGGTCGCCGATCGTGCCAGCATCCGGAGCATATGCACCGCATGCGGCATCGACGGCACCAGCTTCTCGATCCCCGCCGTCACGATATGCACCCGCGGCGGCACGATCGACAGTTCGGCATTGCCCTCGTTGGTGACGGTGCAGATGCTGCCGCTGTCGGCGATCAGGAAGTTCGCCCCCGAAATCCCGACATCGGCGCCCAGCATCCCGATGCGCAGGTGCCGCCGGGCGCTCTCCGCCATCGCCGCGATCGTCTCCTCGACATGCGGATCGGCATGTTTGGCCTTGAACAGCGCCGACACCTGCTCGCGCGTCTTGTGCATCGCGGGCCACACGATGTGCGACGGCCGCTCGCCCGCCAGCTGGATGATGTGCTCGGCGAGGTCGGTCTCGACCCGCTCGATCCCGGCCTCGGCCAGCGCATGGGGCAGGCCGATCTCCTCGCCCAGCATCGACTTGGAGCGGGCGACCGACTTCGCCCCCGCCTTGCGGCACAGCTCGACCACGATCCGCGCGGCCTCGTCGGCGGTGCTCGCCCAATGGACCTGCGCCCCCGCCGCGACCGCATTCGCCTCGAAGGTTTCGAGATAATGGCCGAGGTTCGCGATCACATGGTCCTTGATCGCCGCGGCCCGCGCCCGCGCATCCTCGAACGCCGGAAACGCCGCCACCGCCGCCGCGCGCCTGGCCTCTGCCGTGCCCGCCGTCCGCTCGACCGCGACCTTCAGGACCGGATCGGCGAGCGCCAGATCGACCCGCTGCCCGAAGCTCATGCCTGCTCCCCGATCGCGGGACCGTCGCCCATGCCCGCCAGCACCTCGACCGTGTGGAACGCGCGCACGCCGCTGCCGCGCCGGTGCAGCTTGCCCGCCATGTTCATCAGGCAGCCCAGATCGCCCGCCAGCAGCAGCGCCGCGCCGCTGTCCTCGATCGCCTGCGCCTTCTCCTCGACCACCGCGTTCGAGATGGCGGGATATTTGACGCAGAAGGTGCCGCCGAACCCGCAGCACGTCTCCGCGCCCTTCAGCGGCACCTGTTCCAGCCCCGCCACCGCGCCCAGCAGCGCGCGCGGCTGCCGCTTGATCCCCAGTTCGCGCAGGCCAGAACAACTGTCGTGACAGGCGGCGCTCGTCGGCAGACTGACCCCTTCGGGCCGCCAGCCCTGCGCGTCGAGGAACGACAATATCTCGTGCGTCTTCGCCGCCACCGCCTCCGCCCGCACGAGCCATACCGGATCGTCGGCGAACATCTCGGGGTAGTGCACCTTGATCGTGCCGCCGCACGACCCGCTCGGCACGACGATCGCATCATGGGGTTCGAGGCAGGCGATCGTCGCCTTGGCGATCGCCTCCGCCCCCGCGCGGTCGCCGGAGTTGAACGCGGGCTGGCCGCAGCACGTCTGCCCAGCGGGCACGACGACGTCGAACCCGGCCTCCTCCAGCACCTTCAGGCTGGCGAACCCCACCGCAGGCCGCATCGCATCGACGAGGCAGGTGACGAACAGCGCGACCCGTGGCCTGCTCATAGCCCGTGCCGCTTCGCCCAGGCGAAGAACAGGCCGGTCCACGGCGCGGCCTGCCCGTCGATCGTCACGCCGAAGCCGTGGCCGCCGATCTCGGGGAAATAGGCCTCGGCGGGCACCTTCGCGCGGCGCAGCGCGGCGAGCACGGCGAGGCCGTTGTCGACGCTGACCACCTTGTCGTCGATCGCATGGGCGATGAACGTCGGCGGGCTGGTGGCCACGATCCGCGCATCGGTCCGCGCGCGCAGCGCCTGATCGGGGGTGAACTCCTTGCCCAGCAACTGGTCCTGCGATCCCTTGTGCGCGCCGGGCGCGCCCATCAGCGCCACCGGATACAGCAGCGCGGCGGCCCGCACGCCCAGCGGCTGCGCATCGGCGGCATCGACCGACCGGTACGTCGCGTCGGTGCGATAGGCCAGCATCGCCGCCAAGTGCCCGCCCGCCGAAAAGCCCATCACCCCGATCCGGTCGAGCGCGACGCCGTTCGCCTTCGCCTCGGCCTTGATCAGCCTGAGCGCGCGCTGCGCGTCCTGCAACGGCGCGTCCGGCCCCGCCGCCCATGGATCGCCGGGCAGGCGGTATTTCAGCAGATAGGCATGATAGCCCCGATCCGCGAAGAACTGCAGCAGCGCCCGCGCGCCGTTGCCGATCGCGACGCGCAGATATCCGCCGCCGGGAATCAGCAGGATCGCGCCGCCGTTGGGCCTGGCGGGGGCGACATGGGTCATCGTCGGCGTGGTGACGTGGAGGAAGGCGGTGTCGTCCTTCGGCCCGGTCGGCGACCGCATGATCTCCTGCTCGACCGCCGTGACCCGCTCGCCGCCCGGTGCCTTGCCCGGCCAGATCGGGCGATAGACCAGCGGGGCAGGGGTCTGCGCATGGGCAGGCAGCGCGGCGGCGATGCCCAGGGCTACGGTGCCGCCGAGCAGGGTGCGGCGGGCCAGTCCCAAACCGTATCCCCGCGCAGGCGGGGATTCAGCGTCAGGGTCGCTGCCGTGCGGTTTGCCGGACTCCGGATCCCCGCCTGCGCGGGGATACGGCTGCGTAGCATCGCTCACCGACATGCCACGCTCCCCAGCGGAGTCGTCCGCGTCAGGTCGGGCCGGTCCTTCGCGACCTTGGTCGCCACCGGCAACCCGGTGCGCGCCAGATCGGCGGCGATCAGCTCGGCGACGCCACGCGCGCCCAGCTCGCTGAAGTGCGTGTCGTCCGCGATGCCGTCCTTGAACCCCGGCCAGCGTTCGGCGGGATAATGCAGGAACAGCGCCTTCGACGGCTCGACCCCCTTGGCATCGACCCATGCCCGCGACGACGCCTCGAGGTCGATCAGCTGCGTGCCCGTGGTCGCCGCCAGATCGCGCACGACCGCCGAATACGTCGCGAAATCCGCCTTGGCCTTGCCGTCCGGCCCGAACGAGCGCCGCGTCACCGGAGTAATCAGGATCGGCGTCGCGCCGCGCCCCTTCGTTTCCCAGATCATCCGCAGCAGATTGTCGCGGTACAGCGTCGCGGCGGGAGCATAGCGCTCCGGCTTGTTCTGGCTGGCGTCGTTGTGGCCGAACTGGATCAGCACCACGTCGCCCGGCTTCAGATCGGCCATGATCCTGTCCCACCGCCCCTCGGCGATGAAGCTCTTGGTCGAACGTCCGCCCATCGCCCGGTTCTCGACCTTCACGTCGCCGCTCAACCCGCAGGGCAGCATCTGCCCCCAGCCGGTCTGGGGATAGCGATCTTGCCTGTAGGTCTGCGCGGTCGAATCGCCCGCGATGAAGATCGTTTCGGCGGGAAGCTGCGCGCCCATCAGTATCCCCGCGCAGGCGGGGATCCAGAGTCGCAGGCGGCGGCGTGCGTTGCCCTGGGCTCCCGCCTGCGCGGGAGAACGGCCCTTTTCGCCCATCACTGAAGGTTCACGAACATGCCGCCGTCGACCAGCAGCGCCGCGCCGGTGACATAGGCCGCCATGTCGGAGGCGAGGAACACGATCGGCCCGACCATGTCCTCGGGCTGTCCCAGTCGCCCGAGCGGCACGCGCTGTTCCATGTAGGTCCGCTTGGCCTCGTCGGCGAGGTCGTCCTTGTTGATCTCGGTCAGGATCGTGCCCGGCAGCACCGAATTGCAGCGGATGCCGTACCGCCCGAGCGCGATCGCGGTCGACTGCATCAGCGAATGGACCCCCGCCTTGGTCGGGGTGTAATGCGTCTGATACTCGCCGCCCACCAGCGCCGAGATCGAGGAGACGGCGACGATCGCCCCGCCGCGCCCCTGTTCGACCATCGCCTTCGCCGCGGCCTGGCACATGTAATAGGCGCCGTGCAGGTTGACGCGCAGCGTGCGCTCCAGCGTCTCGGCGGGCATGTCGAGGAAGCTGTGGAACGGGCAGATGCCCGCGTTCGACACCATCACATCGACCCCGCCGAATTCGGCGACGGCCTTCGCCACGAAGTCCCGCGCGGTCGCGGCCTCGGCCACGTCGCCCTTGATCGCAAGGCCGCGCTGCCCGGTCGCCTCGATCGCGGCGATGCAGGCGTCCGCATCCGCATCGCGGCTGTGATAGTTGATGACGACGTTCGCGCCATGCTCCGCCGCGCCGATCGCCGCCGCGCGCCCGATCCCCGTCGAGGCGCCCGTCACCAGCACCGTCTTGCCTTCCAACAGCTTCATCACGCTCTCCAGACTATTTCCGGCGCCGCTTCTGCAACGCCTGGGTTTCGGGGGACCAGCCGAGGTCGCGGCTGATCCGCTCGGCGGTGCCGCGCACGTCGCCGCTCAGCGTCGTCATGCGGGCATCGTCCATATATTGCGCGGCGCTCGACACGCTGATCGCGCCGACGATCCGGCCCGACGCATCGCGCACGGGCGCGGCGACGCAGCGGATCAGATCCTCGTTTTCCTCAAGGTCATAGGCATGGCCGCTGGCGACATAGCCGCGCATCCGCTCCATCCAGACGGTGAAATCGGGGCGGCGGGTGCCGGGGGGATGTTCCTTCTCGAACACCTGGGTCCAGTGCGCCTCGTCGTCGTCGAGCAGCAGCGCCTTGCCGAGGCCGGTCGAGGACAGCGGCTGGCGATCGCCGATCCGGCTGGAGATATCGACGCGCCTGCGCCCCGGTATCTTGTCGAGATACAGTGCCAGACCGTCGTCCAGCCGCCCGAAATGCACCGTATCCTCGCTGAGCGCCGCCAGTTCCTCGATCCGCGGGCGCGCGATCTGCACGATATCGGCCTGCCCCTGCGCGAGGAAGCCGAGCTGCAACAGCTTCGGCCCGAGCAGATAGCCTTCGCGCGGCAGGAAGGTGAGGAAACCCCGGTCGATCAGCGCATTGGCGAGGCGATGCGTGGTCGATCGCGTCAGCCCCATGCGCTGCGACAGTTCGGCGAGCTTCACCGGCCCATCGATCACCTGGTCGAGCAGGTCGAGCCCGCGCACCAGCGTCTGGCTGCCCTGCGCCTTGTTCGCCGTCTTGCCCTCGGTTTCGGCGGGGGCGGCGGCGTCGCCGGGCGATTCTTCGTTTGACGGGTTCTGTCTCATCTAGTAGCATCCTATCCCATAAAGTGAGAAAGTAAACCGGTCGGAGCGGATGTTTCGCGGCACTCGCCGCAAAAAGGGGTTCCAACATACGATCATACGCCGGACAGCGTACCACATGCTGGTATGGTCCGGCGCGCGATTTTCCAGCGATCGGCAGCGGGCGGTGCCCGTTCGCCCAAGGACAAGGTGTGGCAATGAAGGCGGCGCTTCCCAGGATCAAACACGTCCGCGCGTTCACCGTGCGCGGCGGCGGTGCGGACTATCACGACCAGCAGGGCTATCACTGGATCGACGATCACATCGCGACCCCGATGAGCCGCTATCCCGAATATCGCCAGTCGCGGCAGAGCTTCGGCATCAACGTGCTCGGCACGCTGATCGTCGAGATCGAGGCGGAGGACGGCACGATCGGCTTCGCGGTCACGACCGGCGGCGAACCCGCCTGCTTCATCGTCGAAAAGCACCTCGCCCGCTTCCTCGAAGGGCGCTCGCCCACCGAATACGAGAAGATCTGGGACCAGATGTACTTCTCGACCCAATATTACGGGCGCAAGGGGCTGGTGGTGAACGCCATTTCCGGCGTCGACCTCGCGCTGTGGGATCTGCTCGGCAAGCTGCGCGACGAGCCGGTGTACCAGATGCTCGGCGGCGCGGTGCGCGACGAGCTGCAATTCTACGCCACCGGCGCGCGGCCCGACCTCGCCAAGGAAATGGGCTTCATCGGCGGCAAGATGCCGCTGCACCACGGCCCGGCCGAGGGCGTCGAGGGGCTCAAGAAGAACATCGCCGAGCTGGCGACGATGCGCGAGCGCGTCGGCCCGGACTTCTGGCTGATGTGGGACTGCTGGATGGCGCTCGACGTGGACTATGCCACCCGCCTGGCGCATGCCGCGCACGAACATGGCCTGAAGTGGATCGAGGAGGCGATCAGCCCCGACGATTACTGGGGCTATGCCGAACTCAAGCGCAACGTGCCGCGCGGCATGCTGGTCACGACCGGCGAGCATGAGGCGACCCGCTGGGGCTTCCGCATGCTGATGGAGATGGACTGCTGCGACATCATCCAGCCCGATGTGGGCTGGTGCGGCGGCGTGACCGAACTGCTCAAGATTTCGGCGATGGCCGATGCGCGCGGCAAGCTGGTCGTGCCGCACGGATCGTCGGTCTACAGCTATCATTTCGTCGTCACGCGGCATAACTCGCCCTTCGCCGAATATCTGATGATGGCGCCGGAGGCCGATCACGTGCAGCCGATGTTCCACCCGCAGCTGATCGGCGAACCGATCCCCGAGAACGGCCGGATGCGCACCTCCGCGCTCGACGCGCCCGGCTTCGGCGTGGAGCTGAACCGCGACCTGACCATGCACCGCCCCTTCGAGCACTGAGAGAAAACGCCATGAAGTTCTGCCGCTACGGTACCCAGGGCAACGAGAAGCCCGGCGTCGTCGATCACGACGGCAATATCCGCGACCTGTCGGGCGTGGTGTCCGACATCACCGTCGACACCATCCGCGATCTGTCGGTCGATATCGACAGCCTGCCCGTCGTCGAGGGTTCGCCCCGCTACGGCGTGCCGGTCAAGGGCATCGGCAAGATCGTCGCGATTGGCCTGAACTATGCGGATCACGCCGCCGAATCGAACCTGCCGGTGCCCGGCGAACCGATGATGTTCATGAAGGCACTGTCGTCGCTGACCGGCCCGAACGACGAGGTGATGATCCCGCGCGGTTCGACCCACACCGACTGGGAAGTCGAGCTGGCGGTCGTGATCGGCAAGACCGCGCGCTATGTGTCCAGGGAGGACGCGCTGTCGCATGTCGCGGGCTTCGCGATCGCCAACGACGTGTCGGAACGCTTCAACCAGAAGCAGCGCGGCACCCAGTGGTCGAAGGGCAAGGGCCACGACACCTTCTGCCCGGTCGGCCCGTGGCTGGTCACGCCGGACGAGGTGGGCGACCACCAGAACCTCGACATGTTCCTCGACGTGAACGGCGAGCGGATGCAGACCGGCAACACGAAGACGATGATCTTCGACGTCGCCGAACTGATTTCCTACGTCAGCGAATATATCACCCTGTACCCCGGCGACCTGATGATCACCGGCACGCCGCCGGGCGTGGGCGAGGGCAAGCGGCCGAACGCCATCTACCTGAAGGCGGGCGACACGATGAAGCTCGGCATCCAGGGTCTGGGTGAACAGAACCAGCAGGTCGTCGAATGGCGCAACCTCGGCGACGCGGTGCTCGGATGACCAGCTATGCAGGGCGTTTCGCGGGTCGCACCGCGGTCGTCACCGGCGGCGCGTCCGGCCTCGGCCGCGCCGCCGCCAAGCGCATCGTCGCGGAGGGCGGGCAGGTCGCGCTATGGGACCTGAACGCCGCCGCGCTGGACGAGGCGCAGGCGGAGGTCGGCGCGACGCATGTCGTGGCGCTCGACATTTCCGATGCCGCCGCCGTGGCGCAGGCCGCCGCCGACAGCCACGCGGCGCTCGGCGGACGGATCGACGTGCTGGTGTGCTCCGCCGGGATCACCGGGGCGACCGCGCCGGTGCATGAATTCCCGATCGACAGCTGGCTGAAGGTCGTCGACGTGAACCTGAACGGCCTGTTCTACTGCAATCGCGCGGTGGTGCCGTTCATGCTGGCGTCGGGCTATGGCCGGATCGTCAACGTCGCCTCGGTCGCGGGCAAGGAGGGCAATCCGAACGCCGGCGCCTATTCGGCGACCAAGGCGGCGGTGATCGGCCTGACCAAGAGCCTCGGCAAGGAACTGGCCGGAAAGGGCGTCATCGCCAACGCGCTGACCCCGGCGACCTTTGAAAGCCCGATCCTCGCGCAGCTGCCGCAGAGCCAGGTCGATTACATGCGCTCCAAGATCCCGATGGGTCGGCTGGGCGAGGTGGACGAAAGCGCGGCGATGGTCTGCTTCATGGCCAGCGAGGAGTGCAGCTTCACCACCGCCTCGACCTTCGACACTTCGGGCGGTCGCACGACCTTCTGATCGCCCGTATCCCGGCCCCGTTCGGTTCGAGCAGCTTCGAGCCCGTCGAGAACGCCGTGGCCATCACGGCCCCTTCTCGACAGGCTCGAAGCGAACGGGGGTAGGGGAGGGGAATGAAACAGCCGGAAAGCGGACGCCATGCCCAACCTCCCCTTCATCGACGCCCATGTCCACCTGTGGGATCTCTCCCGCATCCGCTACCCGTGGCTGACGCCGCCCTTCGCCGACGACGGCCCCAACGGATCGGTCGAGCCGATCGCGCGCACCTATCTCCTCGACGACTATCGGGCGGATGCGGGCGCGTGGGACGTGCGCGGCATCGTCCATGTCGATGCCGGGGCGGAAGCCGCCGCCGCGCTCGACGAGACGCGCTGGCTCCAGTCGATGGCCGATGCGCAGGGCATGCCCAACGCGATCGTCGCCTTCGCCGACCTTTCCGATCCGGACGTGGACACGCTGCTGGCCGCCCACGCCGCGCACCCCAATGTTCGCGGTATCCGCCACATCGTCAACTGGCACCCCGACCCGCGGCGCACCTATACTCCCCGCGACGTGACGCGCGACGAGGCATGGGCGAGGGGCTATGCCCGCCTCGCCGCACATGGCCTGAGTTTCGACCTCCAGGCCTATCCCGGCCAGTTCGCGCACCTTGCCAAGCTGATCGAGCGCCATCCGGAAACCCCGGTGATGGTCAACCACATGGGCATGTGCGTGCCGGGCGAGGAAGCCGAATGGCGGGACGGCCTCGCCGCGCTCGCCCGGCTGCCGCATGTGGCGATCAAGCTGTCGGGGATCGGCTTCACCCATCGTCCGTGGAGCGTGGCGCAGGCGCGCGGCCTCGTCCTCACCGCGATCGACCGGTTCGGCACCGACCGGGCGATGGTCGCCAGCGACTTTCCGACCGACAGGCTCTTCGGCAGCTTCGCCGCGACGCTCGGCGCCTATGAAGCGATCACCGCCGACTTCACCGACGCCGAACGCCGCGCGCTGTTCGCGGGCAACGCCAACCGCCTCTATCGACTGGGCCTGACCCTATGACCCCCAACCCGCTGACCGGCGTGTTCTATCACTGGCTCGGCGGCTTCGCCTCGGCCAGCTTCTACGTCCCCTATCGCGGCGTGAAGCGCTGGTCGTGGGAGATCTATTGGCTGACCGGCGGCATCTTCTCATGGGTACTGGCGCCGTGGTTCTTCGCGAGCATCCAGACCAATGACCTCATCGGCGTGTTCGCCGCCACGCCCATGCCGACGCTGCTGTGGCCGGTGTTCTTCGGGGTGCTGTGGGGGTTCGGGGGCTTGGGCTACGGCCTCGTCATGCGCTATCTGGGCCTTTCGCTCGGCATGGCGGTGGTGCTGGGGCTGTGCACCGTGTTCGGCACGCTCATCCCGCCGCTGTTCACCGGCGAATTCGCTGCCAAGCTGCTCGATACGCCCTCGGGCAACATCATCTTGCTCGGCCTCGGCCTGACGCTCGCGGGCATCGTCGTCGTCGCGATCGCCGGGGCAAGCAAGGACCAGGCGCTCTCCCCCGAACAGAAGGCCGCCGCCGTCGCCGAGTTCGATTTCCGCAAAGGCATCGTCGTCGCGATCTTCGCAGGGGTAATGTCCGCCTGCTTCGCCTTCGGCCTTGCCGCGGGCGAGCCGATCAAGGCGCTGTCGGCGCAGGCGGGCACCGGACCCTTGTGGACCGGGCTGCCGGTGCTGTGCCTCGTGATGTTCGGCGGGCTGCTGACCAATGCGCTGTGGTGCGCGATCCTGATCGCGCGCAACCGCAGCGCGGGCCAGTGGCTGGGGCGCGGCGCGGCGCAGGGCGCGCCGATGGGCGCCAATTTCGCGCTGTGCGCGCTCGCCGGGACCGCATGGTATTTCCAGTTCTTCTTCTACACCATGGGCGAGAGCCAGATGGGCCGCTACGGCTTCTCCAGCTGGACGCTGCACATGGCGTCGATCATCATCTTCGGCACGCTCTGGGGCTTCGCGCTGAAGGAGTGGAAGGATGCCGCGCCCCGCACGCGCGCGCTGGTGTGGGGCGGGGTAGGGCTGCTGGTGCTGGCGACGATCGTGATCGGCTATGGCAACATGATCGGGGGGTGAACGGTACCTGTACCGTCATTCCCGCGCAGGCGGGAATCCATACACGCCGACGGCAAAGATAGTGCACAACGTCAGTGCCAATGGATTCTCGCCTTCGCGGAAATGACGAACGTCGGTAGAGCGAACCCTACCGCAGCGGCCCCATGACCGCCCGTTCCCGATCCACCGACAACACACCCTTGTCCTCGCGCAATTCCGCGATCTGCAATACGCTGCGCCGATGCCAGCGCGGGTCGCGCGCGGCTTGCCGTTCGCCCGACTGGTGGACGAAATAGATCAGATACGCCCGGTCGCCCACCACGACGATGTCGGGATGCTGCCCCTTCGCCCGGTCGGTCGGGCGCTTGCCCGCATCTGCCAGCAGATACCCCGGCTGCCGCGTCCAGTGCGTCGCGTCGCTCGAGGATTGCACCAGCAACCCGCGCCACGCATCGCTGACCAGCCACCATTTGCCCCGCCAGCGCACCACCTTCGGTCCCTCGCCCGGCGTGTCGGTCACGGTGCCCCGGACGGTCCAATGCTTCAGGTCGCTGCTGTCGGCGTACTTGATCGCCTTGCCCGCACGCTCGTCGTTGAACCACAGGCGGTAGCGGTCGGCTCCGAGCACCGCGACGCTCGCGTCGATCACCCGGTCGGAACCGAGGTCGAGCCGCTCGCCGCAGTCCCAGCGCTTCAGGTCGGGGCTGGTCAGATGCACGATGAAGCGCGGGGCGTTCCAGTCGCGGAACACGCCCGGCACGACCGTCAGCCACATATGCCATGTGCCGCCGATCCGCTGCACCTCCGGCGCCCACAGCGTCGCGCCGGTACAGGCGGCGGGAATTGCCGCCGTCCCGCCATAACGCCACCGCACCCCGTCCTTCGAGCGGGCGACGCCGATCGCGGTGCCGTGCACCCACGACACGTCCTTCTCGTCGGCCAGCGGAAGGTCGGCGCGGCGGTTGGTGTAGAACATCACCCATTCGCCGGTCTTCGCGTCGCGCACCGTGGATGCGTCCGCCGCCCCGTCGTGCACCGGATCGCGCCACAGCGGGACGGGCGCGGCGGCCTGTGCCAGCAGCAGCGCGGCGGCGGCGATCACCGCGCCTGCCCCGCCACCGGGTTGTTGCCCCACAGCCGGTCGTGCGGCCAGCCCGACAGGTCTTCCACGACGTCCTTGTGCATCGGGTCGGGCGGCGAGGTGTCACCGCTGCGCAGCCGCTCGATCTCCTCCATCAGGATGCCGTGGGTCACAGGCGTCAGCTTGAAGCGCAGCGACACGAGGATGCCGAACGCCAGCACGCCCAGCGTCCCCACGCCCAGCAGCAGCGCGATGGTGTGGATCGCCTCCGGGGTCTGCGTCTTCGCGCCCGACACGAACCCGCCCGCCTGGATGATGAGGCCCACGCCCGCCACCGCCGCCGCCTGCGTCGCCTTGCGCACGAAGGTCATGACGCCCGCGAAGCTGCCTTCGCGTCGCTGGCCGGTCACGATCTCGTCAACGTCGGCCATATAGTTGTACGTCGCCCACGGGATATAGTTGAGCGCCCCGCGCCCCAGCCCGGCGAGCGCGATCGCCAGATAGATCAATGGGCTGGCAGCGGTCGTGCCCCCCTGCCACAGCACCAGCAGCACGATGACGCCCAGCCCGAACGTCACCGCCGCCAGCCGGTATGCGAAGGCCGGCGAGGCACGCAGCGCAAGGTTGATCGCGATCACCACCGCGACGAACTGCACGATATACATCGTGCCGAGCAGCCCCGACGCCATCGCCGTGGTCCCGGCGAGCGCGAAGATCACGAAGAAGGTGAAGGCCGCGTTGAAGATGTCCTGGCTGATATAGCCGCCGAGATACATGCCGAGGTGCAGCCGGAACGCCCGGATGCGCATCGTCGAGAACAGGTTGCGGTACAGCGCCTTGAACGCCGACCCGATGCCGCCTTCGGTGCGCGCGCCCGGCAGCGCGTCGGTCGGCAGCGGCCGTTCCCAGCTGAAGCGGTAGAGGAACGCCGCCGTGCCCATGAACAGCACCGCGAAGATCATCCCCATGTAGAAGAAGGTGCTGACGCTGTCGCGGCCCAGCCAGTTGATGAGCCACAACGGCAGGAACCCGGCGAGGATCGCCGCCGTCTGCCCGAACAGGATGCGGAAGCCTGCGAACTTCGCCTTGGTCTTGTAGTCGGTCGACATTTCCGCCGCGAGCGTCTCGTACGGGATGATGACCATCGCGTACACCAGCTCGAACCCGACATAGCTGACGAGGTAATACCAGAAGCTCATCCCCGGCAGCCACATCAGCGCGAAGCTGGGAAGGAGCGGGATGGCCGCGAGGATGAAGAACCGCCGCCGCCCGAACCGGCGGCCGAGCGCGGTCGTGCCGAAATGGTCGGAGACATAGCCGATGACCGGCGAGGCGATCGCATCGAGGATGCGCGCCACCGCGAAGATGAGCGCCGCCTGTCCGGCGGTCAGCCCGCAGAACTGGGTATAGAAGATCAGCACCCAGCCCGAGATCACCGCCATCGAACCCGCGCCAAGCACGTCGTTCGATCCATAGGCGAGATAGTTGATCAGCCGGACGGGCCGTTTGGCCGGGGGGGCGGAAATCACGCGGACGCTCTCCTCGACGCGCTGCGCCCTTGCACGGGTCGGCGCGATATGGTCATTATGTGAAGCGCTATCATAGTATGTGGAACAATCAAAGCGCGAATGGAGAGTCCGGATGCGGTTGCACAGCCTGTTTGCCCTTGCCCTGCTGGCCACCGCCGCCGCGCCCGTGGCGGCGAAGCCCGCCGCCGAATGGATCGATGCGACCACCGGCCACCGCGTGATCCGCATCAGCCGCGTGCCCGACAGCACCAGCCTGTATTTCCACCAGAACAGCTATACGCCCGAGGGCGACCGGATGGTGGTGAGCGTCCCCGGCGGCATCGCGACGATCGACCTGAAGACATGGGAGATGAAGCCGCTGGTGTCGGGGCCGGGCATCACCCTGCTGTTCACCGGCCGCCGGACCCGCACCGCCTATTACGCGACGCAGCTGCGCAACGACGCCAGCGGGCCGTCCACCATCCACGCGGTCGATATCGGCACGGGCCGCACGCGCAAGGTCGCCGACGTGCCCGGCGGCTCGATCGGCTCGATCAACGCCGACGAGACGCTGCTCTTGGGCCAGGTCGCGCTGGGCGAGGGGGCGCTGCGCCCAGACGGCACCCGTCAGGACAATCGCCACACGCCGGGCCGCGTCGTCGGGCCGGGCGAGGCGGACTATCGGGCAAACCGCGCCGACGGCACGCCCTATACCTTCGCCGAGGCCAAGGAACGCCGCCTGAACGAACGGCTGGAGGCGGGCATCCCGATGGAGATCTTCACCATCGACCTGAAGACCGGGCAGCGCCGCGTCGTCACCGCCTCGACCGACTGGCTGAACCACATCCAGTTCTCGCCGACCGATCCGCAGCAGATCATGTATTGCCACGAAGGGCCGTGGCACAAGGTCGACCGCATCTGGACGATCCGCGCCGACGGATCGGGCAAGCGGCTGATCCACACCCGCACCATGAACATGGAGATCGCGGGCCACGAATTCTTCTCCGCCGACGGCAAAAGCATCTGGTACGACCTGCAGACGCCGCGCGGCGAGGTGTTCTGGCTGGCGGGCTACGACCTCACCTCGGGCAAGCGCCACTGGTACAAGGTCGACCGAAACCAGTGGTCGGTGCATTACAACCAGATGCCCGGCGGCAAGCGTTTCTCGGGCGACGGCGGCGACCCGGAAATGGTCGCCCATGCCCCGGACGGGAAATATCTCTACCTCTTCACGCCCAAGGCCATTCCCGACGTGGCCGACATCCACGCCGCCGACGCCGACCGCCTGATCGTGCCGGGCACGCTGGAGGTCGAGAAGCTGGTCGACATGCGCAAACACGACTATCGGCTCGAGCCGAACATGACCTTCACGCCCGACGCGAAATGGGTGGTGTTCCGCGGCAATTTCGAGGGCGCCACGCATATCTATGCGGTGGAGGTGGCCAAGGCCTCCGATCGACATTCCCGCGCAGGCGGGAATCCATAACCTCTGGCGTGTCGATCGATCCGCAACGTCGGCGGCGATGGATTCCCGCCTCCGCGGGAATGACGGGGGTGGGAGGGGCGTACGCACCCCAAACAAGCGTCATCCCGACGCAGGCCGGGATCCATGGTTCCGCACGCGCCGAAGGGTTCGGATCAGGCGGCGCGGCGGATTCCGGCCTGCGCCGGGATGACGGAGGGAAGGGGGGCGCGGCGAACGCCCCCCGACCGGTCAGATATACGTCCGCAGGAACTCCGCCAGCGCGCAGATCGCGAGGCTCTGGCCATAGGGCATCGAGGTCAGCGCGATGTCCTTGTAGAACTGCTGCGTGTCGCCCATCGCGGTGCCGAACGACACCTGCTTCAACTCGCCCTTGTCGTCGATGTTGGCCAGCACGCCCTTCACCGCCTTGATCCCGACCGCCTCGTAATGGCGCGGCAGATACCCCTTCCGCACCGCCTTGAGGATGCCATAGGCGAAGCCCGCCGCCGCCGACGCTTCCAGATAGCTGGTCGGATCGACGATCAGCGTGTGCCACAGCCCGCTCTCGTCCTGCGTCTCGGCCAGCGTCTTCACCTGCGCGGCCAGCGTATCGATCAGGAACATGCGCAGCGCATCGCCCTGCGGCAGGTCGAGGATCTCGATGATCTCGGGGATTGCGATCGTGACCCAGCAGTTGCCCCGCGCCCACAGCGCCTCGGCGAAATTATGCCGCCCGTTGAAGTCCCAGCCGTGGAACCACAGCCCGGTCTTCTTGTCGAACAGATACTTGATATGGACGAGGAACTGGCGCTTCGCCTCCTCGACATAGTGCGGGCGGTTCAGCAGCAGGCCGATCTTGGCCAGCGGCAGCACGCTCATCATCAGCGTGTCGTCCCACATCTCGCCGGGGTTCTCGTCGTTGTAGACGATGTGCTGGAACCCGCCTTCCTCGGTCTTGGGCAGGCCGTCGGGGGCCATCAGCCACTCCGCCCAGGTATCGAGGTACGGGATGTAGCGCGGGTCCGGCTCGTGCTCGTACAGATAGGCGAGGGTGATGAACGGCGCGACGGTGTTGATGTTCTTGGTCGGCGTGCCCTCCGCAAAGCGGTCCTCGAACCACTGCTTGATGATCTTCAGCGCCGCCTGGTCGCCGGTCTGCTCGTAATAGCGCCACATGCCGAACAGGCCGACGCCGTGCGTCCATTCCCACCCGGCCCAGCCCTTGGTGTCGATGATCCGCCCGTCCTCCAGATGGAGGAGGAACTCGCCGGTCTCGTCCTTGATGTTGACGAGATTGTCCATCAGCAGGGCAATGGAATCGGTAACGTCCTTGCGCGGGATGTCGTGGGTCAGCGCGGCCATGATTGCTCCGGTTGGAAGAAGGTTGGTTCGGTAAAAATCTTGCATGTGCTCCCGCGCAGGCGGGAGCCCAGGGCGGCAGGCGTCACGCTTGCTGCTCTGGACCCCCGCCTGCGCGGGGGTACGGGAAGCGATGGGAAATCACGGCGCCAGCACCGCAGGCGCATCGACCATGCGCACCGGCAATCCGCCGCGCACGTTGCGCAGCGTGACCAGCTTCACCGCCTCCAGCGCATTGCCCGGCTGCCCGTCGCTCGTCACCGCCAGCGAGATGGTGTTGCGTCCATGGTGGTTGAGGATGCCCTCGGGCACCACGAAGGTCCGCTGGGGTCCGACATGCGCGATGAACTGCCCCATGTGCCAGCCGTTGACGAAGATCAGCACGCGGTAGTCGACCGGCGAACGCGGCACCGATGCGTCGCCGAACGCCACGCCGATCGTCGCATCCTGCCCCTTGGGCACGTTCAGGTCGAACTGCGTCCGATACCAGCTCGTCCCCGCCGGAGCGGTCGCGGCGGGAAGCGAAACCTTAGCCCAGCGCGCGTCGTCGAAGCCGGGCAGGTGCCAGCCCATCCGCTCGCCATATTGCCCGCCGTTGTTGGGCACGCCCCGGACGGGATCGACGATGTCCTCGCCGCCCTGCCGTCCCTGGATCTTCCACGCGACCGGAATCGCGAACGATTGCCCCGCCTGTTTCTCGATCGATGCGGACACCAGCCCGCGCGCTTCCTTGTGGAAATCGTCGGCGTCCAGATCCCAGTTATGGCCGTTGTTGCGCACCATGACCGACAGGACATGCTCGCCCGGCGTCCGCGCGGCATCGGGCAGCGCGATCGTCGCCGTTCCCGTCGTGATCGGACGCGGCAGCCCGCCGGGCAGCTCGTCCTGCCCGATCAGCTTCCCGTCGAGGAACACCTGCGCCAGCCCCGATCCGCCTGCGCCGTAATAGATGCGCAGCCGCTGCGCATCCGGCGTGCCGGTGAAGCGCCCGCGATACCACACGTCGCCGTCGTGAAAGCCGTATGCGTCCATCAGCATGTTCGGCTGCCCGTCGGGCCGCGCGGTGATGCTGGCATAGGCACGGTTGTCGATGGCCTGCCAGCCGCTGTCGTCGAAGCCCGGCTCCGCCTCGGGCGTGCCCGGAGCGGTCCGCCACTCGGCCAGCACCGGCAGCGTGACCGGAGCGGGGCCGGGCAGGGCGGCACGCGCGACGATGCTGCCCGCGGTGCCGCTGGCGGTCGCCACCCGCCGCCCGTTCCACGTCACCGATCGCACGGTCTTGGGCGTCCACACCTCCAGCGGCGTCGCGGCCCTGGTATCGCCGGTCAGCGAGATCGCACCGCCGCCGACCTTCGCGCTCCGCAGCAGCGCAGGCCCGCGCACCAGCACGTCGCCGTTCTGCCAGAAGCTCGCCGCCACCGCCTCGTCGCCGACCAGCAGCGTCAGCGGCGGACGCCCGCCGCCCGACACCTGCACCCGCACCATCGCGCCATGGACGTAATCGAGCCGCAGGTCGCCGGTCGCCGGATCGAACGCCGACCGCACGTCGCCCTCGATCACCTTCACGGTCGGTGCGCTCGTGTAGCGCAGCACGCTCGTCCCGTTCTCGCCCGTCCGGCCATAGAGCAGCAGCACGTCGCCGCCGTCGATCCGCACATGGCTCTGCAATTCGGACGTCGCGTACACCAGCCGCTGCCCGCCGAGATTGACCCCCGCGACCAGCCATTTCGCATCGAAGCCGTTCAGCGCCATTTCGGGCAGCGTATAGCGCCCGTCGGGCAGGTCGGCGGTGACGGTGAAGCGGTCGTTGCTCTGCCTGTTCGACGGATTGTGCGTGACGAGCAGGAAGCGCGCGTCCGTCTCCGGCGACTTGTTATGATAGACCTGGATGTTGGGCGACGAGATCGTCGCCGGCCCGGCGGGCACCATCCCCGCCAGATCGGGGACCGAGCGGATCAATCCGGCCAGCGCCTTCAGCTCCTCGGCCTTTTCCCGCACCTCGCGCGTCTCGCTGAACGCCGCGCCGTAATCATAGCTGGTGAACACGACCGGGGCGGGCAGCCAGCCCCAGCTGGTGCCGCCGAAGCCCATGTAGAAGCTCTGGATCGCGATGCCGTTGGCCAGATTGGTGCCATAGAACACGCGCTGGAACCGCTTGCCGCGCTGCTGCGCATTGCATTCATAGCCGCCGTTCGATCCCCAGTAATCGAACCAGCCGCCGCCGAACTCCGCCGCGAAGCCGGGGGTGTTGGGGCTGGCCGAGGCGCCGCCCTTCGCCCCGCCGGGGCCATAGAAGCCCCAGTCGGGCGCGGCGGACCCGCGCGTCACCTTGCCGCCCACGGTGCAGGTGCCGCCGGGATAGCCGTCGAAGGCGTACAGGTCGGGCGACCCTTCCACCGTCTTCGCCACGTTCGATCCGCGCGGCACCCAGTACCCGTTGCGCCCCTGATCGTTGTGGAACAGCGGCACGGTGATGCCGTCGGCGCGCGCCTTGGCATAGAGGTGGTCCATGTACCGCCCCTGCGCCGGGGTGGTCAGCGCCAGTTCGTTCTCGATCTGGTGCAGGATCACGGTACCCTTGCCGCCATTGATCTGGTGGCGGGCGATGATCGGGTTGATCTGCGACAACCATTCGTCGGCGGCGGCGAGATAATCGGGATCGTCGGTGCGCGCCCGCGCCCGCTGGTTCTGCAACCATCCGGGAAAGCCGCCGCGCGTCAGCTCCGCATTCACATACGGCCCGGCGCGGGTGATGACGTACAGCCCTTCTTCCGCCGCCATGTCGAGCAGCCGGTCGATGTCGCGGATGCCCGTGAAGTCGTACACGCCGCGCTTGGGGCTGTGGAACCCCCAGTCGAAATAGAAGGCGACGGTGTTGAAGCCGCTGGCCTTCATCTTCTGCAACACGTCGCGCCACAGATCGGGCGAGGGCAGGCGGAAGGCGTGCACTTCGGCGGACCAGATCGTCAGCCGCTTGCCGTCGATCATCAGCGAGCGCGCGTCGTACGACACGCGGCCGAAGGTCTTGACCGGGGCGCCCAGGTTCGCAGTCGGCTTCGCGGTCTGTGCGGTGGCGGGAACGGCGGCCAGTGCGGTCGCGGCGAGGAGGAGGGGGCGCAGCATGCCGGTCATGCCATGTAGAACATGGGGGTCAACGGCCATTCGAGCGGGCGGTTGTCCGCCTGCGTCTCCATCAGCGGCGCCATGGATTCCCACCAGCGCTGCATGACCGGATTGCCGGGCAGCGTATCACGCTTGTTATCGTCGGCCAGTTCCAGCGTTGCGAACAGCGCGCCGGTCGCCTCGTCGAGGAAGATCCAATAGTCGGAAATCCCGGCATCGCGCAGCAGGTCGGACAGTTCCGGCCAGATCGCATCGTGGCGCGCGCGATACTCGGTTTCCATCCCCGGCTTCAGTTGCATCCGAAACGCGAAGCGCGCCATAGTTCCTCCCATATGTCCATTATGTGGACTATGTCTCATATATTAGAACGTATTCGGCGGAGGGTCAAATACCTAGTGTAAAGTTTGTAAACTTTGCCCCCGGACAATCGTCCATCCGCACCGGATCGCGCGCATCGCCCGGCGTGCGCATCGCCAGCCCCTCGACCCTGAGCCCCGCGACATGGCGGCACCACAGCCCCCATGCCGGGGTCGGCCCGAACATGCTGGGTTCGGGATAGGCATCGGCCAGCTCGGGCGGATCGCCGACCACCTGCCCCCCGCCGCGATAGGCGAGGGTCAGGTCGCGCAGGGTCACGTCCTCGATCCGCCGCGCGGGCAAACCGGCCAGCGTCGCGGCGAAGCGGTGGTCGATCCCCTCGGCGCGCAGCCCCTCGATCGTCACTCCCCGGATCGCCCCGATCCCGGTGCCCTCCGGCCCGCGCCGCCGGTCGCCGATGCGCAGGAACAGCGGCGCGGTGGTCACGTCGGCCATCACGATGTCGCGGACGGTCACGTCCTCCATGACCCCGCCGTCCACCGTCTCCAGCGCGACCCCGCGCGAGCGGGTGAAGCGGCACCGCTCGATCCGGATGCGGTGGAAGCCGCCGTTGCTCTCGGTGCCGAGCTTGATCCTGCCGGTCACGCGGTCCCGGTCGGGCGCCACCTGCTGCGTGGTGCCGCGCGTCCCGTCGATCAGCGTGCCGGGATCGAAACCGGAGACTTCGCAGTCCCGTACCGTCACGTCCCGGCACGCCACGTTGCGGCCCAGCGCATGGCTGCTCTTCAGCACGATCGCGTCGTCGTTCGGCGTGTTCACCCGGCATCGCTCGACCAGCACATCGGACACGCAGTCGAGGTCGATGCCGTCGCGATTGGTGTCGATCGTCAGGTCGCTGAGCGTCATGCGGCGCACCCCGGTGGCAAGGATCGCGAAATGCCCGCCGCGCGCGATGGTGATCCCCTCGATCGCCACGTCGCCGGCATCGACCAGCGCGATCGCCTTGTTACCGAGGCCCGCCATGCGCTGCACGGCGGGTTCCAGTTCCTCGATCTGCTGCGCCGTCATCCCCTGCATCGACAGCGGCCGCTCGCCCGCCTGTCTGCGCCAGCGCGCGCCGGGGCCGTCGCGCGTCAGCCCTTCGCCGTCGATCATGCCCGCGCCGGTGATCGCCACCCGCGCGACGCCGTCCCCGACGATCAGGCTGTTGTGCCAGTGGCTGTGCCCGAAGTCCTGATACAGCTGCTCGCCGCGATCCTCGGGCAGGGCATAGCGCCCGCCGTCCCGCGCCGGATCGGCGGCGAGGATCGTCGCACCCCGCTCCACCACCAGCGTCACGTCGCTCCTCAGGAACAGCGTGAAGCAGCGATAGACCCCGCGCGGCACCACCACCGTCCCGCCGCCCTTCGCCGCCGCATCGATCGCCCGCTGGACCGCCGCGGTGTCGATCGCGCGTCCGTCGCCCTTCGCCCCATAGGCCCGCACGTCGAAGACCCGCGCGGCATGAGCGGGGAAGGGCAGCGCCAGCATCGCCCCCAGCACGGCGCGCCGCCCGATCAATTGCCCGCCGGGCGCACGTCGCTGCGCGCGCTGCTGGGCACGATCGCCACGTCCTTGGGCAGCGGCGGGTGCGCCGCGTCGAACCGCGCCGCCGTCACATGGCCGCCCAGGCCGGGCAGGCTGCGGATGCCTTCCGCCACGCTTCGCGCCAGCAGCCATGCGCCATAGTTGTTGTGATGCGTCCGGTCCTTGCCGCCGTCGTTGAACGCCTGCGCGGCGACCTCCGGGCCGAGCGCCTCATAGGTCGCGATGCTCGCCGCGTTGAGGTCGATCACCGGCACGCCGGTTTCCCTGGCCACCGCGCGGACGGCGGCGGGATAGTCGCCCAGCGTCGGCTTGATCCGCCCGCCCGCGTCGAAGTTGCGCCGCTCCGGGCTCGTCACCAGCACCGGCTGCGCGCCCCGGCGCCGCGCCTCGGCGATATAGGCCCTGAGGTAGGCGGGGTAGGTAGTGGCGGCATCGGCATAGGTCTGCGGCCATTGCGCCTTCTGGTCGTTGTGCCCGAACTGGATGAACAGCCAGTCGCCGGGCCGGATGGCTGCCAGCACCTTGTCGAGCCGCAACTCGGTCAGGAACGATTTCAGCGTCTCGCCCGATTCGGCATGGTTGGCGACCGCGACCTGCCCGTCGAGGAAGGCAGGCAGCATCTGCCCCCAGCTTGCCGCCGGTTCGGACGGCTGGTCGGTCACGGTCGAATCGCCGACCAGATAGAGCGTCGGCACGCTGGCCGGTTCGATCCGGACCGTCGCGACCGCGCCGTCGCCCAGCAGCTCCAGCGTCAGCCGGTCGTCCCAGGTCGGACTGCCCGCCTCGCGCGGTTTCAGCCGGACCATCGTGCCGCCGGGCGCATTCTCGGGCGGGGGGCTGAGCATCGCGGTGCGGGTGTTGACCACGAAGCTGCGGGTCACGCTCGCCCGCGCGGGCGTGGCGACGCGGTCGAGCATCAGCCGCCGCGCCTCCGCCTTCACGGTCGTCGTGGCCGCCCGCCGCTCGCCCAGCACCAGCGTCACCCGCCAGTTGCCCTCGGGCAGCGCGACCGAGAAGCGTCGCCCCTCGCCCGGCTCATACCCGTAATCGCCCCGATAGGGCCGGTCGCGCTCGACCCGCGTCTCGCCCGACTGCGGCCGGGCGTCGTCCAGCCGATAGGTGACGGGCAGCGCCGGTCCGGCCAGCAGCATGGCGAGCGCGGCGATCACTTCGGCACGACCAGCGCGTGCGGCGGCTGGTTATAGGCGGTGTTCTGCCACGCCACGCCCAGGCGATAGACCGGATCGTGCATCAGCGTCTCCCGCCGGATGGTGGTGGGGAAGGGGGTGGCATAGATGCGCAGCTCGCTATTGTCCTCGCTGCGCAGGATCACCTCCTCGCGCCAGTCGCCGAGGATGTCGGCGGACAGCGCGGGCGTGGACTTGGTGCCGTTGTTCGACGTCGCACCCTCGGCGGTCAGCAACACCGTCTCGGTACCCGTCTTCCAGTCCCATTTCGTGATGCGGTTCCGGTCGAGCAGTTCGCGTAGCGCATCGCCGTCCCAATAGATGGCGAAGTTGGCGACGCGCGGCTTGTTGCCCGGAATCACCTTCCCCTGCGCGGTGTAGAGATAGGGCGTGCTGGAATTCCAGTTCTCCTCACCCGGATAGCGCGGGTCGATGTCGGCGGACAGGCCGCGACCGGTGTCCTTGGTCGCGGGCGTGGTCCACAGGATCTGGCCGGTACGCGCATCGAGCATCGCCGATCCGATCCCGCCGTTGCCGCGGATATCCTCGTGCACGCCGAACTTCTCGAGGCCCGGTCGCGTCGGGTCGATGTCGCCCAGATGCATCGTGTCGCCGTGGCCGAGGCCGGCGCTCCACAGCCCCTTGCCGTCGTCGTCGATCGCCATCGATCCATAGACGATCTCGTCGCGTCCGTCCCCGTCCACGTCCGCGACCGACAGATTGTGATTGCCCTGTCCGGCGAACTTCGCATTGCCCGGCGCCGAGCTGTCGAACAGCCAGCGCTGCGTCAGCCTGCCGTCACGCCAGTCCCATGCCGCCACCGTCGAGCGGGCGTAGTAGCCGCGTCCGAAGATGCCGCTCGGGCGCTTGCCGTCGAGATAGGCGACCCCGGCGAGAAACCGGTCGGAACGGTTGCCGTAGCCGTCGCCCCACAGCGCGGCCAGCCCTTCGGGCGTGTCGGACCCGCGCGGCGGGGCATAGGGGGCGCTGGCCAGCGCACGGCCGGTCGCGCCCTCGAACACGGTGATATATTCCGGGCCGGAGAGGATGCGCCCCTGGATGCGCGCGACCTTGCGCCCGTCGGGCAGGGTGGTGGCGCCGGTGCGGTCGGCCTGCGGCAGCTCGCCGTCCTTCGCACGCCAGTCGGCGTTCGGATCGCCCAGCACCTTGCCCGTGCCGTCGGTGGCGCCGTCGCCGGTCTTGACCATGAGCTCCGCCTTGCCGTCGCCGTCGAAGTCATAGACCATGAACTGGCTGTAGTGCGCGCCCGAGCGGATGTTGCGCCCGAGGTCGATCCGCCACAGCCGCTTGCCCTCCAGCGTATAGGCGTCGAGCAGCGTCTCGCCGCTGTAGCCGCCGAAGGCATTGTCTTTGGAAATGGTCGGGTCCCACTTCAGCACGATCTCGTAGCGGCCGTCGCCGTCGAGGTCGCCGACGCTCGCGTCGTTGGCGGTGTAGCCATAGGTCTCGCCGGTGGGTGTCGTCCGGTCGGCGGGCTTGTCGAGCGGGATCGGCAGATAGCCCCTCGCCCACACGGTCGCGCTCGCCGCCGGTTCACGCCCGCCGATCGCCTGCAATGTATAGCGCGACGCCGCGGTGCCGCCCTTGTCGTGGAAACTCGACGCGCCGGTCAGCCGCGCCGCGATCACCCGCCCGTCGCGCGAGAGGCGGAAGGCAGTGCGACTCGTGTCGGTCCCGAGCAGCCGCCACGCGACATGGTTGCCGCCGCCGGTGGCAGGCACCGCGACGAGCGCGCGATCGAGCCGTTCGACCTGGCGCACCGTGCCGGATTGCGCCGCGGCGGTCGCCAGCGGCGCGACCGCGCACGTCAGCAGCATCGATACAAAGGTGATACGCATGAAACCCCTCCCGACCTGATGTTTCCCATCATGTGGACACACATATCATATTGCGAAGTTTTCCCTTTGCAATCCACTCATTTGTCGCTAACTCCGAGGAATAGCTTTCTGGTGATTGACGGTGACGGGGAATACCCACGCACCAGGTAGGAATTGAGAGGGGATAGAATGACGCCGTTCGTTTCGTTTCGCCGTTCGGGTGCCATGCATGCCGTATCCGGCCTTGCGCTGATCGTCGCACTGGGCAGCGCCCCGGCATGGGGCCGGCAGGCCGCCGGTGCGCAGGATGCGGTTCCCACCACCACCGACGATACCCGCCAGTCGCCGACCGATCCGCTCGCCGACCAGAGCGACGGCGACATCCTCGTCACCGGTACCCGCGCGTCGCTGCAATCGGCCAACGCCCGCAAGAAGAACGCCGACACCGTGGTCGACTCGATCGTCGCGGAGGATATCGCCAGCTTCCCCGACAAGAACGTCGGCGAGGCGCTGGCCCGCGTGACCGGCGTACAGCTCCAGCGCGACTTTGGCGAAGGCAACAAGGTGTCGATCCGCGGCGTCGAGCCCGACCTCAACCGCGTCGAGGTGAACGGCGTCAGCCAGCAGTCGCCCGGCGGCGAGCGCAGCGGCGACTTCCGCGAACTGGCGGTCGAGCTGGTCAAGTCGGTCGACGTGTACAAGGGCTATACCGTCGACCTGACCGAAGGCGGCATCGGCGGCACCGTGCGCGTCGAGACGCGCCGTCCGCTCGAACTCACCAGGCCGTTGTTCAGCATCAAGGGCGAGGCACAGCGCCTGAACCTGACGCAGAAGTGGCGTCCGCGCTTCAACCTGACGGCGGGCCGTTCGGACCTGCTCGACGGGCGGCTGGGCGTGCTGTTCAACGTCACGCACAGCGTCGTCGACACGCGCGGCGATTCGGTCGCCAACACCAACTGGCAGCGCTATCTCGATTTCGACCGGTCGACCGAAAAGACCGTCGCCAACCCCACCTATGCCAATTTCGGCACCTATGAGAGCTGCGCGGGCACGACCGGCACCAATGCCGCCAACGCCACCGCCAACCGCCTCGCCTGCGAAGACCAGTTCTTCGACTGGTCGCCGGGCTCGGTCCGCTATCGCAACAACGAGCGTACCGACGCGCGTACCTCGATCGATCTTCAGGCGCAGGTCCAGTTCGCCGACAATTTCTCGGTCTGGGGCCAGGTGCAGCTGAATTATCGCAACCAGAATCTGCGCGACACCAACTATGCGGTGAACATGGGCGGCGGTCTCGGCAGCAACGGCCTCGTCAGCAGCACGCCGGACATCACCCGCTACAATCTCGATGCGGCGCTGGCGACCAACGCGGCAGGCGGCACGTCGCGCCCCCGTCCGACCCAGTCGTTCGTCACCACCGAAGATCACGTCCTGACCAGCTGGACGACCGCGCTCAACCCAGGCACGCTCAGCACCAGCGGCGCGATCGCCAATGCGGTGGGTGCCAGCAACATCGTCGGCGTGCAGCGCCGCGACTTCAGCTACGACGAGAACACGCGCTACTTCCAGACCGGGTTCAAATGGGACCTCGACCGGATGAAAATGGTGTTCCTCGCCTCGCGGTCGGAAGGCAACCGCGTGAACGAGACGAACCTCGTCGCGATCACGACCGGCGTGTCGGGGATCAAGATCGATCGCCGCAATGCCGACGGCCTGCCGATCATCACCTTCCCCAGCGCGTTCGATCCGTCGAACATCGCCGCCTATGGCGACAACACCCGGCGCGGGGCGAACGGGCAGCTGCTCGTCCAGTCCGGCCCGAGCGTGCAGTATCGCCCGAGCCAGAACGACTCGGCCGAGGATCAGCTGAAGGTCGACGTCGACTATGACCTCGACTGGGGCTTCCTGAAGAGCCTGAAGTTCGGCGGCCAGTATCGCAACCAGGACCTGGTGTTCTACGGCGCGGGCGGCGCGCGGCTGCTCTCGCCCGCGGTGGTCGCGGTTCCGGCGGCGGGCATCGTCGCACGCCCGGCGGTGTTCCAGTACAACAACAACGTGTCGTTCTCGACGGTGATCGGTTCGCCGCCCGCGACCGGCCCGGCGCCGAACACCTATTATTTCACGCCCGCCCAGTATCAGCAGTTCCTCGCCACCAACGGCGGCGTGACCGGCGGTGCCCCGCTGTTCCAGGGGATCAGCGGCGTCGAGGGCGCGCCGACGCGGATCGCGCAGCCGCTGTTCGATTTCGCCAACCTGTCGCGCTATTATGACCTGTCGGGCTTCAACCAGAACCGGGTGCGCTTCGCCGACGGCCTGCCGCAGATTCCGGGCTACATCATCAACGAGAAGATCGTCGCGGGCTATCTGAAGCTGAACTTCGGCACCGAGATCTTCGGCATGAACCTGACCGGCAACGGCGGCGTCCGCTACACCTATACCCGCGACGATTCGACCAGCAGCAACACCCGCCGCGAGAATCGCATCCGTCCCGGTACCGGCGTGAACGGCATTCCGGCGGTGATCGAAACCGCGACGACCGCGGTGCAGGAAGTCACGCTGACGAACGACTATCACGACTGGCTGCCCGCGGTGAACCTGTCGCTGGAGGTGCAGCGCAACCTGTTCGTCCGCGCGACCTATGCCAAGAACCTTGCCCGGCCCAAGCCGAGCGACCTGTCGCCGACCGTCAACTGCCTGATCGACACCGCCGACACGATCGCGGGCGAGGACAGCTGCACCGCGGGCAACCCGGCGCTGCAGCCCTATCGCGCCGATCAGTACGACCTGAACGCCGCATGGTATCCGAACGCCGACACCGTCATCAGCGTCGGGTATTACTACAAGGACATCAAGAGCTTCGTGCTGCCGGCATCGGTGCGCGCGGGGGTCGACCTGTTCGGCGATGGGCTGCTCTATACGGTGCGGCAGCCGGTCAACGGCTTCGGCGCGAAGCTGGACGGGTTCGAGGTCAGCGCCTCGACCGCGTTCACCTTCCTCCCCGCGCCGTTCGACGGCTTCGGCATCAACGGCAACTTCACCTACAGCCGCGCGCTCAACAGCTCGCTGACGAACGTGGCGACGGGTGAGCCGCTCGATGCGTTCCCCGGCCTGTCGAAGTACACCTACAACGGCAGCTTCTTCTACGACAAGGACTGGCTGAACGCCCGCATCAGCTACAACCGGCGCAGCGACTATCTGCTGGTCGCCGCCGATGCGACGGTCAGCAACAACCCGGTGTTCCGTCGCGGCGAGACCTATATCGACGCGCGGGTGCAGTTCCGCATCACGCCGCAGTACAGCCTGTTCTTCGAGGCGCTGAACCTGACGAACGAACTGGCGCGCTCGTACATCGATGACGCCCGCGCCATCGAATACAGCGACTACGGCCGCCGCATCTTCGTCGGCGCGCAGTTCAAGCTGTGACCTCGGCGGCCGATCGCACCGCACGGGATCGCGGTCGGCCGTTGACGTTCCTGTCTCCCCCCTCTGCCCGGTCGTCGCTCGGACGATCGGGCATCGTCTTGTCTGCGCTGCTGGGTAGTTGCGTTCATGCGCCCGCCCCGGCGGACTGGCGGATCGAGGCGGAGGATCCCGCCGCCCGTGTCACCTTCCTGCCCGGCGGCGCGATCGATATCGACAGCGCGCGGGGGCTGTCGCTGTGGTATGCGAAGCGTCTGGACGGGCCGGTGCGGATCGCCTTCACCGCAACCGCCGTGTCGGCGGGCGGGCCGAACGACCAGGTGAGCGACCTCAACGCCTTCTGGATGGCGCGCGATCCGGCGGCGGCGGACGGATCGGTGTTCGCGGCGAAGCGCAGCGGCCGGTTCGAGGACTATGACACGCTGACGACCTATTACGTCGGCATCGGCGGCAACCGGAATACGACCACGCGGATGCGGCGCTATGTGGGCAGGCCCGGCGTCCGTCCGTTGCTGCCCGAACACGACCGGGGCGACCACCCCGCGCTGTTGCAGGCCAATGTGCCGACCCGGATCGTCCTGATCGCCGACGGCGCGCGCATCGCGGTGGAGCGCGACGGCAGGCCGCTGTTCACGCTGCGCGATCCGGCGCCCTATCGATCCGGCTGGTTCGCGATCCGCACGACCCAGAGCCATTTGCGCATCCGCGACCTGCGCATCACCCGACCCTGAAATCCCGGAGCGTTTCCATGCGTATCACCCGCCGCCGCCTCATGGGCGCCTCGATCCTCGCCGCCGTGGTCCCGCACCTTCCCGCCATCGCCGCCGCACCCGCGCGGCGGCCACGGGTGCCGGTGCGGGCGCGGTGGGTGGAGGGGAGCGCGCCTGCCGTCCATACCGGGCAGACCTTCGGCGTCGCGTGGCCGCAGGGCGCGGTGTCGCGCCGGACGCAGCTGGCGCTCACCGACGCGGGCGGACGGGCGATCGCGGCGCAGAGCTGGACCACGGCCACCTGGCCCGACGGCACGGTCAAGTGGAGCGCGCACGCGCTGCCCGCTGATGTGCTGCCCGGTGCCGCGCTTACGGTGGCACCGGGCAGGGCGACGGCGCCCGCCGCTCCGCTGCGCATCGAGGGACGCGACGATGCGATCGTGATCGTCAGCGGCGACCTGCGCTGGGAGATCGCGCGGAGCGGCGACGCGCTGGTGCGGCAGGCTTCGCGCGGCGATCGCGCCGTCCTGACCACGGTCGGGCTGACCGGCGAGGTGCGGCGCGGCGATCCGGAAGGCCCGCGCACGCCCCTGACCGGCCGGATCGAGCGGGTCACCGTCGAGCAGCGCGGCCCGGTGCGCGCGGTGGTGAAGATCGAGGGGCGGCATGTCGGCGACGGGCTGTCGATCCTGCCGTTCGTCGTCCGCCTCTATGCCTATGCCGGGTCGGACGGGCTGCGGATCGTCCACAGCTTCGTCCATGACGTCGATCCGGCGGCGCTGTTCGTGTCCGGGATCGGCGTGACGACGCAGGTGCCGATGACGGCACCGCTGCACGACCGCCATTTCCGCCTGGCGACCGCGAAGGATGCGATGTTCGTCGAGGCGGTGCGCCCGCTCACCGGCCTGCGCCACGATCCGGGGGCGGCGGCGCGCGAGGCGCAGATCGCGGGACAGGCGACCCCGCCGCCCGCCGCCATGGCCACCCCGGTCGGCGACCTGCTGGAGCGTATCCCCGCCTGGGGCGACGTCTCGCTGGCGCAGCTGTCGGCGGGGGGATTCACCCTGCGCAAGCGGACCGGCCCCGGCCATGGCTGGATCGACGCGGGCGAGGGGGCCCGTGCGCCCGGCTTCGGCTATGTCGGATCGCCGCAGGGCGGGGCGGCCATCGCCGCGCGCTGGTTCTGGCAGCGCCATCCGGGCGAGATCGCGATCGACGGTGCGGCGGGCGATGCGGCGCGGCTGACGGCATGGCTATGGTCGCCGCAGGCCCCGGCGATGGACCTGCGCCCCTATCGCGGCGTCATGGGCATGGAAGCGTTCGCGGCGCAGAACGAAGGGCTGGCCGTCACCTATGAGGATTACGAACCGGGCTGGGACAGCGCGACCGGCATCGCCCGCACCAGCGAGCTGATGCTGTGGGCCTTCGCCGCCACGCCCGCGACCGACCGGTTGCAGGCGCTGGCCAATCTCGCCGCCGAACCGCCGCAGCTGGTGGCAGACCCGGCGGGGCTGCACGCGGCGGGCGTGTTCGGCGACTGGAGCCTGCCCGACCGGTCGACCCCCAACCGCGCTGCGATCGAGAACCAGCTGGCGAACCTCGTCGATTTCTACGCGGGCGAGGTCGAGCGGCGGCACTGGTACGGTTTCTGGAACCATGGCGACGTCATGCACACCTATGACGCCGACCGGCACCAGTGGCGCTACGACATCGGCGGCTTCGCCTGGGCCAACAGCGAACTCTCGCCCGACCTGTGGCTGTGGCTGCAGGCGCTGCGCACCGGCGGGGGGCAGGCGTACCGGCTGGCCGAGGCGATGACCCGCCATACCGGCGAGGTCGACGTCTATCACCTCGGTCGGTTCAAGGGGATGGGGACGCGCCACGGCGTGCAGCACTGGAGCGACAGTTCCAAGCAGCCGCGCGTCAGCAACGCCGCCTATCGCCGCATCTTCTATTATCTGACCGCCGACGAGCGGGTCGGCGACCTGATGCGCGACCTGCTCGAATCGGACCGGACGCTGACGACGGTCGAGATCGGTCGCAAGGTGCCCGGTGCCGAACGGCCGGTGCTGCCCCCCGGCACGATTGAGATGTCGTTCGGCACGGTATGGTGCTCGCTCGCCGCGGCGTGGCTGACCGAGTGGGAGCGCACCGGCGACCGGCGCTGGCGCGACCGGCTGGTCGCGGGGATGGACAGCATCGGGCGACTGAAGAACGGCTGGATGGCGGGCAGCGCGCCCTATCATCTCGACAGCGGTCGCTTCGTCGGGCCGGGCGACAAGGTGGCACTGTCGCACCTCAATGCGGTGTTCGGCGCGGTCGAGATCAACACCGAGCTGCTGCAATTGCTCGACGTGCCGCGCTACCGGACGGCGTGGCTCGACTATTGCCGCTATTACAACGCGCCGCGCGCCGCGTTCGAGGCGCGCTGGGGCCCGCGCAAGGGATCGGAGAACCTTGCCGAAGCCCATTCGCGCCTCACCGCCTATGCCGCGCACGAGACCGACGACGCCGCGCTTGCCACGCGGGCGGCGGGCGAGTTCTTCTCGGGCCGCGCGGGGCTGGGCACCGTGACCGCCGATCCGCGCCGGACGTTGCCCGGCGGAATCGTCGAATGGCCCGGCGTCAGCACCAATGCCGCATCGCAATGGGGCCTTGCCGCGATCATGAATCTCGCGCTGATCCCCGCCGCCATCGATGCCGGAACGCCGCGCCCGCGACGCGGCGGGGGCGGGGCCGACGGCTGAGGCGCGGCGGTTCATGTCCCGTCCATGCAGCGGTGGCAGACGGGAACGTTGCAGCGCCGAATTGCCCATGCTAACGGCCCGCCCCTGAACCATTGGGACGCGGTCGCCATGACCCTTATCGTTGCCACGCCGGCGCGGTCCCCGCGCTCGTGAACGCTGCTACCGAGGCTTCGCCGCAAGCCATCAATCCCGCCGACCCGACGGGCCATCACGGTCCGCGCCAGTCGCTCGTCAAGCTCGCCTTCGGCGCGATCGGCGTGGTGTACGGCGACATCGGCACCTCGCCGCTCTATGCGATGAAGGAGGTGTTCGTCGGGCATCATCCGCTGACCGTGAACCAGCTGAACATCTTCGGGGTGGTCAGCCTCGTCTTCTGGTCGCTGATGCTGATCGTGACGCTGAAATACGTCTTCGTCATCATGCGCGCCGACAACAACGGCGAGGGCGGCAGCCTCGCGCTGCTGGCCCTAATCCAGCGCAAGAGCGGGAGCGGCGGGCGCTGGACCGCCAGCCTCGTCATCCTCGGCGTGCTGGCGACCGCGTTGTTCTTCGGCGACTGCATGATCACCCCGGCCATCTCGGTGCTGTCGGCGGTCGAGGGTCTGGCGACCGTGAACGAGGGGTTCAACGCCTTCGTCATCCCGATCGCGGTGGCGATCATGATCGGCCTGTTCTGGTTGCAGGCGGTCGGCACGGCCAGTGTCGGGCGGCTGTTCGGGCCGATCATGCTGGTCTATTTCGCGGTGCTCGCGGTGCTCGGCATCCTCAACATCATGGACCGGCCGGAAATCTTCCAGGCGCTGAACCCGATCTGGGCGGTGCGCTTCTTCGCTGCGGACGGGGTGCTGGCGTTCCTCGCGCTCGGCTCGGTGGTGCTGGCGGTGACGGGGGCGGAGGCGCTCTACGCCGACATGGGCCATTTCGGGCGGCGACCGATCCAGGTGGCATGGCTGTACCTCGTGCTGCCCGCGCTCATGATCAACTATCTGGGGCAGGGGGCGCTGCTGCTCGACAATCCGGGGGCGGCGGAAAATCCGTTCTTCTTCATGGCGTCGGAGGATTTCCGGCTGCCGCTCGTCATCCTCGCGACGGCGGCGACGGTGATCGCCAGCCAGGCAGTCATCACCGGCGCCTTCTCGGTGGTGCAGCAGGCGGTGCAGCTCGGCCTCATGCCACGGCTGCGCATCGAGCATACCAGCGCCGACGCGGCGGGGCAGATCTATATCCCGGCGGTCAACTGGGCGCTGCTGGTGATGGTGCTGCTGCTGATCTTCGGCTTCCAGGAATCGTCGAACCTCGCCGCCGCCTACGGCATCGCGGTGACGGGCACGATGTTCATCAGCACCTGCATGATCGGCGTGCTGTTCAAGCGGGTGTGGAACTGGCCGAACTGGATTGCGGGTGCGTTCGTGGCGTTGTTCCTGTGCATCGACGGGGCCTATTTCGCATCGAACCTGACCAAGGTGCCCGACGGGGGCTGGTTCCCGCTGCTGGTCGGCATCGTCATGTTCGTGCTGCTGACGACCTGGGCCAAGGGTCGCAAGCTGATGATCGAGCGGATGCGCGAGGCCGCGATGCCGATCAAGGTCTTCATCCAGTCCGCCGCCAATTCGGCGACGCGGGTACCCGGCACCGCGGTGTTCATGACCTCGACGCCCGAAGGGGTACCGCACGCGCTGCTCCACAACCTCAAGCACAACAAGGTGCTGCACGACCGGGTGGTGCTGCTGACGGTCAAGATCGCCGATACGCCCTATGTCGATCCGGAGGTCCGGACCAAGGCCGAGGATCTGGGGCAGGGGTTCCACCGCATGATCCTGAAGTTCGGGTTCATGCAGGATCCCGACGTGCCCGGCGCGCTGAAGGCGGTGGGAAGCTGCGGCGGGGATTTCCGGATGATGGACACCAGCTTCTTCCTCGCGCGCCAGACGCTGCTGCCCTCGTCGAGGCCGGGGATGATGATCTGGCGCGAGAAGCTGTTCGCGTGGATGCTCCAGAATTCGGAAAGCGCGATGGAATTCTTCCGCCTGCCGACCAATCGCGTGGTCGAGCTCGGCAGCCAGGTGGAGATTTGAGCGAGGGGCCCGCCCCGATCATCGTGACCGCGCTGTTCGCGCGCGAGGATCAGGCGTGGTTCGACGCGCAGCGCCGGGCGTATTTCCCGCCCGAGCGCAACGTGCTGGCGGCGCATTGCACGATGTTCCACCATATCGCGCCTGAGCTTGGCGCGGAACTGAAGCAGCGGCTGACCGCCGCGACCCGCGGGCAGGCGGCACCACACGCGCGGATCGGCGGGCTGGTGAACCTTGGGCGCGGGGTCGCCTATCGCATCGAATCGCCCGGGCTGGAGGCGATCCGTGCCGAGCTCGCCGACGCCTTTTCCACGATGCTGGTCCCACAGGACCGCGCCGGGTGGCGACCGCATGTCACCGTGCAGAACAAGGTCGAACCTGCCGAAGCGAAGGCGTTGCTCGCCCGCCTGAGCGCCGGGTTCCTGCCCCGTCCCGTCCGGATCGCGGGCCTTGCGAGCTGGTGGTATCGTGGCGGCCCATGGGAGGCGCTTTCCCGGCACATGTTCGCTTGACGACCGCGATTCGCGTTCGTATAGGGCCGCCTCCCCACGGGGAAACGGCGGGGCGAAGTAGCTCAGTTGGTTAGAGCACGGGAATCATAATCCTGGGGTCGGGGGTTCAAATCCCTCCTTCGCTACCACCCGCCGACGGCGCCCAAGCGCTCGTTTCGCCCCCGAAACAAAATTTGCGTTAACCGTGATTTCATGTGCCGTGGCACAGAACCAATCCGTGCATCGTTCGTTGGTATCGAGACAACAGAACAAGAGAGGATGGTCTGCCATGGCGAAGATTGCTCCCGGCGTGCACCCGCATCGCTCGCTCGAGGTCGATCCGGTGCCCAATGCCACCGGACTGGTACTGTGCATGATCGTCGCGGTGCCGATCTGGGCAGGCATTCTCGCACTGATCTTCTGACCCCGAACCGCCGCGCGCCTTGCCACGGGCGCGGCGCCCCCCAATGTTGCGTTTCGACGCGCGTTCGTCGTAGACGGCGCGGACCTTTTCGACGGAACGCAACATCATGGCCGCTACCCACCACACCCGCATGCTCGTCCTCGGTTCGGGCCCTGCCGGCCTGTCCGCCGCCATCTACGGCGCGCGTGCGGGCATGGAGCCGATCGTCGTGCAGGGCATCCAGCCCGGCGGCCAGCTGATGACGACCACCGATGTCGAAAACTATCCCGGCTTCCGCGATGTGGTGCAGGGTCCGTGGCTGATGGGCGAAATGCAGGCACAAGCCGAGCATGTCGGCACCCGGATGATGTGGGACACCATCGTTGATGTCGATCTCACCACGCGCCCTTTCCGCCTGACGGGTGACAGCGGCGACGTGTACGAGGGCGAGGTGCTGGTGATCGCCACCGGCGCGCAGGCCCGCTGGCTGGGCCTCGACAGCGAGGAACTGCTCAAGGGCAAGGGCGTGTCGGCCTGCGCCACCTGCGACGGCTTCTTCTATCGCGGCAAGAAGGTCGCCGTCATCGGCGGCGGCAACACTGCGGTCGAGGAGGCGCTGTACCTCACCAACCATAGCGACGACGTGACGATCATCCACCGCCGCGACAGCTTCCGCGCCGAACGCATCCTGCAACAGCGGCTGTTCGCCAGCGACAAGATCAGTGTGCTGTGGAACAAGCAGGTCGAGCGCTTCGTCGGCGGCGGCAGCCCGCACGGGCTGATCGGCATCGAGCTGAAGGATACCGTGACCGGCGAGCTTTCGACGATCGAGGTCGACGGCGGCTTCGTCGCGATCGGCCATCATCCGGCGACCGAACTGTTCCGCGGGCACCTCGCGCTCGACGAGGACGGCTATATCGCGGTCGAAACCGGATCGACCCGGACGAGCGTGCCCGGCGTGTTCGCGTGCGGCGACGTGATGGACAAGGTCTATCGCCAGGCGGTGACGGCGGCAGGGACCGGCTGCATGGCCGCGCTGGACGCCGAACGCTTCCTGCAGGCCGCCGAGTTCGGCGATCTGGCCGAAGCGGCGGAGTAACCGCGCGTCAGGCGGCAGCGAGCGCGGCGAGCAACTGGCCGCGCAGCCACGCCGCGTCGGCGGTTCGCGCGAAGCTGTGGCTGTTCGTCCGGCAGCGCAGCGTCGGGATGCGGCGGGCGAGCGCTTCGTGTCGCCAATGATCGGCGAAGGCGAGCGCGGTATTGTCCCGCTCGGCCAGCAGGATGCGGGTCGGGGGGGCGTCTTTCAGACCTGCGACGAATGGCGCGAGCAACGGCAGGGATTGCGACGGCGGCGTGCCGAGCAGCTTGTCGAGGCCGCGCACCGCCCGCGACAGATCGACCCGCCCGGTCAGCAGCCGTCGCCAGGCGTCCCATGAGGCGAGGCGCGACGCATAGCGGGCACGGATCGCGGCAGGCGGGGGCAGGTCGTCCGCCGGTTCGATGATCCACGGATTGGCGAGCACCAGCGCGTCGATCCCCGCCGCACGGTGATGCATCGCCAGCGCGGTCGCCGCGTCGCAATTGCCGAAGGCGACGATCCGCTCGATACCCGCGATCGTGCGGCAGGTGTCGGCGGCGGCGGCGATGTCGGGGGCGCTCGACTCGAAACCGCCGTTGCCGCCGGTCGAATCGCCCACCCCGCGCCGGTCGAAGCGGAACACCGGATAGCCCGCCGTCGCGATCGCCTGCGCCGCTAGCGCCATGCCGCGATGCGCGCCGATGCGCAGTTCGTTGCCGCCCGACACGATCAACAGTCCGGTCCTGCCCTCGGCACCGTCCAGCGTCCCCGCCAGCGTCTCGCCCCGACAGGGGAAGGTCAGCAACCGGCGCATGCGTGGGTCCATGCCGCCAGATCGGCGACCAGCGCGGCGGCGAGTGCGGGATCGTCGGACGGCTCTGCCCGCCGCCATGGCGGTGCCGCCGCGATGCGATGGTCGGCCGGTGCCGGGTCGCTGCCGAGGCGAACGACGCGCAATGGCTCGACCACGGCGGGCTCGGCGTTCGCCAGTGCGTCCCGCAGCCGCTCGCCGATCCGGTTGCCGCCCAGTTCGATGCCGTCGCCGCCGATCCGGTGCAGTTCGCGGATCAGCGCCGCGCCCGGTTGCGGGGCAAGCTGCCATCGGCCGGCGACGACCGCGTCGTGATCGACCAACGCTCCGGCGCGGATGGTCGCGCTGACGACCGGACTACCTGCCGCAGTACAGGCCGCGACGAATGCTTGCCGCCATGCCTCCAGCGTCGCCGCCTCGGTCGGCCATGTGCTCTCCCCCTGTCCCGGCAGGTCGGGCAGGACCGCGCCGATCCCGTGATGCGCCAGCAGGCGGCACATCCTCACCACCAGCGTCCGGGTGCGGTTCGCCTCCTCGAACGGCGGCAGTGCCCAGGCGACGACCGGGCCGTCCTGCGGTCCGAAGCGCCATAGCGCCTCGCTGCCGCCCGCCCAGTCGTAGCGATCGATCAAACGAGCGCCTTGCCGCCTGCGAAGGCGACGAGCGCGCCGAAGGTTTCCATCGTATCGGCGTCGATGTCGTCGTCCTCGATCAGGATGCCGAGCCGGTCCTCGAGTTCGGTCAGCACGCCCGCGACCGCCATCGAATCGAGTTCGGGCAGCGCACCGAACAGCGGCGTGGCATCGTCGAACGCCGCCGCCCGCTCGGGCGACAGGCCCAGCACGTCGCGCAGCACCGCGCGCACGGTGTTCTTGATCTCGCTCTTGCCTTCAGGAACCACGCATCCCCCCGTTTTCGGCCGACCCGACAGGCGGCAAGCGGCCGATGTAGGCGGTGGCGGCGGCGCTGCCAAGCCGGGTCGCTGGCCTTGGCGGCGGAGAGCGGCTAGGGGGCGGGCATGCCGCTCGACCCCCATCCCCGGACGATCGACCGCCTGACCCTGCGCGGCGTGGCCGAAGCGGTCGCGCTCGTCGATCGGCAGGGGGCGTTGACCTATGCCGGACTGGAACAGGCGGTCGCGACGCTCGCGGGCGCGCTCGTCGCCGCCGGACTGACGCCGGGCGCGCGCGTCGCGTCATGGTTGCCCAAGACGCGCACCGCGTGCATCCTGCCGCTGGCGGCGGCACGGGCCGGGGTGGTGCATGTGCCGATCAACCCGGCGCTGAAGCGGGCGCAGGTCGCGCATATCCTTGCCGACAGTGGCGCGTCGCTGCTGGTGACCCAGCCTGCACGCGCCGCGACGCTGGAAGCCGGGGACGTGCCGGGCGGGTGCCGGGTCGTGACCGAAGACCTCGACGGTCCGGCGATCCCACCGCGCGATGGCGATCCGCAGGGGCTGGCGGCGATCCTCTATACGTCGGGTTCGACCGGGCGGCCCAAGGGGGTGATGCTCAGCCACGCCAATCTCTGGCTCGGGGCGGTCGCCGTCGCGGACTATCTGCGGCTGACCGCCGGGGACCGGGTGCTGGCGGTGCTCCCGTTCAGTTTCGACTATGGCCAGAATCAGCTGCTCTCGACCTGGGCGGCGGGGGGCAGTGTCGTGCCGCTCGACTATCTGACCGCGCGTGACGTGGTGAAGGCGGTGGAACGGTACGCCGTCACCACGCTCGCCGGGGTGCCGCCGCTATGGACGCAGTTGCTGGAGGCGGACTGGCCCGAGGGTGCCGCTTCGCGGCTGCGGCGGCTGACCAATTCGGGGGGCGCGCTGACGCCGCGCATGGTGCGGGCGTTGCGCGAACGCTTCCCCGCGGCGAATCTCTACGCGATGTACGGCCTGACCGAGGCGTTCCGCTCGACCTATCTCGATCCGGCGCTGATCGATGCCCATCCCGACGCGATCGGGCACGCGATCCCGTTCGCGGAGGTCGCGGTGGTCCGTGCCGACGGCAGCCGCGCCGATCCGGGCGAGGCGGGCGAACTGGTCCATGCCGGGCCGCTGGTCGCGCAGGGCTATTGGAACGATCCCGCACGTACCGCCGAACGCTTCCGCCCGGCCCCCGCATGGATGGCGAGCGGCGGCACCGCCGTCTGGTCCGGCGACCGCGTGGCGCTGGGGGCGGACGGACTGCTGCGCTTCGTCGGGCGCGACGACGAGATGATCAAGGTCGCGGGCAACCGCATCAGCCCGACCGAGATCGAGGAAGCGGTCCTGGCAGGCGGAGAGGTGGCGGAAGCGGTGGCGGTCGGCATTCCCGACCCGCGCCAGGGGCAGGCGATCGTCGTCGTCGCCCGCGCCGCGATCGACGATGCCGAGACGGCGGTGCGTGCCCGGCTGCGCCGCGACCTGCCGCTGTTCCAGCAGCCCGCACGCTACCTGTGGGTCGATGCGCTGCCGCGCAACGCGAACGGCAAGCTCGACCGTGTGGCGATCCGGGCCGAGGCTGGGCGCGCATGAAGCCGATCGGCCCGATCCCCGAACGTTTCCGCGGCCAGTCGCGCCTGCACGTCGGCGGCGTGGACTTCGCCGAACTGCTGGCGCGCGCGGGCGACAGCCCGGCGTTCTTCTATGATCGGGCCGCGATCGCCGACCGCATCGGTGCGTTGCGCGCGGTGCTGCCGCAGGCGGTCGGCATCCATTATGCGATCAAGGCCAATCCGCACCCAGACCTGCTGCGCTACATCGCGCCGCTGGTCGACGGGCTGGACGTCGCATCGGGCGGCGAACTGGCCAAGGCAATGGCGGTGCGGGAGGGGGGTGCGATCAGCTTCGCCGGACCGGGCAAGCGCGACGACGAACTGGCGGCGACGCTGGCCGCCGGGGCGACGCTCCACGCCGAATCCGAAGGCGAGGTCGACCGGATGCTGGCCCTCGCCGAGGCGGCAGGACGCCGACCTCGCATCGCCGTGCGGGTGAACCCCGATTTCGAGTTGCGCGGATCGGGCATGCGCATGGGCGGTCGCGCATCGCCCTTCGGCGTCGATGCCGCGCGCGTGCCAGCACTGGTCCGCGCGATCCGGGCGCGCGGGGGCGACTGGCACGGCTTCCACATCTTCGCAGGCTCGCAGACGCTCGATACCGCTGCCATCATCGAGACGCAGGCGGCGACCGTCGCCCTCGCCGCGCGGCTGGCGGAGGAGGCCGGTGCCGCGCCCGCCTTCGTCAATCTGGGGGGCGGGTTCGGCATCCCCTATTTCGCGGGCGACACGCCGGTCGACGTCACCGCGATCGGCGCGGCGCTGGGGTGTACGCTGGCCGCGCGTCCCGCGATCCTGCGCGATACCGGCTTCGCGGTGGAACTGGGCCGCTGGCTGGTGGGGGAGGCGGGGGTGTATTGCACTCGCGTGGTCGATGTGAAGCGCAGCGGCGAGGAATGGTTCGTCGTCGTCGATGGCGGGCTGCACCATCAACTGGCGGCGAGCGGCAATTTCGGCACCGTGGTGCGCCGCAACTATCCGGTGGCGGTGGCCGAACGGATGGACGCACCCGCAGCAATGACCGCGTCGATCGTCGGTTGCCTGTGCACCCCGCTCGACCGGCTGGCCGACCGGATCGCGCTGCCCGACGTCGCGGTCGGCGATACGATCGTACTGTTTCAGGCCGGAGCCTATGGCGCTACCGCCAGTCCGCAGGGCTTTCTGGGCCACCCGCCGCCGCGGGAACTACTGGTCTGACCGCACCGTTCCGTCCCTGAATGGGGCATAGCGGTTGCGTGCCGCCGTGCAGCAACCCAATGTTTACTCCTGGGGAGCAAGGGTCGGATTCAATCCCGCGCATGCGCTTCGGCGCGTGCGCCCGTTCGGATGAGGTGAGTATGCGCAGCAATCGGCTGATGGGTATCGGAGCGGCGGGTCTGGCGTTGCTCGGCGGCTGCGCCGGCGGCAGCCGCCCCGAACTGCCGCCCGCGCCGTTCGTCCAGGCGCGCGAGGCCCCGGGCGAGGATTACATCATCGGCCCGCTCGACCAGTTGACCGTGTTCGTGTGGCGCAATCCCGAACTGTCGACCAAGGTGCAGGTGCGCCCCGACGGCCGTATCACCACGCCGCTGATCAACGACATGCCCGCGACCGGCAAGACCCCGGCGATGCTGGCCGACGACCTGAAGCTGGCGCTCAGCGAATATATCAAGGACCCGCTGGTATCGGTGATCGTCGAGAATTTCGCGGGCACCTACAGCCAGCAGATCCGTATCGTCGGCGCGACCGAGAAGCCCGCGTCGCTGCCGTACCGCGCGAACATGACGCTGCTCGACGCGATGATCGCGGTCGGCGGGCTGAAGGAATATGCCTCGGGCAACCGCGCGCGGCTGGTGCGGTACGACCGGGCGACCGGCAAGCAGCAGGAGTTCGGCCTGCGCCTCTCCAGCCTGCTCAAGAACGGCGACACCGCGGCCAACGTCCGCCTGCAACCCGGCGATGTGATCATCATTCCCGAAAGCATGTTCTGACATGTCGGTGCTCTATGCCGAACTGCGCCTGACGCTGCACGCCATCTGGCGGCAGCGGTGGATCGCGCTCGCCATCGCGTGGGCGATCTGCCTCGGCGGATGGCTGGTGGTGAGCCAGATACCGAACGTCTATCAATCGACCGCGCGGGTGCAGGTGCAGATGCGTCAGGTGCTCCCCGGCACGGAGGGGCAGGCGGCGCAGGCCGAACTGGGCAAGGACATCGACCGGGTGCGCCAGTCGCTGACGTCCGCCGTCAACCTCGAAAAGGTGGTGCGCGGTACCTCGATCGCCGAAACGGTCGCGAACGACCGCGACGTGGCGGATCGGGTGGCATCGCTCCAGAACGCGATCAAGCTGACGCAGCAGCAGGACAATCTGTTCGAGATTTCGGCGACCGCCGACACGCCGAAGGTCGCGCGCGAGATCGTGCAGAAGATGATCGATATCTTCGTCCAGGACAATCTGACCAGCGATCGCGACGCGACCGTCCAGTCGCTGCGCTTCCTCGACCAGCAGTTGTCGCAGCGCCAGAAGCAGCTCGCCGACGCCGAGGCACGGCGGCAGGCGTTCGAGGCGCGGTACATGACGTTGCTGCCCGGAACCGGATCGGTCGACGATCGCATGTCGGGCGCGCGCGAACAGCTCGCCCAGATCGACGGCGACCTCGTCGCGGCGCAGACCAGCCTGAATGCCATCAACGCGCAGCTTGCGGGCACCACGGCGACGCTGCCGGGCACGGCGGGTTCGGCGGTGACCGGCCCGGCGCGGGCGCGGGTCGCGACGATTGAGGGGCAGATCGCCGAGGGGCGCAGCCGCGGCTGGACCGACGTGCACCCCGACATGATCGCGCTCAACCGTCAGCTCGCGGTCGCCCGCGCGGCGGCGAACAGCGAGGCGGTGCGGACGACCGGCGGCACCGATGCGCAGGCCAATCCGCTGTACCTCCAACTGCGCGCCACCCAGGGCGAGCGGCAGGCGCGCGTCGCCGAACTGACTCAGCGCAAGCGCCAGATCGAGGGGCAGCTCAACGCATTGCAGGCGCGCATCGCCGCCGATCCGCAGGCGGCGGCACAGCAGTCGCAGCTCGACCGCGATATCGCCTCGCTCAAGACGCAATATGACACGCTGTTCCAGAACCGCGAGCAGGTGCGTCTGCAAAGCAGCGTCCAGACCGATACCGATGCGGTCAAGTTCAGCGTGATCGACCCGCCGACGCAGTCGCGCCGCCCGAGCGCGCCGAACCGGCCGTTGCTGCTGTTCGGCGTGCTGGTCGCGGGCGTCGGGGCCGGGGTGGCGGCGGCGTTCGCGATCAGCCGCCTGAAGACCAGCTTCGCGAACGCGGGGCAGCTCGAGAAGGTCAGCGGCATGCGCGTGCTCGGCCAGATCAGCGAGGTCGTGACCGATGCCGTACGCGCCAAGCGGCAGCGGCGGATCAGGATGTTCGCCGGTGCCGCCGGTGCCCTTGGCGCGGCGTTCATCCTGCTGCTGGGCGTCGAGTTCGTGCAGCGGGGGATGGTCGCATGACCGGGGAGGACGCCGTGGAGCCGACCCGCAATCGTCCGGCGCGGCCTTCGCTGCTCGAACGCGCCGCCGGTCACTTCGCGATCCCGGCGCGCGATGCGCCGCGCCCGGTTCCGGTCGATCCGGCCGTTGCCGAGCCGGTGACGCCGTCGCCCGCGGTGCCCGCCCCACCGGTTGCCGAACCCGTCACCGCGCCGGTGCCCGATCCCGTCGCCCGCCCGCGCAAGGCACCCATGCCGTCCGCGCGCATCCGCCCGGCGGACATCGCGACGATCGACCGCGACGCACTGGCCGAGCGGGGCATGCTGGTGCCCGGCGGCCCGGTCAATTCGCTCGCCGAGGAGTTCCGCCTGGTCAAGCGCCAGCTGCTCGCCACCGCCGAGCGCGTGGCGTGGCGCGATGCCGGTGCTTCGCGGCTGATCCTGATCTGTTCGGCCCAGCCCGGCGACGGCAAGACCTTCTGCTCGATCAATCTCGCGCTGTCGCTGGCCGCCGAACGCGACATGGCGGTGCTGCTGATCGATGCCGATTTCCACAAGCCCGAAGTGCTCGACCGGATGGGGGTGAAGCCGGGGCGCGGGTTGCTCGATGCGCTGGCCGACCCGACGATCGACCCGGAGACGCTGGTGATTGTCACCGACGTGCCGCAGCTTTCGCTGCTGCCCGCGGGCAGCCGGTCGCACGACGATACCGAACTGCTGCGCAGCGAGCGCGCGCGCGCGGTGCTGGACCGGCTGCTGGAATCCGATCCCGACCGGATCATCCTGTTCGATTCGCCGCCTGCGCTGGCCGCTTCGTCGGCGTCGGTGCTGGCGGCGCTGGTCGGGCAGACGGTGCTGGTGGTACGGGCCGACCGCAGCAGCGAAGTCGATGTGCGCGAGGCGGTGGCGCTGCTCGACGGGTGCGAGGAAATCCAGTTGCTGCTCAACGCCACGACGTATCGTACGCAGGGCGCGCGCTTCGGCTATTACGGGCTCGACCGCGAATGATCGGCCGGATCGCCCTGTCGCTGGCGTTGTTGCCGGTCGCCGCCGTCCCGGCGCAGGCGCAGGGCGGCGTCGCGCCGTCGCTGGGGTCGGGCGGTGCGGCTCCGGCTTCCGCACCGCGCGGCGGCGGGCCGAACGCGGGCAAGCGCACCCGCATCTCCCCCTATATCGAAATCGGACAGGCGGTCGCCGCCGACCTGACCGACGGCGATGTCGTCACCTTCACCCAGTTGACGGCGGGCATCGACGCCAGCGTGACCACGCGGCGGGTGCAGGTCCAGGCGAATTACCAGTATCAGCGCTACCTCGGCTGGGGCGACAACGGCGTCGACGGACAGGTCCATTCGGGGCTGGCGCGCGGCACCGTCCAGCTGTCGCGCGACCTTATTCTCGATGCGGGGGCGATCGCGACGCGGGCGCGGGCCGATGCGCGCGGCGGCGGGTTCGGCCCGCTGCTCAACCGGTCGAGCCTCAATTCGTCGCAGGTCTACAGCCTGTTCGCCGGGCCGACCTTTGCAAGGCGTGCCGGCCCGCTCACGGTCAACGCCGCCTATCGCTTCGGCTATACCAAGGCGGAGGCACCGGGGTTCATCGACCTGACGCCGGGGCAACGGCGGCTCGACATATTCGACGAATCGACCAGCCATCTGGTGACGGGCAGCATCGGCACCCGCCCGGGATCGCCGCTGCCGATCGGGCTGACGCTGTCGGGGGCGGGCGTGCGGGAGGACGCCAGCCAGCTCGACCAGCAGTTCGTCGGCGCGTTCGGACGGCTCGACGGCGTGCTGCCGGTCAGCCGCACCGTCGCGCTGGTCGGCGGCGTCGGCTATGAGAAGATCGAGGTGTCGCAACGCGATCCGCTGCGCGACAAGGCGGGCAATATCGTGACCGACGAATCGGGCCGGTTCGTGACCGATCCCGATTCGCCGCCGCGCATCGCCTATGATACCGACGGGCTGATCTGGGACGCGGGCGTGCTGTGGCGGCCCAGCCCGCGCACCCGGCTGGAGGCGCGGGTCGGGCGGCGCTACGGCTCGATGATCTACACCGGCTCCTTCTCGTCGGGCAGGGGCGAGGGGGCGGGCTTCCAGATCAGCGTCTATGACGCGGTCACGACGTTCGGGCGGCAGCTGACCGGCAGCCTCGGCGCGCTGCCCACCAGTTATTTCGGCGGCAGCGATCCGTTCGGATCGGCGTTCGGCGGTTGCGTGTTCGGCGGCGGACAGGCGCCCGACGGTGCGCCGCAGCCGGGCGGCTGCCTGACCCCCGCCTTCCAGTCGATCAACAGCGCACCGTTCCGCGCGCGCGGGATCGACGCGATCTGGGCGGTGTCGCGCGGCGGCACTCGGCTGGGCGTCGGCGCGGGGTACAGCAACCGGCGCTACTATCTGCCGCCGATTCCGGGTACCGTCGTGTATCGCGGAAACGACGAAAGCTATTATATCCAGGGCTTCGGCCAATGGGCGATCGACCGCCGGTCGGGGTTCACCGCCGACCTGTACGGCAACTACTTCGTCAGCGGGATCGCCGACGCACCCGACGTATGGGGCGGCGGCGCGCAGGGCAGCTACTTCCGGTCGTTCGGGCGCGCCTATGGCAGCCTGTCGGCGGGGCTGTACGGCTTCGATGTCGAGGGCGGCGATGCCGATCTGGTCGCCCAGGCGTTGCTGGCGATGGGTGTCCGGTTCTGAAACGGTGCGAACGGGATGCGTAGGGTCCCACGGAGGCGAGCATGTACGACGATCATTACGGCCTGAACGGACGCCCGTTCCAGCTCACCCCCGACCCGGCGTTCTGGTTCGACACCGCGACACATCGCAAGGCGATGGCCTATCTCGGCTATGGGCTGAGCCAGGGCGAGGGGTTCATCGTCATCACCGGCGAGCCGGGCACGGGCAAGACCACGCTGCTCGGCCATCTGATGGCGACGATCGATATCGAGCGGCTGAACGTCATCCGCATCGTGACGACCCAGATCGATGCCGACGACCTGCTGCGCATGGTCGCGGGCGGGCTGGGCGTCGACCACACCGGGCTGACCAAGGCGCAGCTGCTCGACGCGATCGAGCGGGGGCTGCACGCGGTTGCCCGGACCGGCAAGCGCACGCTGCTGGTGATCGACGAGGCGCAGTCGCTGCCGGTCGCCTCGATCGAGGAGCTGCGGATGCTCTCCAACTTCCAGGCGGGCGGCTATGCGCTGTTGCAGATCTTCCTGCTGGGCCAGCCCGAGTTCCGCGCGAAGCTGCACGGATCGGACCGGCTGGAACAGCTGCGCCAGCGGGTGATCGCGATGCACCACCTCGAGCCGATGGAGGTCGAGGAGGTTCGCCCCTATCTCGAACACCGGCTGGGCGTGGTCGGCTGGAGCGGGCGGCCGAGCTTCTCGCAGGGCGCGGTGGTGCTGATCCACCAATGGTCGGGCGGCATCCCGCGCCGGGTGAACCAGCTGGCGGGCCGGGTGCTGCTGTTCGGCGCGATCGAGGGGATCGAACGGTTCGAGCCCGAGCATGTCGCGCAGGTGATCGACGACCTCGACGGGGACGGGCTGGGCGGGGTGCTGCGCGATGCCGCGCCGCGTACGGCGGCGGTTGCGCCGATCGTACCCGCGCCCGAGCCGGTGGTGATCGAGCCCGAGCCGGTTGCCGTCGATCCCGAACCGGTGGCCCATACGCCGGAGCCGGAACCGGAGCCGCTTCCGCCCGAACCGCAGGCGATCGAACCCGAAATCGCGGCACCCGAACCTGTGCCTGCGACGATCGACGTCGATCCGCTGCCGATGACCCCGCCGCCGCCGCCGATGCCGCCGCGTCCGCTGCACCTGTCGATCGTGTCGACGCCGGTGTGGGAGGCGCCCACGCTGCTGGATCGCGATGCCGAGGATCACGACGCGCTGCCCGACGTGCGCGACCAATGGTATGACGGCGATCCCGTGCCGGATGCTGCCGAACCGGTCGCCGCGACGCCACAGCCCGAGGCCGAACCCGCACCGCAACCCGTCGATCACGACGATTCCGCCGCGCTGCGCGAACGGGTGGCGATGCTCGAGGCGCGGGTCGAGGAACAGGAAGCGGCGCTGCGCCGGGTGCTGACGCTGCTGGTCGACTGGGTCGAGGGCGACGAGCGCCGGCCCGACCTCGGCAGCATGCGCGCGGCGGGCTGAGGCAGCGATGCGCAACGCGATGTCGGTCGACGTCGAGGACTGGTTCCAGGTCGGTGCGTTCGAGAAGGTCATCGACCGCCGCGACTGGGACGGGCTGGAGCATCGCGTCGAGGCGAATACCGACGCCGTGCTCAACCTGTTCGCCGCGGCGGGGGTGCGCGCAACCTTCTTCACACTGGGCTGGGTCGCGGCACGTCATCCGGCGCTGATGCGGCGGATCGTCGCGGGCGGGCATGAACTGGCCAGCCATGGCTGGGACCATCGCCGCGTGTTCACCATGACGGAAGCCGAATTCCGCGACGACATCGCCCGCGCGCGGAGCGCGCTGGAGGATGCCGGGGGGCAGGCGGTGACCGGCTATCGCGCGCCCAGCTTCTCGATCGACGCACGCACGCCATGGGCGCATCCGGTGCTGGCGGAGGCGGGCTATGCCTATTCCTCGTCGGTCGCACCGGTCACCCACGACCATTACGGCTGGCCGCAGGCACCGCGCACGCTGCACCGGCCGCTTGCCGACGCCGCGCTGGTCGAATGGCCGATCACCCTCGCGCGGGTGCTCGGGCGTGAGGTGCCCGCCGGGGGCGGGTTCTTCCGCCTGCTGCCCAACCGGGTCGTCGCGCGCGCCGTCGAGCGGAGCAATGCCGCCGATGCCCATCCCGCGATGTTCTATTTCCACCCGTGGGAGATCGATCCCCGCCAGCCGCGCGTCGCGCGCGCGCCGATGCGGTCGAAGCTGCGGCACTATTCCCGGCTGGGTGCGATGGCGGGCAAGCTCGAACGGCTGCTCGCGGCGCACCGGTGGGACCGCACCGACCGGATCGTCGCCGAACACATGGACGACTGACGTGACGCCACCGCGTGATGCAAATCTGGCCGACCCGGTCGAGCGTGCCCGGATCGACGCCTATGTCGCCGCGCAGCCCGGCGGGACCCCGTTCCACCTGCCGGAATGGGGGGAGGCGACGGCGGCGGGCTGCGGCCAGTCGTTCCGCATGCTGCTGTGCGAACAGGCGGGGGAGATCACCGGGCTCCTGCCCCTCACCCATGTCCGTTCGCCGCTGTTCGGGGCCGCGCTGGTATCGACCGGGTTCGGGGTCGGCGGCGGCATATTGGCGAGCGACGCGGCTTCCGCACAGGCGCTGGCGGATGCCGCCGTTGCGCTGGCGGCGACGCTGGACGTTCCCACCATCGAACTGCGCGGCGGGCCGATGCCGGAGGGCGCGGGCTGGACCTATGACGACACCCGCTATCGGGGATTCGTCCGGGCGCTGGCCGCCGATGACGATGCGGAGTTGCTGGCGATCCCCCGCAAGCAGCGGGCGGACGTGCGCAAGGCGCTGGCGATGCCGTTCACGGTCGCGATCGGGCGGGATCGCGCGGCGCTGGCCGAGCATTTCCGCGTCTATGGCACGTCGGTCCGCAATCTCGGGACGCCGGTGTTCCCGCGCGCGCTGTTCGCCGAGACCATTGCGCGGTTCGGGGACGCGGCGGACGTGCTGACCATCCGTCATGAAGGACGGGCGGTGGCGAGCGTCCTGTCGCTCTATTGGCGGGGCACGGTCTATCCCTATTGGGGCGGCGGCACGGCGGCGGCGCGGGGGTTGCGTGCCAACGAGCGGATGTATTTCGAGTTGATGCGCCACGCCCGCACGCGCGGTTGCACCGCGTTCGATTTCGGGCGGTCGAAGGTCGGCACCGGCCCGGCGGCGTACAAGAAGAACTGGGGCTTCGTCGGCGAACCGCTCGGCTATCCGACCTGGACCGCCTCGGGCGCCGCCCCGCGCGACGCCAGCCCGCTCAACCCGCGCTACCGTGCCAAGATCGCCGCGTGGCAGAAGCTGCCCGTCCCGATCGCCAACCGGATCGGGCCGTGGATCGCGCGAGGGCTCGGGTGAGCGACATATTGTTTCTCGCCCATCGCACCCCTTACCCCCCCGATCGTGGCGACAAGGTACGCAGCCACCACATCCTGCGGCATCTGTCGCGGCTGGGGCGGGTGCATCTCGCCGCCTTCGCGAACGATGCGCGCGACATCGGGCACGAAGGGGCACTGGCAGCGTGGTGCGCCGATGCGACCATCGTCCCGCGCACCAAGTCCAACGCCCGCGCCGCGATCGAGGCGCTGGGCAGCGGTCGCCCGGTATCGCTGACCGCGTTCGATGCGCCGACGATGCGCGCCACGATCAAGGCGCTGCTCGCCGCGCGGCGCTACGACGCGATCTATGTCTATTCCGGGCAGATGGCGCAGTATCTGCCCGCCGACGCGCGCTTCGTGATGGATTTCGTCGATGTCGATTCCGCCAAGTTCGCCGCCTATGCCGATGCGGCGCGCCCGCCGATGCGGTGGATGCTGGCGCGAGAGGCGCGGCTCCTGGCGCGGGAGGAGCGCGCGATCGCCGACCGGGCGATGGCGTCGCTGTTCGTCAGCCCCGCCGAGGCGGCGCTGTTCGGCACGGACGAAGGCGTACAGGCGATCGAGAACGGCATCGACGCCGCCTTCTTCGATCCGGCGACCGTCGTGCCGGTCGATGTCGCCGGACCGTTGATCGTCTTCACCGGGCAGATGGACTATCGCCCCAATATCGATGCGGTGTGCTGGTTCGGGCGCGCGGTGCTGCCGCAGGTCCGCGCGCGGCATCCGACGGCGCGCTTCGCGATCGTCGGGCGCAAGCCCACGTCGGCGGTGCAGGCGCTGGCGGGCGAGGCGGTGATCGTGACCGGTGAGGTCGCCGACGTGCGCGGCTGGATCGCGGCGGCGGCGGTGGTGGTCGCGCCGCTGCTGCTGGCGCGCGGGGTGCAGAACAAGGTGCTGGAGGCGATGGCGATGGCCCGCCCGGTCGTCGCCTCGCTGCCCGCCGCCGAGGGGATCGATCACGCGGGCACGCTGCGCATCGGCAGCGATGCCGATGGGTTCGCGCGCGAAGTCGGCGCGCTGATCGCCGATCCGGCGGCAGCGGCGGCGCTGGGGCAGGCGGCGCGGGCGCGGGTCGTCACCCGCTATGGCTGGGACGCGCGGCTGGCCCCGCTGGGCCGGTTGCTCGGGCTGGGCAGCGCGTGAGCCTTACGCTCGAACGCTCGCCATCGGTACCGTCGGATCGTTCGGGCTGGCGTGGCGCGTTGTTCGCGCTCGGCGGCCTGTGGGCGGCGTTGCTGGTGCTGTTGCGCGGCGACGTGCGCGATATCGTCGATATCTGGTGGAATTCCACGACCTATGGCCATTGCCTGTTCGTGCCGCCGATCCTCGGCTGGCTGGTGTGGCAGCGGCGCGCCGACCTCGCGAAGCTGCGCCCCGCGGCGTGGTGGCCGGGACTGGCGCTGATCGCGCTCGGCGGGGCGTGCTGGCTGGTCGGGCAGGCGGCGGCGGTCGCGCTGTTCCGCCATGCCGGGCTGGTCGTGATGTTGCAGGGGGCGGCGGTGACCGTCCTCGGGCGGCGGGTCGCAGCGGGGCTGGCGTTCCCGCTGGCCTATATGGCGTTCCTCGTGCCGTTCGGGGATTTCCTCGAACGGCCGCTCCAGTCGCTGACCGTCGCGCTGACCATGCCGCTGCTCGCGCTGCTCGGGGTTCCGGCCAGCGTCGACGGGGTGCTCATCACCATTCCGAACGGCTATTTCGAGGTGGCGGAGGCGTGTTCGGGCGCCAAGTTCCTGATCGCGATGGTCGCCTATGGGACGCTGGTCGCCAATGTCTGCTATGTGTCCTGGGCGCGGCGGGCGGCGTTCATGGCGGTCGCGATCGTCGTGCCGGTGCTGGCCAACGGCGTGCGCGCGGCGGGGACGATCTATGCGGCCCATCTCACCTCGGTCGAGGCGGCAACGGGGTTCGACCATATCGTCTATGGCTGGGTGTTCTTCGCGCTGACGATGGCGGCGGTGCTGGCGATCGGCTGGCGCTGGTTCGATCGCGATCCCGATGCGCCGTGGTTCGATGCGGGGCTGCTGAACGCGATGCCGATGCGCGTCGCCGACCGGTCGCTGGCGATGGTGGCGGCGCTGGCGATCGCGGTCGGGTTCGCCGGATGGGGTGCGGCCATCGATGCGCGCACGCAGCCGTTGCCCGCGCGGATCGAATTGCCCGAGGTACCCGGCTGGCGGCGGATCGCCATCACGGGCGAGCCGTGGGTGCCGAACTATCCGGGGGCAGATCATTTCCTGATCGGGCGCTATGGTGACGAACGCGGGCGGCAGGTCGATATGGCGGTCGCGGTCTATGGCGCGCAGCGCGAAGGGCAGGAACTGGTGGGCTTTGGACGCGGGGCGATACGGGAGAACGACCGCTGGGTGCGGATCGCGAACACGCCGTCGATCGCGGGTGGCGCGAGCCTGCGCATGGCGGCGGGACCGGTCGAGCGTGAGACGGCGACCTGGTACCGCATCGGCGACATCGTGACCGGCGATGCCGACCGGGTGAAGCTGGAGACGCTCAAGGTCCGGCTGCTCGGCGGGCCGCAGCGCGGGGTGGCGGTGCTGCTGTCCGCCGAGCGGCAGCGCGGCGGCGATCCGCGCGGGACGATCGCCGATTTCGTGGCGGCGGCGGGCCCGATCGATGCGATCGCCGATCGCGCGGCGGGGATGCGCTGAGATGTGCGGGATCGCCGGGCTCTATTATCCGCTGACGCCCAAGCCGGTCGATCCGGCGCGGGTCCGGGCGATGACCGATGCGCAGGCGCATCGCGGCCCCGACGGATCGGGGGTGTGGACCGATGCGGGCGTGGGGCTGGGTCACCGCCGCCTGTCGATCATCGACGTCGCGGGCAGCCCGCAGCCGATGGCGCTGCCCGATGGCTCGGCGGTCGTGACCTTCAACGGCGAGATCTATAACTTCGCCGAGGTGCGTGCCGAACTGCGTGGGCTGGGTGCGGCGTTCGTGACCCAGGGCGATACCGAGGTGCTGCTCCACGCCTGGGCCGCATGGGGGCCGGACATGCTGGCGCGGCTGAACGGCATGTTCGCCTTCGCGCTCTATGACGCGCGCCGCCGCAGCCTGTTCGTCGCGCGCGACCGGATGGGGGTGAAGCCGCTCCATTATGTCGAGCTGAGCGACGGCGGCGTCGCCTTCGCCTCCGAGCTGAAGGGATTGCTGGCGCATCCGCTGGTGCGGCGGACGCCCGATGTGGCGGCGATCGAGGATTATATGGCGCTCGGCTATGTGCCCGACGACGCCTGTATCGTCAGCGGCGTGCGCAAGCTGCCCGCTGGCCATTTCCTGCTGCTGGAGCGGGGCAGGGCGGTGCCCGCGCCGGTGCGGTGGTGGGACGTGGACTTCTCCGCGCGGGCCACTGGCAGCGTGCGCGACCTGTCGGCGGAGCTGATCGAGCGGATGCGTGAGGGCGTGCGGTCGCGGATGGTGGCCGACGTGCCGCTGGGCGCGTTCCTGTCGGGCGGGGTCGACAGTTCGGCGGTCGTCGCGCTGATGGCGGAGGCATCGCCCGCGCCGGTCAAGACCTGCACCATCGGGTTCGACGCGGCGGACCATGACGAGCGTGGGCCCGCAGGCGTCATCGCCCGCCGCTTCGCCACCGAGCATCGCGAGCGGATCGTGGCGTCGGGCGACTTCGCGATCCTCGACACGCTGGTCGCGGCGTTCGACGAGCCGTTCGCCGATGCGTCGGCGCTGGCGACGTGGCAGGTGTGCGCGCTGGCCCGGCAGTCGGTGACGGTCGCCCTGTCGGGGGACGGCGCGGACGAGGCGCTGGCCGGGTACCGCCGCTACAAATTCCATGCCGCCGAGGAGCGGGTGCGCGCCCTGTTGCCCGAAGGATTGCGGGCGCCGGTGTTCGGCGCGCTCGGGCGGGCGTGGCCCAAGGCGGACTGGGCGCCGCGCCCGTTCCGCGCCAGGACGACGCTGCTCGGGTTGGCCGAGGGCGGCGAGGCGGCCTATGCGCGCGCGGTCGGGGTCACGACCCCGGCGGTGCGGCAGCGGCTGTACGGCGATGCGATACGGCGGGCGATCGGCGGCTATCGCGGGGAGGACCGCTATGTCCGGGCGATGCGCGACGCCCCGGCGCGCGACGGGCTGGACCGGGCGCAATATGCCGACTTCCGCCACTGGCTGCCCGGCGACATCCTGACCAAGGTCGATCGCACCAGCATGAGCGTGGCGCTGGAGGCGCGCGAGCCGTTGCTCGACCATCGGCTGATCGAGTTCTGCGCGACCCTTCCGCCGGCGATGCGGCTGCGCGGGGGGCAGGGCAAGTGGCTGATGAAGAAGGCGCTGGAGCCGTGGCTGCCGCACGAGATCCTCTATCGCCCCAAGATGGGGTTCGTGACGCCGGTCAGCGCATGGTTCCGCGGCGCGCTGGCCGACGAGGCGGCGGGGCTGGCGCGGTCGGGGGTGCTGGCGACGTGGTTCGACCCGCGCGCAATCGAGCGGCTCGCCGCCGAGCATCGCGCCGGGCGGGCCGAGCATGGCCGAACGCTGTGGCAGCTCGTCATGCTGGAGCGCAGCGCCGCGCGGCTGTTCGGCTAGGCAAAGTTTACGAAGTTTACACCTGGACGCGGTGTTTTCGACCTTGGCGGGACGGCTTCGGGAGCCTGCGGCCCGGCCATGGTGACAGAATGACGGCGTGTAGGAAAGGGCCGGGGCTTTGCCGCCCCTCCCTTTCAGGGAGGGGAGAAGCGCGGCGTGCCCTACCCCCGCTCGCCGATCCAGCGGACGAACAGGTCGGTCCAGCGCCGCCGCGAACTGTCCGCCGGGCTGTGCAGCGCGCCCCAGCCGTGGCCGCCCTTCTCGAACAGATGCGCCTCCACCGGCACCTTCGCGCGGCGGCAGGCGGCGATCATGTCGAGCGACTGGTCGACCGGTACCGTCCCGTCGTCAATCGAATGGGCGAGGAATACCGGCGGGGTCTGCGCGGTGACGCGCGTCGGAATGTCGTAGCGGGCATAGACCGCATCGGGCGCGTTCGGCCCGGCGAGATTGTCGCGCGATCCGCGGTGCGACATGGTGCCGATGTTGGTGACGGGATAGACCAGTCCGGTGAAGGCGGGCCGGGCCGATTGCGTATCGGCGGCGTCGACCGGCGCATAGACCCGGTCGTCATGCGCGACGGTGAGCGATCCCGCCAGATGCCCGCCCGCCGAGAAGCCGCAGCATCCCAGCTTTGCCGGATCGATGCCGTACCGCGCGGCATTGGCGCGGATCAGCCGCATCGCGCGCTGCGCGTCCTGCAACGGCACGTCCTGCCGCTGCGCCCAGCCTTCGCCGGGCAGGCGATAGGCGAGCGCGAACACGGTGATCCCGGCGGGGTTCAGCGCCTTCGCCATGTCGATCCCCTCGTTCTCGATCGAGACGAAGCCATAGCCGCCGCCGGGGATGGAGAGGATCGCCGTGCCGTTGGGCCTGGCCGGGCGGTAGACTCCGACCACCGGATCGCCGACCCCGCGCAGCCACAGTTCGCGCATGCCGGGCCGACCGTTCATCGACGGGGCATAGGCGATCGGCGTCGCGGGCGCGCCGGGGGCCTTGCCCGGCCACAGGCGGAAATGTTCGCGCGGCGGCCATGGCGTCAGCGCCTCGCCCGACCCTTGCGCCTCGGCCAGATGCGGCAGCGCCAGCCCCGCGCCAAGGGCCACGCCCAGCATCGTGCGGCGATCGATCGTCATGTGCTTCCTCTCCCGTCCGTCCGGTGCCCGCGCACCATGTCGGTTTGCCGAGTCTGTGCCGCGTATGAACCGAAAGGCAAGGCGCAATATCGCGGATATGGGTGGTGGGTGCCGGATTGGGGCAGGCGCGCGGGCGTTCCGCCCAGGCCCCGTACGCCGACGTTCGGGCTGGCGATTCGGCTTCCAGGCTGCGCTTGTTCGGCAGGGCGATCGTTCCCGTTTCGCCGTCTGCCGTCGCCCGCTTCGGGAAAGCGCAATCGGGAACAGGTTTCGGGAAAGCGGAACCCGCAGGCGGCCGTCAGCGCGATCGGTAGCCCTACATTCCCATCACTGGTTCCCAATCGGGAAAGCTAATCTGAGAGGGAATGCACCGTTAGGAAGCTGGACGGACCATGTGGACAGCAACCGTCCCCAAGTCGTGGTGCGTCTCTTTCTCAAATCGATAGCCGAGCCGTTCGTAAAGAGCGATATTCTCGGTCATCAGCTTGTTGGTGTAGAGCCGTGTGCCGTTAAGCCCCGAGTCTTTAGCAAGTTGCTCGGCATGTCGCATCAGAATGGTGCCATAGCCCTTGCCTTGACAATCGGGTTCGACAGCGACGTTGACGATCATCAATTCAGAATCTTGCTGCACTGTTTCTACAAGGCCAACCAATCGCTCCCCCTCGAACAGGAAGTCGAATTGATTGGTCAGAACGGAGGCACTGTAATCAGCCGTCATCGGTCGGGGCTTGCGGGGTGTTATGGGAACCCACTTGGCGTATGCCCTGACCGACAGATCACGAATCTGATCTACCTGTTCTGCGCCGACGCGACGAATTGATAACGGTGATGCCATAGCGAGCCACGCTATCGGCGTCATTCGTGACCGACCACCTGTTTTTTGCGAGGTGCTCCACTCGACGTATCCACGCGTCGTTTTCCCATTTCACCATCGTTTTCGAGAAACGGGACGCGGCATCGCGGACATCCCCCAACGCCATCGCCTTTCCCAACAGCGCCCCCCCGTCGGCAGGCGCTACCCGCGGCGGCCAGGTCCGTCCTGGCGGGTACAGCACAAAATCCGCCCCCTCGACAATCGGCGGCGAGCGGCTAGACCTGCAATCGATGGACCGGCGGGGGCGTGGGTCCGAACATGGGGGTGTATAGCGTGCAGGGCAGGATGTGGGCGGGCGTGGCGTCGGGGGTGTTGGCGTTCGCGGTACCGGCGTGGGCGAGTGATACGCCGCTCTATCAACCCGCCCCGGCGTGGATCGCACCCGCGCCGACCGCGCCCGCCGCCGATGCGGAGAATACCCCGCCGCTGGCGCTGCTCGACCTGCAGCACCGGATCGAGAACGGGCAACTGTGGTCCTATGTCCGCCAGCAGACCAGGATCGTGTCGAACGAGATGCTGTCGCAGGCGGCGACGCTGACGCTGCCATGGGCGCCGGACAAGGGCGACCTGATCGTCCACAGCCTCGCCATCCTGCGCGGGGGGCAGCGGATCGACCTGCTGGCCAAGGGGCAGAAGTTCGTCGTGCTGCGCCGCGAACAGTCGCTCGAACAGCGCGAGCTGACCGGCATCCTGACCGCGACGATGGCGGTCGAGGGGCTGGAGGTCGGCGACACGCTCGACCTGGCGGTATCGATCACCGCGCGCGACGGGGCGCTGGGCGGGCGGGTGCAGGACGTGATGGCGCTGATGGCCGCGCCGATGCGGGTGGGGGCGGGGCGGGCGCGCTTTTCGTGGCCGACCGCCGCCGCGCCCAGGTGGAAGATCTTCGCCGAGGGCGTCAGCGCCGAACCGGTGCGGAACGGCGCCTACAGCGAACTCACCATCCCGCTGCCGCTGGCGAAGCAGAAGGAGATGCCCGAGGACGCGCCGACCCGCTATCGCCGTCCGCCGCTGATCGAACTGGCGACCTTTGCCGACTGGGGCGACGTGTCGCGCACCTTCGCGCCGCTCTATGCGACCGAGGGGGTAATCGCGTCGGGCACGCCGCTCGCCGCTGAAGTGGCCGCGATCCAGAAGGCCGACGCGACCCCGATCGGCCGGGCGCAGCGCGCGCTGGAGGTGGTGCAGGACAAGATCCGCTATCTCGCGGTCGGCATGGACGGCGGCAATTACGTGCCGCAGAAGCCCCAGCGGACGTGGGACGTGCGCTATGGCGACTGCAAGGCCAAGACGCTGCTGCTGCTCGGCATGCTCCGCGCGATGGGGATCGAGGCGGAGGCGGTGCTCGCCAACGTCGGGCAGGGCGATTTCGTGCCCGAACGCCTGCCGAGCGCGGCGGCGTTCAACCATGTGTTCGTCCGCGCGATCATCGACGGGCGCAGCTACTGGCTGGACGGCACCGGCAGCAACGCACGGATCGCCGACATCGGCAATACGCCGGGCGTCGGCTGGGTGCTGCCGCTCCGGGGCGGCGGGGCCGAACCGCTGCGGATCGAGACGCATGCCGATGCGGTGCCGATCATCGACCTGACGATCGATGCGGACGAGAGCGGTGCCGTCGACCTGCCGAGCGCGCTGAAGCTGAAGGCGGTGGTCCATGGCGGGCTGGCGGGCATGCTGCGCGCCGCCAAGTCGCAGATGGGGCCGGACGAACAGCGTGAAGCATTGTCCAACCTGCTCCAGCAATGGGTGGGCGAGGGGCAGTTCGCCGACATGACCATGACGCCCGATCCCACGACGGGCGATGTGGTGGTGCAGGCGAACGGCGTGATCGGCACCCAATGGCAGACCGAGGATCGCCGCCGCAAGCGCACGCTGGTCGGCAATTTCTCGAGCATCGACTTCGCACCCGATCGCAGCCGCCCCGAATGGACCAGGATCCCGGTCGCGGCACCCGCCCCGGCGGGCCTGCGCACCCGGCTGCGCATCCGCCTGCCCGAGGGCGGGCGCGGCATGACGCTGGAGGGATCGCCCGATGCCGAGGTGACGGCGGCGGGCTATGTGGTGAAGCGCACCACGCGGTTGGCCGACGGCGTGCTGACGATGGACGAGCGCGTCGACCATACGGGCGTCGAGGTGCCCGCCGACCGGATCGCCGCCGAGCGCGACGCGGTGGCGCGGATGAAGGCGATGGTGCCCCGGCTGGTTGCGCCCGCCGATACGCCGCGCCGCTGGACGCTGACCCCGGCGGCGATGGCGGGATCGAGCCAGGTCAAGGCGATCCGCACCACCTATGCCAGGGCGATCGCCGCCGATGCCGACGAACCCAGCGGCTACACCAGTCGCGCCGCGTTCGAGGGCGGGATCGGCGAGCATCGCGCGGCGCTGGCCGATCTGAACGCGGTGATCGGCAAGCAGCCCTCGGTCGACCTGTATCTGCAACGCTCGTTCACCCAGATGACGCTGGGCGACCTGCCCGCCGCGCTGGCGGATGCGGAGAAGGCGCGGGCGCTCGATCCCTCGTCATTCCCTGCGATCACGCGCATCGCATGGGTGAAGGCCGAGATGGGCGACCTGCCCGGTGCGGTGGCGCTGCTCGACGATCGCATCGCGCTGGGCGGCGAGACGCGGGCGGGATATCGCAGCGAGAAGGCCAGCCTGCTCGGCGAGTTCGGCGATCCGGCGGAGGCATTGAAGCTGTACGACACGCTGATCGCCGAGAAGCCGGGCTCGCCGGGGCTGCTGAACGGGCGCTGCTGGGTGAAGGGGACGCGATCGGTGGGGCTCGACACCGCGCTCAAGGACTGCACCGGCGCGATCGAACTGTCGGACAACACGCTGGCCGCGCTCGACAGCCGGGCGATGGTGTGGTTCCGCAAGGGCCGGTACGAGGAGGCGATGGCCGATCTCGACGCGGTGCTGGCGGCGGCCCCGGACATGACCAGCAGCCGCTATCTGCGCGCGGCGGTGCTCAAGGCGATGAAGCGCGATGCGGAGGCGGCGAGCGATCTGGCGGCGGCGCGACGGATGTCGCCGCGGATCGACGTGCAATATGCGCGGTACGGGTTGAAGCTGTAAGGCGGGATGGGCAGCATTCCCGCGCAGGCGGGAATCGATAGATGCTGCCGTCGGTCATAGGGGCGCAACGGCACAGGATATGGCCCCCCGCCTGCGCAGGGGTGACGAGGTTGCTATCGCCGCGGCGCGGGCTGGATCGCCGACCCCTGCCGTGCTGTTGTCGCTCCTGCTCGGGCCGGATCGCCGGTTCCTGCCGTGCTGTTGTCGCTCCTGCGCGGGCCGGATCGCCGGTTCCTGCCGTTCGTCCCGAGCGCAGTCGAGGGACGGGCCGCGAACCTTTCGCGGGGTGTCTCGACTGCGCTCGACACGAACGGTCGGGGGTCGGGCGGTCCGGGGGTCGGACCGGACGTGAGGTTGGACGGCTGATACGACGAACGGCGGGGGATCGCTCCCCCGCCGTTGCCGTGTTCAGCCCGCGCGGACCGATCAGTCGTTGAAGATCGCACCCCAGGCGCGCTTCGGGCGGTCCTTCCATGCGCCGCGGTGATAGGCGTCGGACGCCAGCAGCGGCATGACCGAACCGGCCTCGGCGAACACCATCTGTTCGAGCGCGGTGTCGACCTTGCCCCAGCTCGCCGCTTCCTTGAGCGTCGAGGACGAGCAGGCGCCGTCGCGCACGTCCGCCACCGTGATCTGCACCGCGTACTTGTGCATCTCGACATCGTCGTGACCGAGGATCTCGGCGCAGACGACGGTGTCCTGGATGAAGTTCTTCGGCACGCCGCCGCCGATCATCAGCAGGCCGGTGGTGCCCGCCTTGATCTTGATGTCGGTCAGTTCGCGGAAGTCGGCGATCGCGTCGAGCACCATGTACGGCTTGCCTTCCTTCGCGCGCTCGACCTGGTGCTTCACCAGACCGAAGCCCGCCGACGAATCGACGAACGCCGGGCAGAAGATCGGCACGTCATGCTCATAGGCGAGCTTGACGAGGCTGTTCTCCTTCTTGCCGTGCTCGGCGAGATACTTGCCCATCTCGCGGATGAAGGCGCGCGACGAATAGGCCTTGGGCTCGAGCGAGTCCGCGATCTTGCCGATCGTGTGGTCGCAGTCCTGGAGCTGCTCCTCGTCGATGTACGTGTCGTAGATGCGGTCGATGTAGAGCGAGCGCAGCACATTGTCGTCGGGGATTTCCAGCGCCTGATAATGCTTATGGCCGAGGCCCTCGAAGAAATCCATGTCGACGATCGACGCGCCGGTCGCGACCACGCCGTCGATCATGTTCGAGCGCAGCAGTTCGGCATACAGGTCCATGCAGCCGCCCGCCGAGGTGGAACCGGCGATCACGAGGAAGATCGAGCAATCCTTGTCCTCCAGCATCTGGTTGTAGATGCCGGTAGCGCGGGCGAGGTCGCGGCTGGTGAAGCTCATCTTGCCCATGGCGTCGATGATCGGGCGCGCGTCGAACTTGGTGATGTCGACATGCTCGACGGTGGTCGAGAGCAGTTCCGCCTTGCGGGTATCGTTGATCTGGGTGTCGGTCATGGAAGCTTCCGTGATCGGTGATGCCGTCGTCGTTCAAAGGGGACGCGGAAACCCGGTTGGTCCCCCGAGGGGGCCGAAGGCGGCGGCATAGCGCGGTTACGACGCGATGCCCACCCCGGCCCCTCCCGCACGCGGCGGGAAGGGAGGGGTGTGGGGTAGGGGCGGGGCGTTACAGCTTGACGACGTTGGTCGAGCGGAACGCGGGTTCCTCCGCGATCAGATACATCGACTCCATCGGCTCGTCGTCGGTCACGACCGTCTCGCCGTTGCCGAAGCCGTTGAACGCGGTGCGCATCGCCGAGCCATAGGCGCCGAGCATCCCGACCTCGAAATAATCGCCGCTGCGGGTATCGGCAGGGAGCGGGAACGGTCCCTTCATCTGGTCGATATCGTCGCACGTCGGACCCCAGAAGCTGAAGTCCATGTCGCGCGCGTCCGATTCCGGCTGACGCAGCAGCTGCACCGGATACTTCCAGCCGATGTGCGCCGCATCGAACAGCGAGCCATAGGCGCCGTCGTTGATGAACAGCTCCGCCCCGCGACGATGCTCGACGCGGACGACGACCGAGGCATATTCGGCGCACAGCGACCGGCCCGGTTCGGCCCAGAGTTCCGCCGAATAGCTGACCGGCAGGCTCTCGAACGCGCGGTGGATCGTCTCGAAGAAACGCTCCAGCGGCGGCGGGGTCATGCCGGGATAGCGCGACGGAAAGCCGCCGCCGACGTCGATCACGTCGACCGTCACGCCCGCATCGACGATGGCGGCGCGGACACGCTCCATCGCGTTGCTGTACGCATCCGGCGACATGGTCTGGCTGCCGACGTGGAAGCAGATGCCGAGCGCGTCGGCGACCTGGCGGGTCGCGATCAGCAGCTCCTTCGCATCCGCCTGACCGACGCCGAACTTCGACCCGAGCGACAGCTTGGCATATTCGGACGACACGCGCATCCGCACGCACAGCGTCAGATCGGTCGCGCCGTCGGTGGCGGCCTCGATCTTGCGCAGCTCCTCCATGCTGTCGAGCGAGAAGGTGCGGACGCCATGCTCGAAATAGGCCTCGGCGATGGCTTCGGGCGCCTTGATCGGGTGCATGAAGTGGCAGGTCGCGTCCGGCAGCGTCGCCTTCACGAGACGCACTTCGCCGATCGACGCGGTGTCGTAATGGACGATGCCGTTGTCCCACAGGACCCGCAGCAGATCGGGCGACGGATTCGCCTTCACCGCATACATCGAGCGCCCCGGAAACTTCTCGACGAAGAATCGGGCGGCGCGCGCGGCAGCGTGCGGGCGAACGAGCGTGACCGGCTCTACCGGTCGGCGCTCTGCAATGTCGATCCCGCGCTCGAACGAGGAGCCACGGGCGATAAAGGGGGCAGCTAGCCCCAGCGCGCTATGGTGCTTGGCCAATTCAAGGGACCTCCAATTGCCTTTCGGCATACGGTGACAAAAGCTGCCTTGCGGTTGGAAGTCCCATGGGGCAGCGGAGGCGCGATCTATGACCCCGAACCCGTGATGTAAAGTGGTTCTGCGGCGGAAAGTGCAATTTATGACCATTCTGCGACAACCCACCCGCGCAGGCGTGCGCGACGCCGCCGCCAAGATCGCGGCGATCCTGCCGCCTTCGCCGTTATTCGTTCATGATATCAATGGGATAGATGTAGCGTTCAAGGCGGAATCCTTGCAGCCGATCGGCGCGTTCAAGCTGCGCGGCGCATGGCATCGGCTGACCGCGCTGGGCGAGGAATCGCGCGCGCGCGGCGTCGTTGCCTTCTCGTCGGGCAATCATGCGCAGGGCGTCGCATGGGCGGCGAAGCGGCTGCGATTCCCGGCGACGATCGTGATGCCCGCCGACGCGCCCGAGGTGAAGCTGGCGGCGACGCTGGCGCTGGGCGCGGAGGTGGTCCGCTACGACCGGGCGACCGAAAGCCGGGAAAAGATCGCGGCGCATCTGGCGCATGCCCGCGGCGCGACGCTGGTGCCGAGCTTCGACGATGCGTGGGTGATCGAGGGGCAGGGATCGGCGGGGATCGAGGCGGCGGCGCAGATGGCGGCGGCGGGGCTGGGCGCGCCCGCCCGCGTCGTCGTGCCGTGCGGCGGCGGCGGGCTGGCGGCGGGGATCGCGCTGGCGCTGCCCGATGCCGCGATCATCGTCGTCGAGCCGGAGGGGTGGGACGATATGGCGCGCAGCCTTGCGGCGGGGATGATCGTGCCGGTCGGCGAGCGCCCGCCCGCCACCGCCTGCGACGCGCTACAGACGACCCGCGTCGCCGAGCGCACGTTCGACGTGCTGGCGGGGCGTGGCGCGACCGGGGTGGCGGTGAGCGAGGCGGAGATCGCCCATGCGCAGCGCTGGGCGGCGCGGCACCTGCGGCTGGTGCTGGAGCCGGGCGGGGCGGTGGCGCTGGCGGCGCTGCTGGCCGGGCGGGTGGCGGCGGTACCGGGGACGCTGGTGCTGCTGTCGGGCGGCAACGTCGATCCCGCCGCCTATGCGCGAGTGCTGGCGGCATGAGCGGGGGACCGGCGGGAACGCTGCTGTCGGTGCTGATGCTGGTCGCGGCGGTGCTGGGCTATGGCGGCATCCGGTTGATCCGGCGCGGGGAGCGGCGCAAGGGCGCGCTGATGCTGGCGTGCGCGGCGGTGATGGTGGGGAACGTCGCGATCTGGACCGTCTAGGCAGGAGCGGCACCGTGGCCGATCCTGCCCGGCCGGCCTCAGTTGCTGCGGCCCGCGCCGAATTCGCGCATGCTGGTGCCCGCATTGGCGCGCTGGCGCAGCGCTTCGTTGGTCTGGTCGGCGGCGCTGGCGTCGATCTCCGCCCATTCGGCGGCGGTGCGGCACTTGCGCATCGCCATGATCGAGCCGGTCTGCGCCTCGCGACGGCAGACCTTCTTGTTCGGATCGACCGCAGGCGGTGCCCCCGCAGCGGCGGGAGCGGTCTGGAACGCGGCGGCGAGCAGGAGGGCGGTCAGCATGGTCTTGTCCTGTAACGGAATGTTGCCGTTATCCTACGTCGGACTTGCAATATGGCAAGCAGGATATGTTGGGTGGCGACGCGGCCAAGCCGCGTCGTCGGTCGGCGCTTTACGCGCCGCCGGCCGGGCTGGCGCGCGAGGCGCGGATCGGCCGCGCCGATCCGCTCGCGCCAGCCTCACTTGATCGGCGAATTCGGGTCGAGCCGCATATCCAGATACTTGTCCACGCTGCCCATCAACTCCGGCATCTCGTTCTGGAAGAAATGGTTGGCGCCGGGGATCACGTCGTGATGGATGGTGATGTGCCGCTGGGTGCGCAGCTTGTCGACCAGCTTCTGCGAGGCGGCGGGGGTCGCCACCTCGTCCGCGTCGCCCTGGATGATGATGCCCGATGAGGGGCAGGGGGCGAGGAAGGTGAAGTCGTACATGTTGGCGGGCGGCGCGATCGAGATGAAGCCGCGGATCTCCGGGCGGCGCATCAGCAGTTGCATGCCGATCCACGCGCCGAAGCTGACGCCCGCGATCCATGTCGTCTGCGCTTCGGGGTGGAAGCTCTGCACCCAGTCGAGCGCGGACGCCGCATCCGACAATTCGCCGACGCCGTTGTCGAACGTGCCCTGGCTCTTGCCCACGCCGCGGAAGTTGAAGCGCAGCGTCGCGAAGCCGCGGCGCTGGAACGTCTTGTAGAGTTCCTGCACGATGCGGTTGTTCATCGTGCCGCCCGACAGCGGATGCGGGTGCAGGATCATCGCGACCGGCGCGCGCGGGCGCGGGGCGGGGGCGAAACGCCCTTCCAGTCGACCTTCGGGTCCGGGGAAGATGACTTCGGGCATGGGCGGTCCTGTTAAAGATGCGGGCGCGGCGATGGCGCGTATAGGGATCGCGGCTATATAGGCCCACGCAATCGGAACGGAAGTGTTTTGACGAGCCGCATCTATCTGGATCATGCCGCGACCACGCCGATGCGCCCCGAAGCGGCGGCGGCGGTGGCGGAGGGAATGGCGCGCTGGGCCAATCCGTCGAGCCCGCATGCCGAGGGGCGCGCGGCACGGCGCATGCTGGAGGATGCGCGGGCACGGATCGCGAAGGCGCTCGACTGGGATGGCGAGGTGATCCTGACCGGCGGGGCGAGCGAGGCGCTGGCGATCGGGCTGGGCCGGGCGAAGCGGGCGCGGCGGCTGGTGTCGGCGGTCGAGCATGACGCCGTCGCGCGGGCGGCACCGGGAGCGGACGTGCTGCCGATCGACGGCGGCGCGCCGGACGAGGCTGCGCTGGCGGCCTGTCTGACGGACGGCCCGCCACCGGTGGTGGCGGTGCAGGCGATCAATTCGGAGACCGGCACGCTGCTGCCGCTGTCGATCGCCGGTCGGGCGATGGTGCGGGATGCGGGCGGGCTACTGCTGGTCGACGCATCGCAACTGGCGGGCAAGGGGGCGCTGCCCGACGCCGACATGATCGTCGTATCGGCGCACAAGCTGGGCGGACCGCCGGGGATCGGCGCGCTGCTGCTGCGCGACTATGCCATGGTCGAGCCGGTCGGCGGACAGGAGTCGGGCTATCGCGCGGGTACCGAGAACCTGCCGGGCGCACTGGGCTTCGCCACCGCGCTGGAGGCGGGCGGGATCGACAACTGGGCGACCGATGCCGGGCAGCGGTTCGATTTCAGGGACCGGCTGTACGAGGGTGGCGAGGTGCTCCAGCCCGGCATTCAGTGTTCGCATATCTATGCGGTGGCGCACCCGCGCCTGCCCGCCGCCGCGCAGCTGATCCGGCTGGACGCGATGGGGTTCGCGGTGTCGGCGGGGAGCGCCTGTTCGTCGGGGACGCTGAAGCGCAGCCGGGCGCTGGCCGGATTCGGCATCGCGCCCGAGGTGGCCGACCGGACGATCCGGGTCAGCATCGGCTGGTCGACGACGGCGGAGGAGCTGGATCGCTTCGCCGATGCCTATGCCGGGCTGGGTGCGCGATGACCTATCTCGACTATCAGGCGACCACGCCGCTTGCGCCGCAGGCGTTCGACGCGATGGTGCCGTGGCTGCGCGATTTCCACGGCAATCCCCATTCGCCGCATCGTGAGGGTCGGCGGGCGAAGGCGGCGGTCGAGGTCGCGCGCGATCGGGTGGCGGCGGCGCTGGGAGCGGACGACGGGCGGCTGTACTTCACCGGCGGCGCGACCGAGGCGGCGAACTGGGCGATCAAGGGCACGCTGGCACGGGTCGGGCAGGTGCGGCCCAAAGTCGTGACGATCGCGACCGAACATGCCTGTGTGCTCGACACGGCGTGGGCGACCGGGGCGGAGGTCGTGGTGCTGCCGGTGGGGCCGGACGGGCTGGTCGATCGCGCGGCGGCGGCGGCGGCGATCGACGGGCGCACCGCGATCGTCGCGGCGATGCTGGTCAACAACGAGATCGGCGTGGTGCAGCCGATCGCGTGGCTGGGCGAACTGGCGCGGGCGGCGGGGGCGGCGATGTTCTGCGACGCGGTGCAGGGGTTCGGGCGGGTGCCGCTGCCGGTCGCGGCGTGCGACCTGATCGCGGTGTCGGCGCACAAGGTGTACGGCCCGAAGGGGGTCGGTGCGCTGTGGATGCGTAGCGGCGCCGAGCCGGACGCGCTGCTCCACGGCGGCGGGCAGGAAGGTGGCTTGCGGTCGGGGACGCTCAGCCCGGCGCTGTGCGCGGGGTTCGGGGCAGCGGCGGCGTTGCTGACGCAGGACGATCCGGAGCAGGTCGAGCGGTTGTGGACGGCGGCGCGCGGCGTGCTGGCCGGGCCGGACTGGGTGCTGAACGGCGACGATGCGGCGCGCTATCGCGGCAATCTCAACGTGCGGATGGACGGACTCGATGTCGCGCGGTTGATGAGCGCGTGCCGGGACATCGCCTTTTCGGCGGGATCGGCGTGCGCCAGCGGATCGGGGCGCAGCAGCCATGTGCTGCGCGCGATCGGGTTGCGCGAGGGCGAGGCGCGGTCGTCGATCCGCATCGGCTTCGGCCGCTATACGCAGGAGGAGGAACTGGTGACGGCATTGCAGACGATCGACCGGGCGGCGCGGGAGCAACGGGCGTGATCGTGCGGATGATCGCCCCCGACGGTTCGGTCGAGGAGGCGCGGGGCGCGGCGGGCGACCGGCTGCTCGATCTGGCGCAGGCGTACGGCCTGCCGCTGGAGGGGACGTGCGGGGGGCAGATGGCGTGTTCGACCTGTCACGTCATCGTCGATCCGGCGGACCATGCGCGGCTGCCAGCGCCGAGCGAGGAGGAGGAGGACATGCTCGACTTCGCGGTCGGGGCGGTGGCGACCAGCCGGCTCGCGTGCCAGATCGTGCTCAGCGAGGCGATCGGCGACCTGACCGTGCGCGTCCCCGCCCAGGCGCGCGACGCCCGTCGATAGCCCATGCCGCCAGCGCGCCGAGCGCATAGGCGATGAAATCGTGGGGGTCGAAGCCGCTGCCGAGGACGGTGCGCGCTACTTCGCTATCGGCAAGACCTGTCGCTTGCAGTACGTTGAAATACTGGCCGAACTCGATGACGATCGCGACCAGCAGCGCGGTCAGCGCGGCGGCGGTTGCGGGCAGGCGGGTGATCGTGCGCAGGCCGCAATGGACCAGCACCACCGCGAGCGCATCGCCGACATAGGGCCGCACGATCGCGTCGCGAACGAACAGCGCGATGCCGATCTCGACGACCAGCAACGCCGCCGTCGCGATCGCATATCCCGAGTGCCAGCGCATCCTGCCCCCCCTGTCGCCCGACATGGCTATGCGATGCGACGGGGCGTCGGCGCAACCGCTTGCAGGGTGGGGCCGCCCGGCCCTAAAGACCCGCGATGACCGTGAACGTCGATATGGGGACCGACCCGGCGGGCAAGACCGTACCGCTCGATCTGGAAGAACTGCTGGCCACCCGCCTGCTGGTGCAGGGCAATTCGGGGTCGGGGAAATCGCATCTGCTGCGCCGGTTGCTCGAGCGCAGCGCGGGCCATGTCCAGCAGGTGGTGATCGATCCCGAGGGGGATTTCGTGACGCTGGCCGGAGCGTACGGCCATGTCGTGATCGAGGCCGCCGACCATAGCGAGCGCGAGGTGGCGAAGTTCGCGGCGCGGGCGCGCGAGCATCGCGCGTCGGTGGTACTGAGCCTCGAGGGGCTGGAGGCGGAGGGGCAGATGAAATGCGCCGCCGCGTTCCTGAACGCGCTGTTCGATGCGCCGCGCGAGCATTGGTATCCCGCGCTGGTGGTGGTGGACGAGGCGCAGCTGTTCGCGCCCGCGGGTGGCGGCGAGGTGGTGGAGGAAGTGCGCCGCGCCTCGCTGTCGGCGATGACCAACCTGATGTGTCGCGGGCGCAAGCGGGGGCTTGCCGGCGTGATCGCGACGCAGCGGCTGGCGAAGCTGGCCAAGAACGTCGCGGCGGAAGCGTCGAACTTCCTGATGGGGCGGACCTTCCTCGACATCGACATGGCGCGCGCCGCCGACCTGCTGGGCATGGAGCGGCGGCAGGCGGAGGCGATCCGCGACCTGCAACGCGGGCATTTCCTCGCACTCGGTCCGGCGGTGTCGCGCAGGCCACTGTCGGTGAAGATCGGCCCGGTCCAGACCTCGGCGCGCAGCGGCAGCCCCAAGCTGACCCCGCTGCCGAGCAGCCCGGTGGCCGACATCAAGGACCTGCTGCTGGCCCCGGTCGAGGCGATGCTGCCGCTCGGCCCCCCGATCCGCCATGTGCCGCCGCCCGAGGCGGTCGAGGCGGCGATCGCTGCGCCGCCCCGCCCGGTGGCCGCACCCGACCTGCCCGAGCGGTCGGCGGACGAAACCGACGCGATCGTGGCGGAGGTGTTGCAGGCGCTGGTGGCGGACGAGGGGGATCAGCCGCGCGCGGCGGCGGTGCTGTATCAGGATTTCGACGTGCGCTGCCGGATGGTCGGGCTGGCGCGCCCGCCGCTCGACCTGCCCGGCTTCACCCGGCGGCTGGCGTGCGCGCGCGCGGGCATCTTCGCCGCGCCGGAGGACGAGTGGGCGCAGGCGCTGGCGATCGCCGAGGTGCTGCCCGACGACATGCTCGGCGCGTTCATGCTCATTGCCCGGGCGGCGCGGGAAGGGCGGCCGTGTCCCAGCGATCACGAGATCGCGCGGACCTATGGCACCAGTTCGATGGGGCGGGTGAAGCGGCTGCTGGCCTATATCGAGGGGCGCGAGCTGCTGGTGTGCCGGACCGATCTGGCGGGCAAGCGGTCGATCGCGCTGCCGCATCTGGGGTGGACGACCGAGGCGGCGGAGGCGGCCTGAACGATCCTCCCCGGCACGGGGAGGGGGACCGTCGCCGAAGGCGATGGTGGAGGGGGATCGCCGCACACGTAGCCGTCGCGTCCGCGGATACCCCCCTCCACCATGCTGCGCATGGTCCCCCTCCCCGTGCCGGGGAGGGTCTTATGGCCTTGCGTACCGGTCCCTGAGCAGCCGCCACGTCGCGCGCAGGCCATATGCCTCGCCGCCCTTTGCCCGGCCGGGCTTCGCGCTCGCGCGCCATGCGAAGGTGTCGAGATGCGCCCATGCCACCCCCGGCGTCACGAAGCGGCGCAGGAACAGCGCCGCCGTCACCGCACCGGCCATGCCGCCGTCGGGGGCGTTGACCAGATCGGCGATGTCGGACTTCAGCATCTCGTCATAACCGTCCCACAGCGGCATCTGCCACAGCGGGTCATGCTCGGCCCGACCGGCGGCGAGCAGCGCGGCGGCGAGTGCATCGTCGTTGACGAAGGTCGCGGGCAGTTCCGGCCCCAGCGCCACCCGCGCCGCGCCGGTCAGCGTCGCGAAATCGATCAGCAGTTCGGGCGCGCCCTCGCACGCCTTCGTCAGCGCGTCGCCGAGGATCAGCCGCCCCTCCGCATCGGTGTTGGTATTCTCGACGGTGAGCCCCTTGCGGGTCGCCAGCACGTCGCCGGGGCGGAAGCTGTCGGCGGACACGCTGTTCTCGACCGCCGGGATCAGCAGGTGGAGCCGGATGGGCAGGTGCGTCTCCATCACCAGTCCGGCCAGCGCCAGTGCGTGCGCCGCGCCGCCCATGTCCTTCTTCATCAGCCGCATGCCCGCCGACGGCTTGATGTCCAGCCCGCCGCTGTCGAAGCACACGCCCTTGCCGACGATCGCGACGCGGGGGTGGGCGGGGTTGCCCCATTCGAGTTCGATGAGGCGGGGCTCGCGGCCCTTCGCCGCTGCCTTGCCCACGGCATGGATCATCGGATAGCCGGTTTCGAGATCGCGGCCCTGCGTTACCGTCATGGTCGCGCCGTGGCGGTCGGCCAGCTGCTTCGCCTGTGCCGCGAGGTCGGCGGGGCCGAGGTCGGCGGCGGCGGTATTGACCAGATCACGGACCAGCGCGGTCGCCTGCGCCTGGCGCAGCGCCTCGTCGATGCGCACGACATCGGCGGTCAGCAGGATGCGCAGGCCGTCGTCCTCCGCCGTGCGATAGCGGGTGAAGCGATAGTGGGCGGTGGCCCAGCCGAGCAGCGCCGCGCCGGGCATGCCGCCCGCGACGCGATAGCTGCCGGGCGGCAGCAGCGCGGGCAGATGGGCGAGGCACCATGGGGTGAGCTTCAGCGCATCGGGAACGACCGTCGCGACCGACCAGTCTTCGTCATTGCTGCCCGGCAGGATGGCGGTCTTGCCCGGCCTGGCTGCGAGCCGTTGCGCCGTGGCGGCGGCGCGGACGCGCGGCGGCTGGGCAGCGAGCCATGCGTCGAACCCGGCGAGGTGGATCAGGTGGATCGGGCGGGCGTCCTGCCCCCGGTCGGCGACGATGGTCGGTGTCATCGTGCGGATGTAGGGCGGCGGCGGGGGCACTGGCAAGTTCCTCCCCGGCACGGGGAAGGGGGACCGTCGCCGAAGGCGATGGTGGAGGGGGAGTGCCTCGAACGCAGCCGTGCCGTATGCGGACACCCCCCTCCACCATGCTGCGCATGGTCCCCCTCCCCGTGCCGGGGAGGATGGGATTACGCCACCGGCACGCCGTAGAGGTCGTGTTCGTCGGCGTCCTCGATCTCGACCCTGACGATGTCGCCCTGCGTCAGGTGTGCGGCGTCGCGCAGGAACACCTCGCCGTCGATGCCCGGCGCGTCGGCGGTACTGCGGCCGGTAGCACCCTCGTCGCCGACCTCGTCGATGATGACGTCGATCGTCCGGCCGATCTTCGCGGCGAGCTTCGCGGCGGAGATGGCGGCGGTCTTTTCCATGATCCGGGCGTAGCGTTCTTCCTTGACCGCCTCCGGCACCGGATCGGGCAGCGCATTGGCGGCGGCGCCCTCGACCGGCTCGAACCGGAACGCGCCGACGCGGTCGAGCTGCGCCTCGTCGAGCCAGTCGAGCAGGTACTGGAAATCGGCCTCGGTCTCGCCGGGGAAGCCGACGACGAACGACGAGCGGATCGCGATATCGGGACAGACCGCCCGCCAGCCGCGCAGGCGTTCGAGCACCTTGGCGTCGTTCGCCGGGCGCTTCATCGTGCGCAGCACGTTCGGGGCGGCATGCTGGAACGGAATGTCGAGGTACGGGAGCACCAGACCTTCCGCCATCAGCGGGATGACCTGATCCACGTGCGGATAGGGGTAGACATAGTGTAGCCGCACCCATGGCGCGATCCGGCCCAGCTCGCGCGCGAGGTCGGTCATGTGCGGCACGACCTCGCGCCCCTTCCATGCGCGTGGGGTCCGGCGGATGTCGATGCCGTAGGCCGAGGTGTCCTGGCTGATGACCAGCAGTTCCTTCGTGCCCGCCGCGACCAGCTTTTCCGCCTCGCGCAGGATGGCGTCGGGGCGGCGGCTGACCAGATCGCCGCGGATCGACGGGATGATGCAGAAGGAGCAGCGGTGGTTGCAGCCCTCCGAAATCTTCAGATAGCTGTAGTGGCGCGGGGTCAGCTTCAGGCCGCTCTCGGGCACCAGATCGACGAAGGGCGAGGGGATCGGGGGGGCGGCTTCGTGCACCGCCTCGACCACCTGTTCATATTGGTGCGCGCCGGTGACGGCCAGCACCTGCGGGAAGCGGGCGCGGATCGTCTCCGCCTCCTGCCCCATGCAGCCGGTAACGATCACCCGGCCGTTCTCGGCGATCGCCTCGCCGATCGCTTCGAGCGATTCTTCCTTGGCGGAATCGAGGAAGCCGCAGGTATTCACCAGCACCACATCCGCCCCGGCATAGTCGGGCGACATGGCATAGCCGTCGCTGCGCAGCTTCGTCAGGATGCGTTCGCTGTCGACGAGGTTTTTCGGACAGCCGAGCGAAACCATGCCCACACGGGGGGCGGAGGGAAGACGAGTTGCCATGATCGCATGGCCACATAGCGATTTCGGCCGAAAATGATAGGGGGTGGTTAGCGCCCCACCACCTCGACGATCGTGTCGCCCGCCTGCAACGCCTGCGCCTCCGGGCTGTCGAAGCGGCATTTGCCGTCGCCGCGATAGACGCGCAGGCCGAGCCCCGTGGTGATCGCCGACAGCGGCCTGCCGATCTCGTGCGGCGCGACCGGGCGTTCGGCGAGCGCGACCGATCCGTCGATCGAGGCGAGGTCCATCATGTAGTCGGCGATGTGCGGCCCCCGGCACGAACCGGCGAGCAGCAGTCCGGCGAAGCTGACCGGGTTGATGACCGTGGTCGCCCCCGCCGCGCGGGCGGGGAATTCATTGTCCTCCGCCTTGATGATGACGCTGATCGGCACGGCCGGGGCGAGGTGGCGCGCGGTCAGCGTGACCAGCACCGACGTGTCGTCGCGGCCCGTCGCGACGATCAGCGCGCGGGCATTGGCGATGCGCACGTCGGAGAGCGTCGCGTCGCGGGTCGCATCCGCCTGGAGCACGATGCAGCCGAGCTTCTGCGCGCGTTCGATATTGGCCTGTGCGGGGTCGATCACGACGATGCGGCGGGCATCCTCGCCCCGCGCGATCAGTTCGTCGACCGCCTCGCCGCCGGTCTTGCCGAAGCCCGCGACGACGATGTGACCGGTCAGTTTCTGCTGGATCAGCGCCATGCGCCAACGCTCCCATCTGCGACGGAGGACGAATTGATAGGTGGTGCCGATGAACAGCAGCACGACGAACACCCGGATCGGCGTGACGATCAGCGCGTCGAACAGCCGCGCCGTCTCCGTCACCGGGGCGATGTCGCCGTATCCGGTGGTGGTGATCGAGATCATGGTGAAATACACCACGTCGGCGAAGCTGATCTGCCCGTCGTAATTGTCGCGCAGCCCCGAGCGGTCGAACCAGTGGACGGCGACCGCGATGCCGACCAGCGTCAGCACCGCCGTGACCCGCCACAGGATCGACGCCCAGACCGGCAGCGGCGAGGACTGGCGCAGGATCGCCTTGCCCCGCGACGCCCTCATCGCCGGGGCAGCCGCGCCAGCGGATCGACGGGGGTGCGGCCCGAGCGGATCTCGAAATGCAGCTGCGGGCGGTCGGCATAGCCCGAGTCGCCCGACAGCGCGATCTTCTGCCCGCGCTTCACCGCCTGCCCGCGCTGGACCAGCAGCTGGCTGGCATGGCCGTAGACGGTGGCGAGGTTGCCGCCGTGGCGGATGATGACGACGCCGCCGAGGCCCGGCACGCCGGTGCCGACATAGGCGACGGTGCCGTCCGCCGCCGCCGTGACCGGCGTGTCGAGCGGCACGCCGATCTTGATGCCGTTGGTCCGCTCGCCGCTGTCGCCCGCGCCGAAACGCTTGAGCACGCGCCCGTCGACCGGCCACGCGAAGGCGCCCGGCGCGATCGTGGGCGCCGCCACGGCGGCGGTGGAGGGCAGCACGCGGCGCGGCGAGGTCACGGCGCGCGCGGGGCGCTCGTTCGGCTCGATCGCGGGTTCGCCGCCGGTGAGGATGTCGTCGATGTCGAGCCGGAACGCCGCCGCGCGCTCCGCCGCCGATCGCGGCACCGCGTCGCCGGGGATCAGGATGCGCTGCCCGGTGCGCAGGATATAGGGCTCGGCCAATGCGTTGGCGGTGACGATCCGCGACCAGTCGACGCCGTATGCGCGGGCGATGGCGATGCCCGTCTCGCCTTCGCGCACCGCGTGATAGCGCCCGCCGGGGATGGCCAGCCGCTGGCCGGTGCGGATGGTGAAGGGGGGGGCGAGGTTGTTGGCGCGCGCGATCGCTTCCGAACCCGCGCCGGTGGTGTTGGCGATGCCGCGCAGCGTGTCGCCGGGGCGGACGACATAGCTGCCGCTTGCCACGCTGCGGGCATTGGCGACGACGCGCCGCGCCTCCCACGCAGGCGGCGGCGAGGGGAGAGCGGTGACGCCGTCGCCCCTCGGCTGGGTGGCGGCAGGCGTGCCCGGCGCAACGTCGCCCTCGCGCTGCGGCGGGGGCGGGCCGGGATCGATGCGGTCGGGGCCGGGCGGGATGCACCCGGCGAGCGCGCCCGCCAGCGTCAGTGCCGCGATCCGCTTCGTGACTGGTTGCATCGCTTCCCCCTTCCTCCAACCGCCGCTCAGGCGGGCGTCAGCACCTCTTGCCCGACATAGCGGCGCAGTACGTCGGGCACGACCACCGATCCGTCGGCCTGCTGGTAATTCTCCAGCACCGCCACCAGCGTGCGCCCGACCGCGAGGCCCGATCCGTTGAGCGTATGGACGAAGCGCGTCGCCTTCTCCCCCTCCGGGCGGTAGCGGGCGTTCATCCGGCGCGCCTGGAAATCGGTGCAGGTCGAGCAGCTCGAAATCTCGCGGTAGCGCGCCTGCCCCGGCAGCCAGACCTCGAGGTCGTAGGTGCGCGCCGCCGAAAAGCCCATGTCGCCGGTGCACAGCTTCATCCGCCGGAACGGCAGCGCGAGGCGGGCGAGGATATCCTCCGCCGCCTGCGTCATGCGCTCATGCTCCGCCTCGGACTGGTCGGGGGTGGTGATCGACACCATCTCCGCCTTCTCGAACTGATGCTGGCGGATGAAGCCGCGCGTGTCGCGCCCCGCCGCGCCCGCTTCGGAACGGAAGCACATCGTCAGCGCGGTGAAGCGCAGCGGCAGTTCCTTCTCCGCGAGGATCTGCCCGGCGACGATATTGGTCAGCGATACCTCGGCGGTGGGGATCAGCCAGCGATCGTCGGTGGTGCGGAACAGGTCTTCGGCGAACTTCGGCAACTGCCCGGTGCCGTACAGCGCATCGCCGCGCACCAGCACCGGCGGCACGACCTCTTCGTATCCGTGGATGCCGGTCAGCGTGTCGAGCATGAACTGGCCGAGCGCGCGGTGCAGCTTCGCCGCCGCGCCCCGCACGAGGGTGAAGCGTGCGCCGGAGAGCTTCGCCCCCGTCTCGAAATCGAGGCCGATCGTCGGGCCGATCGCGTCGTGCTCGCGCGCCGTGAAGCCGAAGGCAGGGGGGTCGCCGACCGTCTTCTCGACCACATTGTCATCCTCGTCCGCGCCCTGCGGCACGTCGGCGAGCGGCAGGTTGGGCAGCGCCTCCAGCACGCCGGTCAACTGCGTGCCGAGCGCGGCCTCCTCGGCTTCGAGCGCGGGCATGCGGTCCTTGAGCGCCGCGACTTCGGCCATCAGCGCGGCGGCGCTATCCTCGTCGCGTTTCGCCTTGGCCGCGCCGATCGCCTTGGACGCTTCGTTGCGGCGGGCCTGACCGGCCTGAATCTCGGTCAGCAGCGCGCGGCGGCGCTCGTCGATCGCCGCCAGTTCGACCGAGCGCGCGGGCAATCCCCGGCGGGCGAGGGCGGCGTCGAAGGCGGCGGGATCGTCGCGGATCAGGCGGATGTCGTGCATGGCCGGGCTATGGCGAGCGTACGCGCCCCATGCAAGCCGCAACCGGGCGCGGCCCCGGCGCGTTCCGCCCCCCTCACGACCATGAAGGAGCGAGCGTGATGCGTATCCCCCATGATGCCTGCGTGCTGGTGGCCGACGGCCGCAAGATGCTGTTCTTCCGCAACGAAGGCGACGGCGACATGCCCAATCTGGTGGTTGAGGACCAGCAGCAGCAGGCGAACCCGGCGGACCGGCACCAGAAGACCGACGCCGCAGGACAGGCGCAGTCGATCCGCGGCGGCAATTTCGCGTCGGGCGGCGGATCGATGGGCGAGGCGGACTATCACCAGCAGGCCGAGGACCGCTTCGCCGCCGAAGCCGCCGAGGAACTGAAGCGCCGGGCGCTGGCCAACGACTTCGAATCGCTGATCGTCGTCGCGCCGCCCAAGACGCTGGGCGAGATGCGCAAGCATTACCACAAGGCGGTGAGCGAGAAGCTGGCGGGCGAGCTCAGCAAGGACCTGACCGGCCATCCGGTCGATCAGATCGAGAAGCTGCTGGCCGACGCCTGACGCAGCGTGGCCCGCGCCGGGGCGAACCCCGGCGCGGCCCGGATCACGCGGTGCGGAGCGTGCCGCGCGTCAGCCGCCTGCGCAGGACGAGCGCACCGGCGGCCGCGCCGAACAGCAGCAGCATCGGCGGCGCGGGAACCGGCGTCGGACCGCCGCTCGACGTGCCGCCGCTGGACGACGCGCTGCTCGAGCTGGAGCCGGAGGAAGTGCCCGACGAGGTGCTGCTGCTGCTGGGCGTCCATCCCATGCTCGACGAACCGGTCGAGGAGGCACCGCTCGAACCGGTGCTGCCGGACGACGTATCGCCGCTGCTCGACGCGCCGCCGCTGCTGCCGGACGAGGTGCCGCTGCTCCCCGACGATGCGCCGGACGAGGTGTCGCCGCTGCTCGAGGCACCGCCGCTGCTGCCCGACGATGCGCCCGACGAGGTGTTGCCGCTCGAGGTGTTACCCGACGACGTGTTGCCGCTCGAAGTGTTGCCCGACGACGTGTTGCCGCTCGAGGTACCGTCGCCGCTGCTGCCCGACGAGGCGGTGCCGCCGCTGCTGCCCGACGAGGCACCGGCGCTCGACGAGGCCTGCCCGCCGGAGCCGGACGATGTGACGATGATGCCGCTCGACCCGCCGAAGCCGCCGCCGCCGAAGAACCCGCCGCCGCCGAAGCCGCCCCCGCCGCCGAAGAAGCCGCCGCCGCTGCTGCCGCCGCTCCCGCCGCCGGACGTCGTCGGCGGCGTGCCGCCGCCGGAGGATACCGGCGCGGACGGGGCGGGCGCGATCGGCACCGGCACCGCCGGGCTGGCATAGGTCACGACCGCGGGTGCGGCGGTCGTCGTCGGCAGCGCGACCGCGCGACGCACCGTCGACTTCTTGCGGGTGGTGCGCTGCTTCGGGGTCCGCCTGGCGGTGCGCTTCTTGGTCGCGCGCTTGGCCGCGGCGCGTTTGGTGATCGTCCGCTTCGTGATCTGCCGGTTGCTTGCGGATTCGGCGTAATGCACCGCACCGCCGCCGATCACGGCACCGCCGCAAGCGATCGCGCACAGTTTCGCCAGTGCCATCTTAACCGACATGTCGTCTCACTCTTCCCATACGGTTGCCCCGACGCTTGCAGCGGCAATCGACCGGCCATGGAACAAAAAGTCGAAACAGGGGATAAAGTTCAACGCGCCCCCCTGCCGCCCCGGTTCCGAATAAATCGAATGGGGCACGGAAACCAGCCCGTTCCTGTGGTTAACGTATCGTAAAGGGACGTCCCATTAGACAAAGAGATGGTGGTTCGTCCACGGCGGGCGCAAGGCGTGCCGCGGCAACGGGCAGGCCGGCGAATGTCGAGCGATCCGTACGACTTGTGAACGATCGCTCCGCCCGATATAGGCCCGCCGAGAAAAATCGACGGGACGGGACCTCGCCGGTGGCGTTCGGCGGCACACCGGAGCGGAGACTGGGGATGGCAACGGTTTTGAGCGATATGACACAACCACTCGACGTGCCGCCTCCGGCGAACGACGACGGCACCGGCTATCGCCCGCATGGCGACGAGCCGTTCATGAACCCCCGGCAGCAGGCCTATTTCCGGGCCAAGCTGCTGGCATGGAAGGATGCGATCCACCGCGAGGCGCAGGGAACGCTGGCGCATCTCCAGAACGAATCGCTGCGCGAGGCGGACCTGACCGATCGCGCGTCGAGCGAAACCGACTGGTCGATCGAACTGCGCACCCGCGACCGGCAGCGCAAGCTGATCGCCAAGATCGAGGCGGCGATTCGCCGGATCGACGACGGCGAATATGGCTATTGCGAAGTCACCGGCGAGCCGATCGCGCTCGCCCGGCTGGAAGCGCGCCCGATCGCGACCATGACGGTCGAGGCGCAGAGCCGCCACGAGCGGCAGGAAAAGATTTCGCGCGAGGAATAACGGAAAGAGGCGCGGGGCCGGACCGCGGCCCCGCGCGCAGCGTCTACTGTGCCGCGATCTCCTGCTTCACCATCAGCTTGCGCTTCTTGAGCGACGACAACACCGCCTGATCGGGCGACGGGCGCCCGGCTTCCGCCGCGATCTGGCGGTCGAGCGTCGCATGCTTCGCGGCGAGGGCGTTGAGGTGGGCAGTCTGCATCGATGCATCCTCCTGCTTGCTGGTTGGGAAGGAAGTAGAACACACGAACGCAGCGATGTCGCCGCGTTCACCATGTTTTTCGACATGCCGTGCAAAAATGGCCGACGGACCGTTGCCTGCGCGCGCGGACCGGGCGAAAGTGGCGGGCGATGGACGAATCGGACCTCGAACAGCGGCTGGGCGTGCTCCGGGTCGAGCATCGCGATCTGGACGATGCCATCGCTGCGCTGGCGGCGGCGGGATCGGCGGACCAGCTGCAACTCGCCCGGCTGAAGCGCCGCAAGCTGCGCCTGCGCGACGAGATCGCGGCGATCGAGGACCAGTTGATCCCCGACATCATCGCCTGACGCCTGTCGCATTCGGGGACGGCGGCCATCCGATCGAATCGTTCCGCCGTCGTGCCGGTCATGGCATGATCGCCGCCATGGAAAGCCATCGCAGCTCGGCGGTCGTGCAGCGCCGCCTGATCGATTCGCTGTATCTGGAGGCGATGGTGCTGGCCGACGAGGCGCGCGGCTATTTCGACGACGGCGGGCGGGGGGAACGGGCGGTGCTCGACCCGATGGCGCGGGTGGTATTCTCGTGCGAATCGCTCAAGATCACCACCCGGCTGATGCATGTCGTCGCATGGCTGCTGACCCAGCGCGCGGTCGAGACGGGCGAGATGACTGCGGATGCCGCGCGCGATCCGGCGCGGGTGCTGGGCCCGGCGCCGCGGACCGACGATGCGGTACTGGCGGCGATGCCCGGCGGGGCGCGGGCGCTGGCGGTGGCCAGCATCGACCTGTATCGCCGGGTCGAGTGGATCGAGCGGGCGCACGACGGCCCGCCGCCCGCCAGCCCCGCGCGGGCGATGTTCGACCGGCTGTCGCTGGCGCTATAGCGTCAGCCGCGCGCGGGCGGCGGCATATTCCGCCTTCAGCCGGGCGATGCGTTCGGCAGCCGGGACCACCGCATCGACCGCGCCGATCCCTTGCCCCGCGCCCCAGATGTCCTTCCATGCCTTGGCCCCGGCGAAGTTCATCGTCGAGGCATCGCGTTCGGGCAGCGCGTCCGGGTCCAGTCCCGCCGCCGCGATCGAGCCGCGCAGATAGTTGCCGTGCACCCCGGTGAAGGCGCTGGTGTAGACGATGTCGGCGGCACGGCCGTCGACCACCGCCTGCTTGTAGGCGGCGGCGGCATTGGCTTCGGCGGTGGCGATGAAGGGCGAGCCGATATAGGCGAGGTCGGCGCCTGCCGCCTGCGCCGCCAGCACCGCGCCGCCGTTGGCGATCGCGCCGGACAGGGCGACGGGGCCGTCGAACCAGCCGCGCACCTCCTGGGTGAACGCGAAGGGGTTGAGGCGTCCGGCATGGCCGCCCGCGCCCGCGCAGACGAGGATCAGCCCGTCCGCGCCCTTTTCCACCGCCTTGCGGGCGAAGCGGTCGTCGATCACGTCGTGCAGGGTGATGCCGCCCCAGCCATGGACCGCGGTGTTCAGCTCCTCGCGTGCGCCGAGCGAGGTGATGACGATCGGCACCTTCCATCTGGCGCAGGTGGCGACGTCGGCCTCCAGCCGGTCGTTCGAGCGGTGGACGATCTGGTTGACCGCGAAGGGGGCGGCGGGGCGGTCGGGATGGGCGCGGTCGTGCGCCGCCAGCGCCTCGGTGATGCGGTGGAGCCATTCGTCCAGTTCGGACTGCGGCCGGGCGTTGAGCGCGGGGAAGGAACCGACGATCCCGGCGGTACACTGGGCGATCACCAGTTCGGGGCCGGACAGGATGAACATCGGCGAGGCGATGACCGGCAGCGCCAGTCGATCGAAGAGGGGAGGAAGCGCCATCGCCGATGGATAGCGCAACCGGACACGCTGTCCAGTAGCCGAAATTGGCGAAAGTTGCGCCAATTCACGCTGCAGGATGCCCGGAGAACCGCGTTTCCAAGGGTTTACGCTACGGATTCCGCGCGGAGGTTTGCACGGCAGCGGCGAAGGGTTGCGGGAGGTATTCGCAGTGAACCTCCCCGTGTTTCGTCATTTCCGCGCAGGCGGGAATGACGGTTCGCGATCTTACCCCGTCACCACCTGGTACAGCAGCGTCGAGTTGAGCAGGATCACCGCCGCGCAGATCGTCCATGCCGCCGCCGCCAGCACCGGGCGGTTGGCGAAGCTGCCCATCTTCGCGCGGTCGCCGGTGAAGCGGACCAGCGGATAGACGGCGAAGGGCAGTTGCAGGCTGAGCACCACCTGGCTCGCGACCAGCAGCTGCGCGGTGCCGCTGTCGCCGTAGAGGCCCGCGACGACCACGGCAGGCAGGATCGCGATCAGCCGGGTGACGATTCGGCGCAGCCACATGGGCAGGCGGATGTTGAGGAACCCCTCCATCACGATCTGCCCGGCGAGGGTGCCGGTGATCGTCGAATTCTGCCCCGACGCCAGCAGCGCCACCGCGAACAGGATGCTGGCCGCCCCCGCGCCGAGCATCGGGGTGAGCAGTTGATAGGCGTCCTGGATCTCCGCCACGTCGGTGCGCCCCGCCGTATGGAAGGTCGCCGCCGCCAGCACGAGGATCGCGCCGTTGATGAACAGCGCCAGCATCAGCGCGACCGAACTGTCGATCGTCGCCAGCTTCACCGCCTCACGCCGTCCCTCCGGCGTCCGCTCGAAGCTGCGGGTCTGCACGATCGAGCTGTGGAGATAGAGGTTGTGCGGCATCACCGTCGCGCCGAGGATGCCGATCGCGATGTAGAGCATCGCCGGGTTGGTCACGATATCGGTCGTCGGGATCAGTCCGCGCGCGATTCCGGCGAGCGAGGGCTGGGCGAGGAACAGTTCGACCGCGAAACAGCCCGCGATGATGAGCAGGAGCGCGACGATGAACGCCTCCAGCTTGCGGAAGCCATATTGCTGGAGCAGCAGGATCAGCATCACATCGATAGCGGTGATGCAGATGCCCGCGACCAGCGGCAGCCCGAAGAGCAGTTGCAGCGCGATGGCGGTGCCAATCACCTCCGCCAGGTCGCAGGCGATGATCGCCAGTTCGCACAGCACCCACAATAGCCAGCGTATGGGCTTTGGATAATATTCGCGGCATGCCTGCGCGAGGTCCAGCCCGGTGACGATGCCGAGCTTCGCCGACAGCGATTGCAGCACCATCGCCATGATGTTCGACAACAGGATGACCGACAGCAGCGTATAGCCGAACGCCGATCCCCCGGCGATGTCGGTCGCCCAGTTGCCCGGGTCCATATACCCCACGGCGACCAGATAACCGGGGCCCGCGAAGGCCCCGAGCTTGCGCCAGAACTGCCCGGCACCGCCCGGCACCGCGACGGTGCGGAACGATCCGGGCAGGCTGGGCCGCCGCTCCAGCGCGGGGTCGGCGGGCGGCGGGGCCATCGGCGTCTCCGTCAGCGTCAGTTCGCGGCGCTGGTGCGCAGCAGGCCGTTGACGCCCGACGGGAAGAATCCGCCCGACGTGACCGATGCGTTGTTGAGATAGACGATGTTGAGCACCTGCGCGGGCACGCGGGTGAAGGTGATGCCGGTACCGTCGGTCGGCACGATGTTCGATGCGTTGTTGACCGCGCGCACCCCCTGATCGAGGTCGAGCGCGCCATCGAGCGCGTCGCGCGCGTTCGACAGCTGCTCGGTCCGGTCGATCAGCGTCGGGTTGGCGATGCCCTTGCGGTACAGCACCGATCGGATCAGCCCGGCGTGATACGCCTCCGCCGCATGGATGCCCGCCGCCGCATCGACATAGGTCTTGTTGGCGAGCGAGGTGATCGCGCCCTTGTAGGCGGTGACGCCGACATCCTCGAACAGGAACGCGCCGAGCAGGAAATTCTCGTCGCTGGCATAGACGTCGAACGCCACGTTCGCCGCGACAATGCCCGCCGCGCGCGCCGCCGCCGAAAAGGCGCTGGTGGCGCTGACGCCGAGGTCGATCGCGGGCTGCGCCACCACCGCCGATCCGATCGCGCCGCGCAGGAAGGCGACGTGCGCGCGTTCGTCCGCGGCGATCTCGCGCGCGTACTGTGCGACGAGCGGGTCGGTGAAGTTCACCTGCCGCCCGCCGGTCGCCGCGCCTTGCGTTCCCACGCCGGTCAGCAGGTCGTTCGGCAGTCCCGCACCGGTCGCGGCGAAGCTGTAGAACTGTGCCTCCAGATATTCGAGGTTGAGCGCGAAGTTCAGCACGTCGGCGTCGGTCGCGGGGCTGGCGGTGGGCGTCGGGGTCGGGCTGGTGGTCGGGGTGGGGGTCGGCGTCGGCGTCGGCGTCGGGGTGGGCGACGGGTTGCTGCTGTTGCCGCCGCACGCCGCGAGCAGCGATGCCCCGGCGACGGCGGCGGACACGCCGCCCGCCTGGCGCAGGAAGTCGCGGCGATGGGCGCGGCGGTCGTCACAGACCTCGAGCAGGCGGAGGATCGAATCGTTGGTCATGGTCGCTAATCCTTCCGGGCTCAGTTCGCGGCGCTGGTCTTGATGGTGCCGTTGAGGCCGGCGGGGAAGAACCCGCCCGCGCTCACCGCGCTGCGGTTGAGATAGACGATGTTGAGCACCTGACCGGCGCTCCGCCCGAACACGATGCCGTTGGCGTCTACGGGGATGATGTTCGACTGGTTGCCGATCGGGCGCACGCCCTGATCGATGTCGCTCGCCCCGTCGAGGCCGTCGCGCGCGTTCGAGATATTCTCGGTCGCGTCGATCAGCGACGGCGTGGCGATCCCCTTGGCATAGAGCGACGAGCGGATCATCGCGGCGTGATACGCCTCGGTCGCGAGGATGCCTGCCGCCGCCTGCAACACGATCGGGCTGGTCAGCAGCGCCGCCGCGCCCTTGTAGGCGCTGACGCCGACATCCTCGAAGATATAGGCCCCGAGCAGGAAGCTGTTGTCGTCGGCATAGGGATCGAAGGTCTGGCCCGCCTGGATCAGCCCGGCGGCACGCGCCGCGGCGGAAAAGGCGCTGGTGGCGGTGGCCGAGATGTCGATCGCGGGCATGGCGACGGCGGTGGTGCCGATCGCGTTGCGCAGGAATTCGACGTGCGCACGCTCGTCCTGCGCGATCTCGCGGGCGTAGTTGGCGATCACCGGATCGCTGAACGTCACCTGCCGCCCGCCGGTGACGGCGCCTGCGGTGCCCGCGCCGGTCAGCAGCGTGGAGGGCAGTCCCGAACCGGTCGCGGCAAAGGCATAGAATTGCGCCTCGAGATATTCGAGGTTGAGCGCGAAGTTCAGGATGTCCCCGTCGGTCAGCCCGCTGCTGTTGGTCGCGCTGGGCGTCGGCGTCGGCGTCGGCGTGCCGGTGGGCGTCGGGGTGGGCGAATCATCGTCGCCCCCGCCGCACGAGCTGAGCGCCAGCCCGCCGCCGATCGCGGCGGCGGCACCGAAGGCGCGGAAGAAATCGCGACGTTCCGCCCGGCGGCGCGCGCGCGCGTCGAAGGCTTCCATGATCTCAGTCTCGTCGGTCATTCACCGCATCCCTTACCTGTGGCCCCGCCCGCCGCATGGCCGCGGGCGACGCGAGCCTTTCTCGCCAGGCGCATGTCGTGCTGCATGTGCCGCGGGTTGCTGTATTGCCTCAATGCCCTGCGCGCTAGAGTCTGATCCAGCAAAGCTGGATCAGTGCGGTACCGGCCCGCTCCCCCACCCGGCCACCCACGCAAGTATCCTGATGGGTGGCCGGGTGGGGGAGCGGG